>JADHWW010000147.1 GCA_016783285.1 Anaerolineae bacterium
AGTGGTCGGCGTCCATGTGGGGATGCTTTCCCCTGGTGTGGGTGTCTCCGTAGTCTCCGGCAACACGGCGACAGGGATGGAAGTGGGAGGCGGGAAAGGATTGAAGACATCGAATGCGACAAGCCCGTAGAAGCCCACCAGACACACCGTGGCTACGAGCGTCACGATGGTCAGGACGTTAAAGAGCGCTGTTCTCCGATCATCACCCATCGCTTGATCTCCTTGCGGTAGCCTGCCTCAAGGGCTCGTATCGACGAAGCGCTGAACCACAGCCTGAGCCCACAACCCTTCGATCCAGTCTTGCACTGCCTGGTCCTGCAGAAGGCGTAGGTTCTCCGGGCTAACAGGGCGGGCCGGGTCGCGCTCGATGACCTGTATGATGTGGTGGCCCAATGAACTGGTCACTACTCCGCTGAATTGACCCGGCTGCAAAGCAAAAGCAGCCTCCTCCACCTCAGGGGCCACCAGGATGCCCCAGGGGAAGAAGCCCAGGTCCCCCCCGCTTTCGCGGGTGCTGACATCCTGAGAATAGGCCATAGCCAGGGCAGCAAAGTCAGCGCCAGCCTGGAGTTGGGCCAGGATGCGCTCCGCCTCCTCAGAGGTGTCCACTAGAATATGGCGGGCATGGACGTGTTCTGCTGTCATCGGCACATCTTCGATAATGCGCTGTGTCATCGCCATCCCAATCAACTGCGTGCGCACCTCCCGCCAAGCGTCCTCGTACGTCTCGCCCCACTCCTCCAGTTTAGCCCGGAATGGTTCCTCGCCTCCATTCTCGACGATCATTTCCCCCATATAGGCATCCACCTCAGCATCGGAGATGAAGACACCCACTGAAATCGCCGCCTGCTCGGTCAATACCTGCTCGATCATCACATTGAGGATCCAGGCGCGAGCCTGAGCCAGATTTGCCTGCCCCTCTGGACTGCTGGGATCAATCCCCCGTGACAGCAACGAGGCCTCGTACCGCCCCAACTCGCGCTCATAATCGGCCAGATAGACGGGCTGGTCGTTGACCAGCGCAGCCAGGGGTGGTTCCGGTGTAGGAGAAGCGGGCACCACGGTAGCGGAAGGCGGGTCAGTCGGGGCCAAGGCCGCAGTGGTGCTCAATGGCACAGGGGTGGAAGGTGCAGATGTGACCAATGTGGGAACACACGCAGTTGAAACGAACAACAACGCCAACGCCACCAGTCTCCCTATCGTTTTCAAATCCATACGATCAGCCTCCTCGTGAAGGCCATTATACCCACAGCGGGGGTTTTATGCAACCTGGGCGGCTTGCCAAAGCACCCACGGTCTGCTACAATTCCCACTGCCCATAAATGAAGCCACAAGAAGTCATATGGCACTTTTGTACCTCATTCGTCATGCCCACACACAGATGATGGGAGACGTAGCCAGGCGCTGGCCCCTTTCTGAGCAGGGTCAGCGTCAGTCCGGCGTCCTGGCACGACAGGATTTCTGGCGCGGGGTAGAATTGATCTTCTCGAGTCCCGAGCCTAAGGCCCTGCAGACAGCAGAGCCGGCCGCTCGTCGCTGGGGTATCCCCCTGGTAACTACGGACTGCCTGCACGAACTGCGCCGCCCTCATCTGGTGCATGACTACGAAAAGGTCACCGCGCGCCTTTTCACCGAGCCGGAGACTAGCGTCGAGGGCATGGAGCCAGCAGCCCAGGCTGCCGAGCGCATCACTCGCTGCATCAAGGATCTGGTGACAGCGCGTCCTGAGCAAACATCTGCCGTGGTATCACATGGGCTGGTCTTGACCCTCTTCCTGGCGCAGTTGGAGAACCGCTGGCCGACAATGACCGAATGGCGCATCGTGCCGTTTGCTGGGCTGGCAATATTGGACACGACCACATGGAGTCTCACCAAAAGCTGGGCGAGCATCTTCCAAGCCTCCTGAATTGGGCCGCCCGGCGGTGGCAACTGGCGCTTCTGCTGGCCGTGCTGCTCCTAAATCTGGCGGCCGAAGGGCCTCCGCCTGCCAGCCTCGACACCCAGGCCAACCGCCTTCTCGCTGGCGAGAGGTTTGATTTCGCCGGCTGGGAGGTGAAAGCCATACTAGGCAAACTGACCCACAGCCTGGTCGCGCCGCAGCGCTACATGGACGAGTCCGTCCGCCACGATTTCTTCCTCGACTATCTGGAATTGGTGGCCGACACACAGCGGCTTGAGTGGGAAATTCACCGCACCTACACCGATCCAGCAGTGGAGAACCCAGAGGCGGCGACGGTCGAGTCGCGCACTCGTCTGACCGAACTGCGCACGGTAGAGAAGGCCTATCAACCACTCGCCGAAGCAATCCTGGAAGAACAGGTGGCCTGTATCCTGGTGAATGAGAGGTTCAGCGTTCTAGGCCAGGAGTTTCCGCCCCTAGGCACGCACTTCACTCCACTGCCCCTGCTGCTCGTCGTCTCCCCCCGCGACCATATTGAGAGTATCTTTAGCCTCGGCCTACGCCACGGGCTGGACGTAGCCCAACGGGAGGCCATTGAGGAGCAGGTAGACACTCGTTTCGACGTCTCGTCGCTGGTGACCGGCATCGGCGGAATGGCAGCGTACCCAGCAATGCTTCTGGAGAGCAGTTCACTCAACTGGGTGACGGAGGTGGCTGCGCACGAGTGGACGCACCATTATCTTACTCTGAGACCATTGGGCTGGAACTACGCTGCCGCCCCTGAAACGCGCACTATCAACGAGACAGTCGCTTCCATCATGGGGAAGGAAGTAGGGCGACGGATGGTGGCCCGTTACTACCCTGAACTTCTGCCGCCGGAACCAGAGCCCGCGCCGGATGAGTCGGAAGATGAAACGGCACCATCCGAACCACCTGCTTTCGACTTCCGCATAGAGATGCGGGAGACGCGCGTACGAGCGGACGAACTATTGGCACAGGGGAAGATTGAGGAGGCGGAGGACTATATGGAGAAGCAGCGGCAAACATTCGTCGCCCACGGCTACCACATCCGCAAACTGAACCAGGCCTACTTCGCCTTCCACGGGGCCTACGCCGACGAACCTGGCGCAGCAGGGACGGACCCCATCGGGCCAGCAGTGCGGGAATTGCGTGCCCGCAGCCCCGACCTATACACCTTCGTGTCTCAGGTGGCCCGCGTCACGACGCTGGCCGAACTGCAGGCGATACTGGAGGAAATGGGGAAGTAAACATAAACACTCAGCCATCCCTCAGGCCCGACGAATCGCTTCGCTCTGTGTGCATCCACTGCACCAGGACAAGCGAGAGCACCGCGACGCCCACGCCGATCAAGAAGGTGTAACGGCTGCCGACAACCTCCCATACCATTCCCCCCACCACCGGGATAATGACGGCCGCGATGTGGTTGATGGTCTGACCCAACGAGATGTTGGGTGTGATCTCTTGAGGTCGGACAGCGATCTTCTGAAAGTACGACTGGAGCGAGATGCGGAAGCCGAACAACACTTGATCGGCTACGAACAGCACGTAGAGGACGGGAAGCAAGGGGATGTAGGCGTAGCCCAAGAAGACGAAGATGAGAAACACAAAGTTAAGGGTGAGCACGCGCCGCTCGCCGAAGCGAATGATGATCCCGCCGAACTGCCGATACAGGGACGTGCCGATAAGATCGTTGACCACGAACAGGACAGTGATCGTCTGGGCAGTCACCCGATGTTCTTGTACAAGCAAGAAGATAGCAAAGGTGGTGAAGATATGCCGGCGGCTGCCCATCAGAAATTCCAGGACGTAATAGAGCCAGTAGCGCCTACGAATAGGGGTGCGCCGCCTGGTACGGACCGGGTGGACGGGCTGCCGGGTCCACGGGAGCAGTACCAGTCCCCCCACAATCAGCAGCGCGCCGGTAACGTAGAACAACGTGCGGAATCCCAAAGCGTCAAGTGCCAAAAAGACGATGCCTGCACCTGCTAGAGCGGCCAGCGCACCAACACTGCTCAGCCGGCCCAGCGTGCGCGGTGCCTCATCATCACCCACCAGCAGTAACACCGCCGACGAGTTGCTGGACATGAAAAAGTGGAAACCAATGCTCATCATCAATGTGCTCATCACTAAGCCCGACAGGCTGCCGACCCTGCCCGTCAGTGCGATGCCGATGCCCATCAGGACAACGGACAGCCCGGCAATGCGCATCTCGACCAGCAGCAGCGCCAGCAGACCGACGCTGAAGCCTAGTAGCCCAGGTATCTCGCGAATAGACTGGATCAGACCCATCTGATCGGCCCGCACGCCCAGCCCCTGGACAGCGAAATTGCTGAAAAGCGACTGCCACAACCGATAGCCGAAGAAGAATAGGAAGTTGGCCAACACGATGACGACGAGGGCTGGACGACGCTGCGTCGGCGCGACCGCCCTCGCCGGATTCGCGAACCCGTTGTTCGAAGTGGTGGAGACAGATGAGTCAGTCATGTGCCCTTCTACTCGACGAATGGACACAAATCTATCGGTTCCCACCACGGGTTAGCGTAGCCGTAGTTGGAGTTGAAGAAATCCTGAACGGAGGTGTCCGTCTCAGCCGCAGCGACGACCTCGGCGCAGCCGTCAGCAATGCGACCATCCGCCAGATATACCATCCAGAAGATTTCGGCCATCGCGGCGACGTCATGACCAGCGACCCCGGTGGGATAATCGGCCTGCAGGCGGTTGTACTCCAACTGCGCACTGCCCGGGTCCCCCATCAGCAAGTGGGTCAGCACCAGACGCCAGCGGGCAAAGGCGATCAACTGTGCCCGCTCGTCGTTCACGCTGACCATGCTGACTGTCCCAGCGAATTCCTTCAGCGTGTCGTCGCTGATCACCCGCTCATAGTTGGCGCGGGCGGTGTTGTAGTCTCCAGAAAGCAGGGCACGGTCGCCGTCAAGCAGCGCGTGGTAGCGGTAGGTGGGCGGTTCCCAGATTTGCTCAGTGCGGGTGTACACGCTGCCGTTCCACTCCCAGGCCTCGGAGTAGCCACGCTGAGGCTCCGCCCCCACCGATCCGATGCCACCGCTGTGGGCCTCAATGCGGCAATGGGTGACAATGTAGGTGGGATAGGGCATCTCCAGCACGCCTCCCATCAGGCTGACGAAGGCCGTCCCGTCCCACCCTCGGATTTCGAGTGTTTCGTAGCAGGTGTGTGCGCCACATGAACTCAGTGTGTAGATGACGTCCGGCTGCCTGTCCAAGTTCGCGTCACCGACCTGGAGCAGACGCATAGCCGGCCCGTAAACATCATAGCCCTCCTGGTACAGGAGCACATAAGTCCCGGCCTGGCAGCCGAAGATGAGCAAGTCGCCAGGACGGGCGAACATCTCAGCGTTGGGATCGGCCAGAGCGATGACGACCTCCATGTTGTCGTCGCCTGTCATATCAATCGCGATCACCTGGTCGGTTGAATCAGGCAGCGCGTCCCACTCCGTCAGTGTGCTCTCCAGCGTCGCCCTGTCACCCCCGGCGCTAAGGAATTGCTGGATGGCAGCCTGGTAGTCGGCAAAGTGGGCGGGCTGGATGAGCGGGGGCGAGCCTGGGGCCGGGCAGTCAGCAAGGACGGGGCTGGCAGTAGGAGCCGGCTCGGTGGGTGCGGACGTTGGTGGTGGCTCAGTGGGTACGGGCATCAGCACCTCCGTCGGCACAAAGATTGTCGGCGTCGGTTCCGACGTGGGGGACAGCGAGCCACAGGCAAGCAGCGCCAGGGCCACCAGGACAACAGCGACAATGGGGATAAACGTTCGTTTCATCCCAGCTTCAGGTTCCAGGTTTCAGGTTTCACATCCCCCTCGTATCTAATATCCAATATCCAGTACCCAGTATAACACGGTGCGGAAACCTGTCAAACCTTGACATCTCGCCATTCTGATGTAGAATCAGATTGGGTTACGGGGCTGTAGCTCAGCTGGGAGAGCGCTACAATCGCACTGTAGAGGTCAGGGGTTCGAGTCCCCTCAGCTCCACCAGCATAGCCCCGACATGATGGGCCCGTAGCGCAGTTGGGAGCGCACCACAATGGCATTGTGGGGGTCGAGGGTTCGAGTCCCTCCGGGTCCACTCATTGGCCGATATATTACAAAGTATTGCGCATCAGAACGACTTCGCTTTCAACCTACGAAAGGAGAACATCATGTCCAGTTCAGAGATCTGCTTCATGACGGCCACAGAGTTAGCCCGTCGCATCCGTTCCAAGGAGCTATCAGCCAGGGAGGTAATGGAGGCTCATCTGGCCCAGATCGACCGAGTCAACCCGACGGTGAACGCCATCGTCACGCTGCTGCCCGAGCAGGCCATGGAGCAGGCCAATGCGGCTGACGAGGCTCTTGCCCGTGGCGAGGAGATCGGGCCTCTGCACGGGCTTCCCATCGCGCACAAGGATCTGGTGCCGACCAAGGGGATCCGCACCACCTCCGGCTCGCCCGTTTTCAAGGACTTTGTGCCGGATCAGAACGGGCTAATCGTGGAACGGCTGAAGAAAGCCGGGGCCATCACCATCGGCAAGACCAACACGCCCGAGTTCGGGGCCGGCTCTCAGACCTACAACGAGGTATTCGGGGAGACCCTCAACCCTTACGACACCAGCAAGACCTGCGGTGGCAGCAGCGGCGGGGCGGCAGTGGCACTGGCCTGCGGGATGCTACCCATTGCAGATGGCAGCGACATGGGCGGTTCGCTACGCAACCCGGCCAGCTTCTGCAATATTGTGGGATTTCGCACTTCCCCCGGCAGAGTGCCCATGTGGCCCAACCTGGTTGGCTGGTTTCCGCTCGTGGTGGAGGGTCCGATGGCTCGCACGGTGCAGGATGCCGCGCTCATGTTGAGCGCAATCGCCGGGCCCGATCCGCGCTCGCCTATCGCCATCACTGAGCCGGGTGGCCTGTTCCGCCGCCCCCTGGAACGTGATTTCAAAGGAGTGCACATCGCCTGGAGTCGTGATCTCGGGGGGCTGCCGGTGGATCCGCGTGTGACGGCGGTCATTGACGAGCAGCAGCACGTGTTCGAGTCCTTAGGCTGCGTGGTAGAGGACGGGGAGCCGGACTTCACGGACGCGGACGAGGTTTTCAAGGTACTGCGGGCCTGGCGCTACGAACTGGGCCTTGCCGAGCTGCTGAAGACCCAGCGGGACCAGATCAAGGAGACAGTGATCTGGAACATCGAAGCGGGTGCGAAGTTGAGCGGCCCGCAGATCGGGCGGGCCGAACTCAAGCGGACAGAACTCTATCACCAGGTGCGGGAATTCATGAAAACATACGAGTTCATGATCTTCCCCGTAAGTCAGGTGCCCCCCTTCGACGTGAAGGTGCGCCATGTTACCGAGATCAACGGGGTAAAGATGGAAACATACATCGACTGGATGAAGTCCTGTTACTACGTCACTGACGTATGTCTCCCTGCCATCTCGGTTCCCTGCGGCTTCACATCGGACGGCCTACCCGTCGGTGTCCAGATCGTGGGGCGGCACGAGGACGACTTCGGCGTGCTGCAGTTGGCCCATGCGTTCGAACAGGCCACCGGCTTCTGGAAACAGAGACCGCCTGTGGTGGAATGATCAGATTACAACGGCAAATAGTCAAAAGGCCGCGAACAGGAGTAATAGGTCATCCCTGCAGCGAGCCGGGAAAGACCAGGTGGAAGCCCGGCAATCGGCGCCCAGGGGGAGCGCCACGTAAGGCCGAACTCGCCTGGGAGCCGCGTCGGTGAAACTGGGTACTAGATACTGGACGCTGGACCAAGTATCGAGCATCCGGTCAAGTAACCGATGACGACTGGCCTCCGTTAACGGGCCAGGAGCGGGAGGCATCCTAATTACATCCAGGATGCTCTCCAATCAGGGTGGTACCGCGAAGCGTGCCCCTTCGTCCCTGAGACGAAGGGGTTTTTTGTAATGAGGAGGAGAAAAACAAGATGAGCATCGAACCCACGCCCTGGATCTGGTCCAACGGCCAGTTGGTGCCCTGGGACGAGGCGCGTGTACATGTCTTCGCCCACGCGCTGCACTACGGCTCCAGCGTCTTCGAGGGACTCCGCGCCTATGCCACACCTCGTGGCCCGGCGGTGGTCGGCCTGGAGCCCCACGTGCGCCGGCTTTTCGACTCGTGTAAAATCTACCGCATGCCAATTCCATACCAACCGGCGGAGATATCCCAGGCCATCCTGGAGACGATTCGGGCCAACGAACTCCAATCCTGCTACATCCGACCGCTGGTCTTTCGCGGTGTGGGCGTGATCTCCCTTGATCCTCGACCTTGTCCCGTCGAAGTGATCATCGGCACAATAGCGATGGGAAAATACCTGGGCGAGGAAGGGGTTGACGTCGGAGTGAGCACCTGGCAGCGCATGGCCCCGAATACCTTCCCGGCGATGGCCAAGATAGGCGGGCAGTATATCAACTCACAATTGGTCGTGATGGAGGCTCACGACCGAGGTTTTGCAGAGGCCGTCGTGCTGAACACGGATGGTTACGTCAGTGAAGGCAGCGGAGAGAACGTATTCATCGTGAAAGACGGCGTGCTTCACACGCCGCCGCTGGCAGCATCAATCCTGGCAGGCATCACCAGAGCGTTCGTCATGCAGTTAGCGCACGATTTGGGATACGAAGTGTGGGAACCGATGATCGTTCGTGAGATGCTCTACCTGGCCGACGAGATATTCTTCACCGGGACAGCCGTCGAGGTCACCTCCGTCCGCAGCGTTGACGGCATCCCTGTGGGCGAGGGACGGCGCGGGCCAGTGACGGCCCACCTGCAAGAGCAGTTCTTCGGCATTGCCAGAGGGGAGCTGGAAGATCGGTTTGGATGGATGACGCTGGTGGAGAAGGCGTGAGATGAAACAGGTGGAACTGGCCTCCGGCATCTTTCACCTGCAGAGCGGCTCCAACATGGGGCTGGTCGTGCAGGATGGGAAAGGGCTGCTGATAGATACAGGGCTGGACAAGGACACCGCACGGCGGGCGTTGCGGGTTGTCGAAGCAATGGACACTGTCCTGGAGGCGGTGTTCCTCACCCACGCCCACGCCGACCACTTCGGCGGCGCCCACTTCCTGCAGCGCCGCCTGGGGCTGCCACTGTACGCGCCAGCACTAGAGGGAGCGATGATGGAGAACCCCATCATTGAGCCACTTTACCTCTTCAGCGGGGCGGCCCCCATCGAAGAACTGCGCCACAAGTTCACACTGGCCAAACCCTGCCGCATTGACCACGTCGTGGAGCCAGGGCCGCTGGAGATCGGACCGTTCCGGGTAAAGATAGTGCCATTAGCAGGGCACGCCCCCAACCAGGTGGGGGTGGCGGTGAGAGAGGTGCTCTTCTGCGCCGACGCAGTCTTCCCGGCTGAGACGCTCAAGAAGCACAAAATCACCTTCTGTGTGGACCTGGACGAGACGCTGGCGACACTGGAGCGGATGCCGGGCCTGCCCTACGCTCACTTCGCGCCGGGTCACGGTCCGGCCTACAAAGCGGGCGACGAGATCGCCCAGGCGTGTTTCACCAATCGAGAGCGACTGGAGGAAATTCGAGAACAAGTCTATGCGGCGCTAGAGGAACCACAGGAAACGCCCGCCCTGGTTCAGCAGGTGGCCGATCGCTTCAGACTCCGACTTACGGCAGCGACCATTTACTTCCTCGTTCGAACGACCATCCTGGCCGCCCTCTCCTCGCTGGAGCGGGTAGGAAAGGTGATGATCACAGTGAAGGACAACCGGTTGTTGTGGCAGCGGAGCGAGGCAAAGGTGTGAGAATGTCCAGCCAGGCAAGGAGAAGAAAATGACAGACCAATACGTACCTCAGGAGATTGAGCCCAAATGGCAGAGACGATGGGCAGATGATGGGTTGTACCGCTCCAGGATTGACCACAGCAAACCTAAGCACTACGCATTGACTATGCTCCCCTATCCCAGCGGAAACCTGCACATCGGCCATTGGTACGCGATGGCGCCCAGCGATGTGCGTGCGCGCTACATGCGCATGCAGGGCTACAACGTTCTCTTTCCCATCGGATTTGACGCCTTCGGCCTGCCAGCCGAGAACGCCGCCATCCAGCACGCTATCCACCCCCATAAGTGGACGTTGTCCAACGTCGAGAATATGCAACTGCAGTTTAAGACTATGGGCATGATGTTCGACTGGGAGCGGGAGGCGGTTTCTTGCCTGCCAGGCTACTACCGCTGGACCGAGTGGCTCTTCCTGAAACTGTACGACATGGGCCTGGCCTACCGTAAGAAGGCCCCGGTAGACTTCTGCCCCAAGTGCAACACCACCCTGGCCCGAGAACAGGTCTGGGGAGAGGATCGCCACTGCGAGCGCTGCGGCACGCCAGTCATCAAAAAAGAACTGGAGCAGTGGTTCTGGCGCATCACGGACTATGCCGATGAATTGCTGGACTTCTCCAAGATTGATTGGCCTGAACGAGTGGTCGCGATGCAGACTAACTGGATCGGACGCAGCGAGGGAGCCGATGTCACCTTCCTGTCCGAGCAGGAGGATCCCATTGTCGTCTTCACCACCCGGCCCGATACCCTGTGGGGTGCGACTTTCATGGTGCTGGCCCCAGAGCACCCACTAGTGGACAAACTGACGACGCCGGAGCAACTGGAAAAAATGGGGGAATACAAACTCCAGGCCGCCCGCCAGAGCGAGATTGAGCGCATGTCCACCGAGAAGGAAAAGACTGGCATTTTCATTGGCGCTTATGCCGTCAATCCGGTCAACAACAAGCACATCCCTATCTGGATCGCCGACTATGTGATGATGACCTACGGGACGGGGGCCATCATGGCCGTCCCGGCCCATGACGAGCGGGACTTTGCGTTCGCTCTCAAATTCGGCCTGCCTATCATCCCGGTCATTGACCGGTCCGATGGCGTGGCCAAATCCTTTGCCTTTCCTGGCTCAGTGCGTGACGGATTTGCTGCTGAGTTGCAAGTAGCCGACATCGAGTTCGAGGTGAGGCCACAGGGCGATAAAGGCAAGGCGCTTTACGTCACGCTGCACGGCAAGGCCCAGATCGACCAATACATCAAACTGATGCGGGCCTACATAAAGCCGAACGAGTGGAACGAGGTCGTCGGTGCCCGTTGGACCTTCATCTTCGATGACGAGGTGCGAGAGTTCGACTCCGTGGAGGCGGATCGCGAGATTCTGGCCCGCTGCAAAGAGATCTACCCACCGGTAAGCGACAACCGCACCCTGATGGAGATGCTGTATACCCAACCCTTCTACCGCGACATGCTGTTCCATGCCGAGTACGGAACGATGGTCAACTCCGGCCCCTTCAGCGGCACGCCCGGGGACGTGGCGGTGCAAAAGGTGACCGAGTGGCTGGAGAAGCAGGGCAGCGGCGAGTTTGCCGTCAACTATCGCATACGCGACTGGCTGATCTCCCGCCAGCGGTACTGGGGTGCGCCCATACCGATGGTCTACTGCGACGAGTGTGGCGTTGTCCCGGTGCCCTACGAGGACCTGCCAGTGCTGCTGCCGGAGGATGCCGAGTTCCTGCCCACCGGCGAGAGTCCGCTGAAGTACCACGCTGGGTTCCTGCACACCACCTGCCCCAGGTGCGGCGGCCCGGCCACCCGCGAGACCGATACAATGGATACCTTCGCCTGCTCCTCCTGGTACAACTACGCCTACCTGAGCCCCTATTACAAGGAGGGCGAGCCGGCCCACGCCGACTCTACCCCCATAGACCCGGAGGAGGCGGAGTACTGGCTGCCGGTGGACGTCTACACAGGCGGCATCGAGCACGCCACTATGCACCTGATCTACACCCGCTTCTTCACCAAGGCCATGCGGGATATGGGCCTATTGGACTTCGATGAGCCGATGACCGCCCTGCGCAATCAGGGCATCATCCTGGGCGAGGACAGCGAGAAGATGTCCAAGAGCCGGGGCAACGTCATCGCTCCCGACGACCTGGTGGAGCGATACGGGGCGGACACGGTGCGAGGCTACCTGATGTTCGGCTGGCGCTGGGAGCAAGGCGGGCCATGGGACTCACATGGCATCGAGGGTGTAACCCGCTGGCTACCACGGGTTTGGAACCTGGTGCTGGAGCCTCCCCCTTCATCCCCCCCAATGGGGGGAGCCCCCCCTTCCTCCCCCCCAATGGGGGGGAAAGAGGGGGGGATCGCCGACCTGCGCCGCTGGACCCACAAGACCATCCGCCGCGTCACGGACGATATGGAGGCATTCGCCTTCAACACGATCATCGCCGGACTGATGGAATTTACCAACACGCTGATCAAGGCAAAGCAGACACCGGTCTACGGGACGGAGGCGTGGGAGGAAGCCATCGAAACGTTGCTCCTGCTGCTGGCCCCATGCTGCCCGCACATTGCCGAGGAACTGTGGGCGCGGACCAACCATCCCTACAGCGTCCACTTGCAGTCCTGGCCCCAGTTTAACGCCGACCTGGCGGCCGAGAAGGTGATCACGCTGGTGGTGCAGGTTAACGGCAAAGTACGGGCGCGGCTGAAGGTGCCAGCCGGCATCACCGAGGAGACAGCGCGGGAGACCGCCCTGTCCGACGAGAACATCCAGCGGCACACTGGCGGCAAGGAGATCCGCAAGATCATCTATGTTCCGGGGCGACTGGTGAACATCGTGGTGTAGACTCGAAAGTCCTAGAACAACAAATACAGGGCCATTTGCAGCAGGCTGTTCACAATCGTGAACAGGAAGAACACAGCGAACAGATGGTTTTCATCCCGGCGGCGCATGATACTCGCCGTTACCAACGTCGCCACCACTGTCCCGACAGCCAGCGACACCCAGCGCAGCAGTGGCCAGGTGACTTCCGCGCCAAAACGGGGCGGCAGTGCGAAGGTCAGTGCCACCTCCACCGCCAGCGCCACAACTATTGCCACCCGTGAACGCAGGGTGCCCAGCACCTCCTCGTCGGTGACCACATGATAGACCACCAGCCCTAACAACGGGATGATTGCCCACATGATAATTGCCACCCCTCATAGAAGCCTGGGAGGAGGTGGGACACGAGCGGCTGATTATGGTGGGAGGCGCCGGGTTGGTGCGCGACGAGGCGGGCCAGATACTCCTCATCCGCCGCAGCGACGACGGAGAGTGGTGTCTGCCAGCCGGGGCAATGGAGTTGGGCGAGCGCATTGACCGGACGGTGGAGCGGGAGGTGGCCGAGGAAACAGGGTTAGCAGTCAGGGCCGAACGGCTCGTAGGCATCTACGCCGGTGGACCTGAATTCAGCCACACTTACCCTAACGGTGACCAGACAGTCCTGGTCCCCACCCTCTTCGACTGCCAGGTGGTGGGTGGTACGCTTCGTGCCGACAATGAGGAGGCGTTGGAGGTGTGCTTCTTCTCACCAGACCGTTTGCCCCCGCTCCATGAACATCACCTCATCCGGGTTCGCGACGGTCTGGCAGGAGAGGAAGCCGCCTTTTTCCGGTAGGGACGTGGTGACCGCGCCCCTACCACCGGCGCACGTCGGGTTTCCAGTAGCCACGCCGCACAGTACGAGCCTCCGTCACCGTCACGATGGCCTTTTCGTCCACAGATTTGGCGATCCCCAGCATGGTGTCCACGTTCTTACGAGGAACGATGGCTTCAATAATGCTCACGGCGCTTTCACGCCCGCGCCCATAGAGCTCCGTCACACCAAATCCCGCCTGGCGCAGAGCCTCCGCCATAGCATCGCCTTTCTCGGTAGAAATGAACCGCACCTCGACGAATCCCAGCGCCAGTCGCTGCTCCCAGGCCATCCCGAGCAGCGTGCCCACGGCGACCCCACAGCAGTAAGCGAGGATATTCCAGACATTGTTCAGATTTGCCACCACCCTACCGATGGCAACAACGTACACTAGCGCACTGAGAGAGTTCGCCAGCATAGCGTAGAACTTGCGCCCCTGAACAGTCATCAGCGTCGAGAGCGTGCTGACAGCGATGCCCAACAAACGCAACACAAAGATCAACAAGGCTTCCCAAAATATGTTCACTCGTTCGTCACCTACCTGGCATCAATCAGATTTCAATACTGCACCGATTATACCGCCTCTCGGCTACTTGTCAACGAGAGTCGAGAGTTGTCATCCCCTCCTTTTAATGGTATAATAATCTATGAGGCTAGCGACAATTGTTGCATGACCTCGGATCAGATTCAATGAATAGATCACCACTCTCGATTTCCACCGAGAGGGAGCGCCCAATAGCGACTATCGAACCATCTTCCCCCCGCCCCCTCATTCTGCGCCTCGTGACCTGGTGCACGAACACGGTTTGGCGTACCTGTGTAGATTGGCGCACCAAGCGTCCCTTTCTGACCCGCGCTACTGCCCACCTGAGTATCATCGCCCTCGCCCTGGTCACCGTCGTTCTCAGTGGCGTAGTAACCCCAGCACCGCGGGTTGCTGTAGGTGGTTCGTTCAGCGCTGACAGCGTGCCGTCTGGCGAGATGGACTCTCCAACAGAGCCAGAGACAGCACCGCAGCCGACTCCACCTGCGCCTCCCTCTACTCCCTGGCCTCATCCCTCCACAGCCGACGTTATCGCTCGAATGCCCGTGCCTCACACCACCTTCCCGGATCGGCTGCGCATACAAGTCAAGACCTACATCGTCCAGCAAGGTGACACCGTCTTTGACATCGCTGCTCGGTTCGGGCTGTCTCCAGAGACGATTGTCTGGAGTAACCGTGAAGGGCTTATGGATGCCCCATGGCTCATCCAGCAAGGGCTTGAGCTTTTTGTCCTCCCTGTGGACGGTGTATATCACACTGTCCGCGCCGGGGAGACGGCGGTAGGTATTGCGGCTGGCTATGGGGTGCAGCCTGCAGTTTTGTACAACGAGTGGAACGACCTTGAAGAGGGAGAGGAACTACGGGAAGGGCAACTACTCATTGTGCCCGGCGGCAAGGGCGAGGAAGTGGAGTGGGAACCGCCGCCCAGATATCCCTCCCCCGGACCATCCGGGTATAGTTACGGGGTCTGCAGCGGCGCGACGTTTACTGGCCCTGGGGCCAATGGCTGGTTCATCCTTCCCACCGGCAGTTCCCGCGTCTCGGGATGGTATTTCCGCGACCCACGTAATCCGGGACACATTGGGCTCGACTATGCTTGCAGGCTGGGCGATCCCCTATACGCTGCAGACAGCGGCGTAGTGACCATAGCGGGGTGGAACGGTGGGTACGGCATTATGGTTGAACTCAACCATGGCAATGGCTTCGTCACCCGCTACGGTCACTTCAGCGCCATCGCCGTGGGATGCGGGCATGCAGTCTACCAAGGTGACTTACTTGGCTACTGCGGCAGCACTGGCTGGTCTTCCGGCCCTCATCTCCACTTCGAGATTCGGCATAACGGTGTGCCGCAGAACCCGCAGACTTATCTGCCGTAGCGGGAAATCCGCGCACATCGGGCGTAAGAAACGATGCGACTATCACGGCGTAATAGCACGCTGTCCACTACGACGAGAAGACGTTCCCTCCGCTGCTGGTTCGAGGAGGGCTTTCCGCGTGCCTGCGCCTGGGTGGCAACCACGGTCTACCGGCTGACTGGCGATTGGCATGGCTGGCGCCCGCTGCTCACGCGCACCAGTGCACACGTGGCGGTCATTTTCGTGGCTTTCATCGCCGTCGGGCTGAGCAACATCGAGTGGCCAGCACGGGCTGCTCCCACTTCACCCATGCCTGCCCTGTCTGCCTCTGCCAATGATGGGGAAACCGAGGAGACAGCAGAGGACATACTGACCGGGTTCAACGGGCAAAATGGCAAAGCGCCTTCCGACAACCTCGGTGGAGCCATTGCCCGGCTGACTCAATCGCACACCATCATCCCCGAGCGCCCGCGCCTGGGCATCATCACGTACACCATTCAGGCAGGTGACACCATCCAGGCCATTGCTGCCTTTTTTAGCCTGCAGCCTACTACGATCATGTGGGCG
>JADHWW010000106.1 GCA_016783285.1 Anaerolineae bacterium
TCTCTCCCCCGACGATATCCAGATGTTCTTGTTGGGGATCAAGCAGGGCGCCGACCGGCTAAACCGGCTGGTGGATGATCTCCTGCTCCTGGTGCGGCTGGACACCGGCCAGATGGCAAGGGATTTCCGCCTGGTGGCCCAGGTGCGCCGTGATCTGGGCGAGATTCTGGAGCGCACGGCCCGGCAGTATGAGCAGCAGGCGGCAGACTGCGGCGTGACGCTGGAGACGAAGGTAGAGCCCGACCTGCCGCCGGTGCGGCTGTGCGATCCCCTTTTCACGGACGCCCTGGGGCGGCTGGTGGACAACGGGATCAGGTTCTGCCGGGGGGAGGGGAAGCGGGTGACGGTGAGTGCCCGGGCTGACGACGGCTGGGTGGAGGTAGCCGTGTCCGACAATGGGATGGGAATTCCAGCCGAGGAGGTACCGCACCTCTTTGAGCGGTTTTGGCAGGTCGGTCGGGAGCAGGTGGAACAACAAGGGGCTGGTCTGGGGCTTGCTATCGCCCAGGAACTGATCCACCTGCACGGCGGCGAGATCATCGTGGAGAGCACGCCTGGGGAGGGGAGCACGTTCACCATCCGGCTGCCGGCGGCCGGAGAAGCGTAGCACACGAGATAATGCTCTCCCTGGGCGGGAGGGCACGATAAGGCTGGCGCGCCCGGCGGGACTTGAACCCACAACATTCGGTTTCGTAGACCGCTCCTCTATCCAATTGAGGTACGGGCGCGCGTGTCTACATCATAGCACAAAGGGGCCGATCTTGTCAAGTTCTGATTGTCAAGTCTGATTGTCAACGTTGTCAAACGGTGGTTGCCTGTGCTATCGTCTCCTTCACTTTCTCCAACACCAACGCCAGGTGTTCAGCAGCCTCCAACATGCCATCCTCTCGCATGCTGGCCTCTACCCCTTCCATAGACTGCGCCAGGCGCTCCGTCACCAGGTCATGGTTTTCCTGCAACAGTTTCTCGATTTCAGCATTGCTCTCAGCAGCCATTAGCCGGTTGAGAAGGCGCAATTCCGGTGGAGCGGCTTCATCGACCAGGCGCAGTGTCAGGTTCTGGATGGATTGCAGAGCCTGGATGGCCTGTATCTCATTGGCAGCACGTGCGTCCTCCAGGCCAGATGCCAGCACATTGAGGAAGACTCCATCCAGTTCTTCGAAGCGGCGGCGGGCCAGTGCTTCGGGGTCGTTGCTCAGCAGTAAGTCTCGAAGAAGCGTGGCCCGGGCTTTGTATAGAGCCCTGGTTGCTTCGTCGAACCGGTCTCGAACAGCAAGAATCTCCGTGCGCAGCGCGGTCAGCCGCTCCTGCTCATCCTTGTCGGGGGCAGACTCGATCCGAGATGTGAGGGACTGGAAGAATGGATAATCCAATAGCGGCCGACCGAACGTGACGAGCAACTCGCGCGTGCGCTCATCGGGGGCCTGGATGAGCGAGCCCAGTAGATTCTCGCGGGTCGGCTCGGCCTGCAGCGCTTCCATCAGCTCACCTCGTGCTTTGGCTGCTCGCCCCTCGCTGCTCAACTCCAGTAGTTTGCTGTGCACTACCAAGAGTCGCTGTACGTCGGCTTCTTGCTTCGTGGCTTGTGCTATCTCCAGGTTCATGGTCAGCATGCGTAAGAAGTCGACGTCAATGGTCTCGTCGTTCTCCCTGATCATCGCTTCCAGCACTTCATCGGAGGTGGCATTGATCATGCGCTGCAGCAGTGCCGCCTTGGCCTTCTGCTCTTCGATCATCTCTTGGGTAATGCCGTCCGCCTCGAAGATCTTGTTTACCAGGTTCTCCAGCGTGAGGAAGACCTGGGGCTGTAATAGATAGGCCTTGCGCTCCTCAGGGGGCAGGTTGTTCATCACTGCATTGGTAAACTTGCCTATGGCCTGTTGGCGTTTAAGGTTGTCGTGGCCGACCTCGATCGGCATGTACACCAACGCTAATTCCTTATCGGGGTCGTGATAGAGAAACGGGAGGTTAAGCGCCCCGGTCACTCCGCAGTGAGGGCAGACGACTACGTTGATCAGGCCGTTGAGCAGCCGTGCTTTGACGCTGGGGTCGGTTCTGACGTCCATGACTTGCTCCACAGGAGCCTGGAACGGATTGTGGCAGTTAGGGCAGGTCACACGGGCAAGCATTACTTGAGGCATAGGTGGATTCCTTTCAATTGGAAGTTTGTAGGCGCGGGATAGCGAACGAAAAGGTGGATCCCTCTTCGGGGTTGCTCTCGACCCAGGTGCGCCCGCCGTGGGCTTGAACAATGGCCTTCACCAGGTACAGTCCCAGGCCGGCCCCAGGCGTACGCTGGTGGCGCTCCCGTGTGCCGCGGAAAAACCGCTCGAACACGCGAGGCTGCTCCTCGAACGGGATGCCCACTCCCTGGTCGGATATGGTGACAACTACTTCGCTGGGCAGTACATGACCGCTGATTTCGATACGGCCTCCCTTCGGAGAGTATTTTATCGCATTGGAGACCAGGTTGTTTAGAACCTGCTCCAGTCGGCCCGAGTCTCCCTCTGCAGCCGGGAAGTCCGGTGGGAAGTTGACCACAATCTCGTGCCCCTGGGTCTGTATGCGGAAGCGACTGGCCACACGCTCGGCCAGCGCACCAAGCGCCACCTGGTCCATCTCCAATGGCAACGCCCCTGCCTGGAGCCGCGAGGCGTCGAGCAGGTTATCAATCAGTTGATTCAGACGGTCGGCCTCCTCCACAATGACCGTCAGGCTTTCCTGCATCGTATCTGGGTCCCAGCAGGCATCCTTGCGCAACAGAGTGTCGGCGTACCCCTTGATCAAGGCGACGGGGGTTTTGAGTTCGTGGGAGATCACGGAGATAAAAATGGACTTGATCTCATCCGCTTCCCGGAAGCGTGTGATGTCCCGCACGTCGGTGATGATGTTGACCAGATGATCATCACGGTCGAAGAGCGGCGCGTACGTGATACCGATGCTGACAGTGCTGCCATTCCTCCGGCGCAGATCCCCCTCGACGTAGAGGGGACGGGCCGACGGCAGAGGCCAGCCGCCGGCGGCCGCGCTGGCCAGGTCCAGATCCGTTTCCAGGCGCGCCCAGTGGATCACTTCATCGTGATGGTGGCCCAGCGATTCGGCCGCCGACCAGCCACTCAATTGCACCAGCGCATGGTTGAAGACAACGATACGGTGGGCCGGATCGAGGATCATCACCCCATCGGCACTGTACTCCAGGATCGCATCAAGCCGGCGCTTCTCCTGTGAGATACGTTCGTAAAGTTGCGCATTGTGGACTGCGATGGCGGCCTGGTCGGCGAAACTGGCGAGAATCTGACGATCGTCGGCGGTGAAGCGGGTTCCGTAGGCTCGAAACACGTACAACACGCCGATCAGTTCCCGTTTAATGGCCATCGGAAGCGCCACTACCTGTTGTAGGCGCAGCCCAAGGCCCGCCACTATCTGTCCCAGTTTCTCTGCCAGGCCGGGAATGTGGAATCGGCTTCGGTCAGCGTCGTCGGGGATATCCGCCAGCAACGGCTCGAAATAGGGCGCCAATGCTCGGGGCAGGCCATAACTGGCACGGATGGTGAAACTCCCATCGGTGCCGCGCAGTGCAATGAGGCCAGCCTGTCCTGCCAGCATCTTTGTCGCTGACTCCAGTACCATTTGCAGTAACTCATCCAGGTTGAGTTGTGCCGTGAGGGCACGACTGATCTCCAACAGATATTCTCGTTGCCGGACGCGGTAGTCAATCAGCATCTAAATTCAGTACGTGGATTCATACGCCACACTTCAAGCCAGCATCCAGCGGCGAACAAGACAGATAAACGTATCCAGAGTCCGGTCCAGCCAGCCCGCAGATCCAAGCAGCCATGCCAGACCGGCGCCGAGCGCCGTTCCAACGACGACGTCCATAGGGTAATGCAGGCCCCGACATACCTGAGAGACAGTCCAGAGGCCCGTTGCCAGACAATATCCCAGGCCCCAGTGCCAATCTCGTCGCCACAGGGCTGTTCCCAGCGCGAAACCCACCGCTGCGGCTGGACTGGGAAATGGAAGGCCCTGCCAGCACGGCCAGCCACTCAGCACCTGCTCCCACCCTGGATCACTCAGTCCTTGCTTCCACGCCAGCCCGATCAGCGCTGCCAGGCCCCATCCTGTGAGGGCCGCCACCAGGCCGTGCAATACCGCCCGCTGGTTGGCTACGCGGTCGGCTGCGGTTGCTCCTTCAAACCAGCGGATGAGAGCCGCCAGCGCCAGTGCCGTAGGCACGACGTATCCACCAGCCAGGAAATCCAGCGCCCGATTCACCTGGGCGGGCAATCCTTGGAAGCGTGTCAGCAGGAAGCAGAGAATCGTCACGTAAGAAGACAGGACATGTATCACGTCAGGTGCTCCATAAGCCACTCGGCGGCGCGCTTCAGTGCCTCTGTGTGGGCGGCTGGTGTGAGTGGGCAGCCCCCGTCCACCCGTAGGATCTCCAAAGACCCCGCAGTGTCTGGACCACTGGCACAGCCGACGACGATGGCAACCGGATGTGAGATGATGCGCCGGATAGCCGTGGGCGCATCCAGCCCTTTCACCAGCGCCGAGTGTCGCCAGCGATGTGCGCGACGCTGTGCCTCGAACCACGAGAGATCACGCAGGGTTTCCAACCCCAGGCCCGGCCGGTCGCTCGAAAGCACCGGCTCAATCGCCAGCGTTGCTGCCATGCCTGGGTCCATCGCTGCACCCCGCAGCACCAGGTCACCCCCCAGTCCTATGCCGACCAGGCCCACGCGTTCCGCATCGGTCTCGGGTCGCTGTGCCAGGTGCGAAACGCCAACCGACACGAGCCCTTGCAGCGTCAGACGGTCCGTGATATTCAGTGACTGCAAGTCGAGAGCCAACACAGCGATACCACCCTCTACCAACGCCCGTACCAGCAGGGACAAGTTGTCGCCGGAAGCGGTGGGGTCGGGCAGGAGGCAGAGCGCAGGAAATGGCCCACGTCTACCAGCAGGTTGATAGAACGTAGCCCGCAGAGGGCCCAGTTGGATCGGCCTGCCCCAAGGTGGTGGCGGTTGCTGCTGCTTTTTCCTCCACAGCAATCGCAGCGCTGCGCCAACGACCAGCAACGACAGCGCCAATCCGCTTCCAGCAAGGAAAACCGTGACCGACAGTAAGGGAGGCAGCGGCACGTTCAGGAGCGCCAGGAGCACCCCGCCGAGGAGGGCGATCACCAACAGCAGCCCGGCTAGAAAATAGCCGAACCGCTTGTGTCGCAGCCCAACCGGCCAGGCCAGCCCCTCAAGACCATTGTGCAGAGCGGCCACCTGGAAAGCGCCCAGCGTTGCCACAAAGGTCAGCGCTGCCTGTATGAGCATAGGACGCCAGACAAGCGCTACTTGCATAAGCACACGATGCCACACGTCAGCCATAGGCTGGAGTTCGTCGATTACAGGATCGCATTCGTAAGTCAAGATTATAACACAGCACGGCTAGTGTACAAACAAGAGCGACCGTTGTGCGATCCCTGCGTGACGTCGATTTCCTGAACTACGTGCCTTTCAGCCACTGGATTGATTACCCGGTGATGGCGGTGCTCACTGTTCGTGGTTGCAGGCACAACTGCACGTACTGTGGTGGCTCTGCGATCGCGCTGTCTCCCTGATGGCCCAGATCGACAGGTTGATCGAGTGCTGCACGCCGGAGGAATTGGGTTGGTTGGTTGTTGCGCTTGCCCGCGAAATCTGGTACAATAAGGACGCGGGGGAAACGTGGAACTACGAAACGCTGTCAATCAACTGGTGATCGTCACTGTCTCCAGTGGGCAGGCTGGCCTGTTTATGGACAGGCTGACCCGTGATGGCTTCTGCGTCACCCAGGTGGACTCTAGCGGCGGCATCTTGTGTGAGGCCACTGTTTCGCTGTTCGTCGGCCTTGACCGGGCGCGTCTGCCCCGTGTGCTGGAACACGTCCGCGAGTGCTGTCGTACCCGCCGGCGGTTTATCCCGGCCCACATTGAGGCCCCGCTGCTTGAGATTCAGCCAACCATGATCGAAGCGGAGGTGGGGGGCGCGACCGTTTACGTGCTCGACGTCGAGCGCTTTGAGCAACTGTGAGGCGAAGTCCAAATGAGACTGATCATCGCCATCGTCCGTGATGTGGATGCTGAGTCTGTGATTGACCAACTGGTGACTCGCAGCCACCGTGTGACTCGTGTCGCCAGCACCGGTGGCTTTCTGAGACGGGGCAACGTCACGCTGCTCATTGGCGTGGAGGAGCAGCACGTGCAGCCCGTCATTGACGTACTCCGAGACACATGCAGTTCCCCCGAACCCGGCCAACATCGGGCCACCATCTTCGTCGTAGGCGCCTCCCACTTTGAGCAGGTCTAGCCATATTGCTCCAACTCGGCCACCAGCGCGTCCAGTTCCGCGCGCCTCCGCGCCAGGTCCTCTTCCACCTCCGCCGCCATTTCGGCCAAAAGATCCCGCCCCTGCCGCCGGGCGAACTTCACCTCCAGGCTCAGTGCCACTTCTGGGCTGTTCGTCAGTTCGTGGATCTCCTGCTCCACTTCCCGCAGCCGTCGTTGGATCTGTTCCAGTTTTTCGCGCAAGGCGGCCAGACGCTGTTCGTCTGTGCCGATTTCGGCCGCCGGGGAGCGGTCGGGTCTTGCGGCCAGGGCCTGGAGTTCGACTAGGCTCCGTGCACCGTAGGCCGCGTTGACGGCCGTCATCATCTCCGTTCGCCAGGCTTGTTCCGCCGGGTCCCGGGCCAGGTCGGGGTGGAAACGACGGCACAACTGGCGGTATAGTTTCTTGACCTGGTCCCCGGTCGCCGCATCCACTGGCTCGGCGAGGGGTGGAGGCGGCGGTTTCTGCGGCTGCTGCCAGGCGCGCCGGTACTGCTCCTCGACAGGGACGTAGTTTGCCTGGGGTAGGCCGCCCGGCCCCCACTGGTGGTACTGGCTGATTCGTCGCTGGCAGCGTTCGATCTCCGCCTCGACCGCTTCCAGTTGCGCCGCCTTGCGACCGACCTGGGTGTCGTATGCCAGCCGGAAGGCCGAAAGTTCCACGCGCAGATCCACCAGTTCGGCCTCGCGCTCGATCAACTCGGCCTCCACCGTTTCGATCTGCTGCCGCAGGTGGGCTAACTGCTCTTCTGTCGTATGAGGGCTACGAACCCACTCGCTCGTTCTGGCCATTGTGGACGGTCCGGTTCAGTGATTTAGGTGTGTTTCAAATCAGTTGAGGAGCAGGCATCCCCAGATGGTGCCCCGGTCGCATCTGGGGATGCTCCCTCCTCTGTCAACCGAGATGAAACGCGCCCCAATAGTAATAGGGCTCAACGAGCACGCTGCCGACCAGCAAGGGGTTCATGTCAGGTGCGCTTCCTGCGCAAATCGCCCCCTCTACCGTCCCTTTTCACCGATTCTCCAACCGGAACCCGTGCCCCCGCACGGTGACGATGTAGGTGTGATCCGGGTCTGCGGCCGAGATGCGGTCGCGCAGGCGGCGCACCAGCGCGTCAATCGCCTGCTCCGAGATGCCCATCGATTCTTCCTCGGGCCAGACGGCCGCCACGATCGCGTCCCGCGAGACCACCTCACCCTCGTGGTCGAGCAGCAACTCCAACAGCCGATACTGGGCCACTGAGAGGGGCGGGGTCAACTCGTGCCCTCCGATGAAGGCCCTTTTGGCGGCCCGGTCTACGCGCAGTCCCCGTCCCGGTCCGGTCAACTCCAGTGGCAGCGTCGCGTCGGTGCCGACGAAGCCCATCTTGACGCACAGTGCGATCTGTATCTCGTCTCCGTCCTTCAGACGGTACGGCTTGTCGCGCACCTCCTGGCCATTGACGTAAGTGCGGTTCTTACTCCCCAGGTCGCGCAGCAGATAGCCGCCTTTGTCTCGTTCGATCCGGGCGTGCTGGCGTGAGGCTTGCCGTTCTGGTAGTACGATGTCGCAATCCGATCCTCGCCCAATGATCACCTGATCCTGCTCGATGATCCAGCGCTGCCCTTTCAGTTCTCCCTCGTAGATGATGAGCATTGGCATGTCCTGTTGGTTCATCACAACCTCCTTGACAGAATCGCTTTTCTCCCTTATGATGAAACGTAGCCGCGACGGAGAGAAGAAGAGAAAACTTGGCCCGCCTGCTTGCATCTGGAACCGTCCTGCGTGGACGGTATAAAATCATTGCGCCTGTCGGCCGGGGAGGTATGGGCGCGGTGTACCGCGCTGAAGACCTGCGCCTGGAGGGTCGCATCTGTGCGATCAAGGAGGTCCACCCGGACCCTGACGCGACGCCGGAGGCGCTGGCCCAATCCCAGGAGCAGTTTCGCCGCGAGGCCTTCACGCTGGGGCGGCTGGATCACCCGAACCTCCCCAAAGTCTCCGATACATTCACCGAGGGTCAGCGGGAGTACCTGGTGATGGATTTCGTCGGCGGGCAAGACCTGCGTCAACTGATGGAGGAGAAACGCCGGGAGGGAAAGTTTCTCGATGGAGAGCAGGTGCTCGAATGGGCCGATCAGTTGTGTGATGCGTTGGAGTACCTCCACAGCCAGGACCCTCCCGTGCTCCACCGCGACATCAAACCAGCCAACATCAAATTGGCCCCCGGTGGGTTGATCAAGTTGGTGGACTTCGGGCTGGTTAAACTGCTGGCGGCGGATGACGCCCGCACCATCACCGTGCTGCAAGGCCGGGGCACTGTCGCCTATACCCCATTGGAGCAGTATGGTGGGGACACCGGTCACACCGATGCCCGGTCCGACATTTACTCGTTTGGCGCTACGCTCTACCATCTGTTGACCAACCAACCTCCAGCAGATGCCAAGCAGCGTTTCCTCAACCCCAACGCGCTCGTGTTCCCGCGAGCGATCAGCCCACGTGTCTCTCCTGCCACAGAGCGTGCCATCCTGACGGCCATCGCTATCCATCCCGATCTACGCCCACCGGACGTGGCGGCCTTTCGCGAAATGTTACACGCCGGTTCGCTGCCACCTTCACTGATTACCCTGGTTCCTGCGCAAGGGGAGTGGCGCCAGGCGGTGGTCGAAAATCGTGGTTTGCTGATGCTAGGCGGCGTGATGCTCGTCCTCGCCGTATTGGTGACCTTCCTGTAATTAGCCGTTAGCCATTGGCTGTTAGCGATTGACTACTTGTTCAGGCTGTCTCCGCCGGCTGGCAATCCACGCGATGAGCAGCGGCACCAGACTACCAAACAGCGCTATCCCTCCCGCGGCCCACACGCCGCTTCGCTCTCTCAGCCGGGCAGCCCCTGGCACACGCAGCGCGTAGGCCAGATACAGCGCGAGTCCGCCTATCACACACCACAGCGCCAGACGCATGGCCTGGCTGACCGGTCCGTTGTTCAGGCGCACGACGTAGTAGCCCGTGCCGCCGACGATCAGGACGCCAATCAGCGCCAGCGCCAGGCCCAGTGGCCCAGCCCCGTCGTCCGCAGTAGGGGGCTCTCCCGCCTCCTCCTCTTCCGAGCCAGGTGTTGGTTCGGGCGTCTCTTCTGGCGCTGATTCCGGGCCCGGAGTGAGCGTCGGTGTCGGTGTGGGCACCGGCGTGGGCGCCGGCGTGGGCGTCCAGATAATGGCGGGCTCTCCCTCCGGGATCGTGATTTGCAGGCAGATTGTACGTGGAATGGGGTCCGCCTGGATGGATATATCGAGTTGTCCCGTCCGCTCCAGAGTGACCGCCGTTTCGGCCACGCCACCACGGGTCATTTTTGCGATGTAGTGTTCCAGCCCCTCTTGTGGATAAGTGAAGATGAACTGGACAGGGGTATCATCGGGCACCGGATGGCCGTTGTGATCCACGATCACATTGGTGCTCAATCTCAACTCATCGCCGACGTCAGGCTGAGGAGGCTCTGGTGTTGGCTGGCCCTCCTCGGGCGGCTCTAGCGTTGGTTGGCCTTCCTCGAGCGCTTCAACGACGTAGTAGTACAGAGCGACAGACTGCTCAGGGTCGGGGCGGACCTGGGTCAGCAGGTCGTAGTTGATGCCAGCCACACTGACCGGCGGGGTCCCCACCGGCGCGAACTCGCCGAACAGTGCTCGCACCGAGGCTTCAATCAGAGGCTCTGCCCGGCCGTAGGCCACGTAGTAGGCGCTCAACTTGCTGATCTCGGTCGCGTCGAGGTAGTAGGGGGCGTCATAGGCCAGCACGACCAGGTGTGGTTGGCGCAATGCATCGGCCCGCTCGGCGAGAAATCGCCGCACGGCTCCTGACTGGGGCGGGTCATCGGTTGGGTTGAGCATGGCGAAGATGATCCAATCGGCCCTTTGTAGTGCTGTTTCGACGGGGTGGGGTGCGGTTGGCGTGATAACTTCCCCGGCCGCAGGGGTCGGCATAGGGAGCGGAGGTGGCGCATTCATGTATTCTTCCAGTTGGCCGAAGGTGAAGTTGGTCACCAGTGAGGGGTCAATCTGCCCTGTCGCACGAGGGCCATAGAGTCGCACAATCGTGTCTCGCAGCGCGAGGGGGTCGATGTAAGGCACATGAGCACACGTGGTGCAGGGCTGTCCCTCCCGATTGTCGGTGAAGATGACGATGTTGTCCTCAGGGGTCGGAGGGGAAGGGACCAGGTCAGGCGAGGGAGGAGAAAGCAGTGTGATAGCGTCGCGACCAGCGGCTGACACTGTCTCCAGGTGAAGCCCTACCTGCTCGCTGGCCGTTTCTGCGTCCGGCTGGGCGGCGGCGAGATCGAACGCGCCATCGTAGAGCGCAAGTTTGAGCCGCAATATGCGCGCTACTGCTGCATCCACCAGCGCCTGAAATGAGGGGTCATTGTCATATTTCTCGCGGAAAAAAGTGATCGTGGACTTGACGTTGGCAGTCTGATCATCCCAGTCGTCGCTGAGCGCGAATTGGGAGAGAAGCAGAAGGTCGTTGCCAGCGAGGAACGCTTCTTGCGCGATACGGCGGCTGTTGAAACTCTTCTCGTCGGGATCGTAAAAACGCTGTAGCGCACGCAGACCCAGCCCGTCGGAGATCGTCACGCCACCTTCTTCTCGCCAGCCGGTCAGTTCCGGCAACCCCAGCAGCCGCTGAAGCACCTGGCTATCCACGCTGATCGGACGAGTGGTGACGAAGCGTCCCCCTTCCAGTCCCCGGAAGCGGATGTGAGACACCATCAGGCCGTCCGGGCGTGCCAGCGGGTCCTCGGCCTGGGCCACAGTGAAAAAGGGAGCCAGGTCAATCTGTCTTAGTTTCTCCAGCGTGCGTTGTACTGTGGAGACCTCCTCATTGGGCGAGCGGTCGGAGGCTCCCAGGCCGGGGAAATGTTTCGCTACGACCGCCACCTGTCCCGAGGATCCTGCGTGGACGCCACGGATGTACGCCTGTCCCATCTGCCCCACCCAGAACGGTTCCCCCCCGAAGGCTCTCACGCCCAGGTCACCAGCGCTCTCGGGGCGTGGGTTTTCGAGCACGTCCAGCGATGGCCCCAGCAGCATGTTGATGCCCAGAGCAGGCAGTTCCTGTCCCACAATCTGGCCTATGGTCTCGGTGTGGCTCAGATTCCAGGTGGCTCCTAACGCCATCTCGGAGGGCAGCGGGGTGGTCCCGCTGACGATGCTGGTGAAGGGCATGCCGTTGCCCTCGTGGTTCACGGCGATAAAGAGGGGGATGAAAGGCCCCGGGGGGAGATCTTCCCTGATCAGTGTATCGGTTACCGGCTGTGTCGCCGCCCAGGCGGCCCCTTGGAGTTGACTAACTAGTGTGGCTACCTGCGCGGGTGTATTGCTCTCGTTGATGATGTTTCCACAGTCAGGCAGAAGCACTACCCCGCCGACGTGATAGTCGTAGATCAACTCCGTGATAATGGCGTCCTCTGTGACCTCGGCCCCGGGGAAGGTGACGAGGAAAAGTTGCCCGACCTTGGCGGCACTGGACATAAGTGCCATCAGCCGTGCGACATCGTCTTCCTCCTGAGCGCGGACTATCCCGAATGGCACGAGCGGTATCAGTATGGTGGCCACGAGGGCCAGCGTAACCAGCCGTTTCAATTGCTCAACCATTTCGTCCAAACTGCTCAACCAGTCATAAATAGAACACGGATCAACACGGATCATACGGATGTACGCAGATAAAGATAAAAAACCTGTGAGAACCCGTTTCATCCGTGTGTATCCGTGTGCTATTTGTGCCTGTTTTGGGAAGAGCATGAGTAGTCACATTTCGTCCAACCGGGTCTATTGTACCTGAAATGAGGTAGAGCGCAATTAAGGAATCCCGGCTTCTGGCAAAAGCCGGGGTTGTCCCGCTTACTCACCGACCTATTGGTCATCAGGGGATGATGCTGATGGTGATGGGCAGGATGACCTGGTCATCACCTGTCCCAGTCAGGACACGTCCGGTGGCCGGATCGTACAGGCCGACCGCGATTCTCGCCGGACCAGCGTAAGCCGTATCGTAGAAGGTTATCTGGTGCAGGTCTACGATAGTCTCGCCGGGAGTCCAGTCATTGGTGGGGCGGGCTCCACTGGCGGGAGCGCCGTCGTGTTGTGCGATGAGGCGACCATCACCCGATAGGATGTGGGTGAATACCATGTAGCCTGTCGGGCTGGTCCCCTTCAGCGCCCGCCAGTAAAGTGTGATCTGCAAAGGCTGTGCTGTGCTGACCGTGGCAGCCGGCAGGTTATAGCCAACCAGTTCTGCAAAGTCGCCGAAGCGGACGTATAATTCGCCGGAGGCGGCCGCCTCTGGCGTGTCGGTTGGTTCTGGAGTGGGGACCTCGATCGATTCCGGTGGAGGAGGAGTGGAAACTGGCGCGGCCGTGGTCAGCGAGGTGAGCGTCGGTGCCAGGGATTCTAGCGTGGGGCCGGGAGTGGATGTGGGGGCGGGGGTGAGAGGCTCCACGCCGGCTGATAACGTGGGGCTTGGGGGTGGGGTTCCCGACCCGTAAATGGGCAGGCCGGGCAGGATAACAGTGGTACTGACGAAGATGGCGACTCCGGTAGCGACGAGTATCAGGACCGTTGCCCAGGCCTGCACGACTCTTGTGGTGGCTGTGTCCCGTTCGAGCGTGAACATAGCCAGGCTCCGATCCCGCTGAGCGGCCAACGCACGCATCACATAGACGATGATGCCGATGGCGCACACAACGTACAAAATCCAGGCGTGCTCAACCAGCCATTGAAGGAGAATCGTCATAATGCCCTCAATACTCCGCGAATGATGGCTTCCAGCCGTGGTACCAATGTCTGGCCAGCCTCCAGCACCTCGTCGTGGGTCGTCTCCGCTGACGGTGCGCCCTCGGCCGGCGCAACGTTGCTGATGCCGGAGAGCCCTAACACCTGTGTGCCGCCGTGCCGGGCGACAGTGACTTCGGGGACAGTGGACATGCCTACGGCATCTGCCCCGATCAGGCGCAGGAATCGCAAATCGGCTGGTGTCTCGAAACTAGGCCCGGCCAGGCACACGTACACACCTTCTTGCAAGGGTACATCCGCTTTGGCCGCTACTTGCCTGGCAAGTGCCCGCAACTGTATGTCGTACGGTTCCGACATATCGGGGAAGCGCGGCCCGAACTGGTCGAGGTTTGGACCACGCAGTGGGTTCAGCCCGCTCATCCCGATCAGGTTGATGTGGTCGGTGACGAGCATCACGTCTCCTGCCTGGAACTCCGGGTTGAGGCCGCCTGCCGCGTTGGTGATGATCAGAGTTTCGATCCCCAGAACCTGCATTACCCGCACAGGAAAGGTGACCTCAGCCATCGAGTAGCCCTCGTAATAATGGGCTCGTCCCTGCATCACCACCACGGTTCGCCCTTCCAGCCGCCCAACGACCAGTTGGCCCACGTGCCCTTCCACGGTTGTGACGGGGAAGTGAGGGACATCGCCATAGGGGATTACGACGCCATCCTCGACGGCATCGGCCAGCGGGTTGAGGCCGGAGCCGAGGATCAGGCCGATCTTTGGTTGGAGTTGGGTCCGTTCTCGTATCGTCACTGCTGCAGCATCTAAGTGCAACCACGAGAAAAACTCAGGCATGATTATCTCCTCCTTAGCCCTTGATCTTCATAACCTGGCCAGCAGTTGCTGTTTCTTCTCCTCGAATTCCACGTCGCTGATCATGCCCTTCTGACGCAATTCATCCAGTTCAGCGATCAGTTCCGGGATGTCACCGGCGTTGGGCGCTTCAGCAGTCAACACGCGCCCTGCCTGTTCCGTAAGAATATCCAGCCTGGTGAGGGCCTCTTTTTGATCCAGCAGTTCCTTCTTGAACGCGATGGGGTCAGCGATGCAAGGGAAGACATCAATGCCGCTTTCGGAACCGGAGATGATTTTAATGTCGCCGAAGTTGAGTAAACGGGCTGGCGCTGATTGCGTCATCACGATATCGTTGATTTTCTCCAGCGAGGTGTCGGACACCCGTTTGCTGAACGTCCCCGTCACCTGGATGATGCGCCGATTGGTGATGATGTATTGTCCGTTCCACCACATCCCGATGCGGAGTGTGAGATGGCCGATCGGTATGACCAATAACAAGAGGCCAAACCATGTCCATGGTGGGGAGAGGATGATCCCCAGTGCCGAGAGCCCGACGATGACGATGCTGATCGTTACGTCCACCAGGATCGTGGGCAGCAATGTGATCCAGTGGTCGCGGGCGACGCGCACGATGCGTTCGTTGCGTGCTAGCAGTTTTCTGACGTAATTCATTTGGCCCCCCTTATGTGGATTGCCCCCTGGTCGCGCTTGGGACAGGCCCGGCGTCTATGCTCTCGGATGAGCCTTGTCGTAGGCCCCTCGCTTGCGCCGGGTGGAAACCTTGGTATAGACCTGCGTGCTGGAGATGTTGGCGTGGCCTAGTAATTGTTGTACCTCACGCAGCCCCGCCCCACCGTCGAGCATGTGGGTGGCGAAGGAGTGACGGAGCGTGTGAGGTGTAACATCCCGTTCGATACCGGCGGTGGTTGCATATTCCTTGACAATCAACCAGAGCCCCTGTCGGGTCAAGGGCTGTCCCCGGTGGTTGACAAACAACGCTGTTTCGTCCCGTCCCTGCAGCAACCTGGTGCGGCCGGTCTCAAGGTAAGCGCCGAGTGCTTCCTGTACACGCTCGTACAGCGGCAGAATGCGCTCTTTGTGTCCCTTGCCCAGGCAACGCGCTGTTCCGGCCTCCAGGTCTACTGCGTTCATCTCGAGTCCGATGACCTCACTGGCACGCATACCGGTCGCATACATCAACTCGAGCAGTGCGCGGTCACGCAGTGCCTTGGGCGTGTTGGACTTGGCCGGCTCTGCCAGCAGGCGGGCCGTCTCCTCTGGGCTCAGGGGACGAGGGAGGTGCTTTTCCACCGGAGGCGAATCTATCGCAGCGGTGGGGTCATCTGGGAGCACGCCATCGGTAACCAGGAAATGGAAGAACGACTTAACAGCCGCGACCTTTCGGCCCACTGTCGAAGGGGCATATTCACGTTCCTTCAGGTACAGGATGTAGTTCAGGATGCGTACCCGGCCCACTTCTTGCCAGGAGGAAACGGGTTGGCCTGCCAGATAGGTCAGGAACTGGGTGAGGTCGTTGCGGTAGGCTGAGATGGTATGGTGCGAGCAGCCTCTCTCTACGGTCATGAAGCGAAGGAATTCTTCAACCTGTGTCTGCATCGCCTGTCCCTTTCGACGTATCCACTTCTCACTCTATTATAGCATACTTTGCATGAACTCAAAATGCAAATCGGCCGGCAGGCTTGACGAGAACCGTGTTCGTGCTATCATTTGACATCTGGAGCATCGCCATAGAGGAGCGAGCCTGGTATGAGGCATAGGCAGGTCAGGGCCATTATCGACGGAACTGTATACACTCCCGATGAGGTCATCGCGCCGGGCGTGGTGCTCATAGAGGGAAGCACCATCAAGGCCGTGGGGCCGGCCAGTGCAACGCCGGTGCCACCCGAAGCCGAACTCGTCGAGGCGGGCGGTATGGCAGTGGTGCCCGGCTTCATTGACGTACACGTGCACGGCCTGATGGGTCACGATGCAATGGGGGCGGACCTCGCTCAGGTGATCCGTGACCTGCCCGCCTTTGGTGTGACCGCCTTTCTTGGCACCACTCTGACGTTGCCCCGTGATGAGACCTTTGCCAGTCTGGAAGCGATGGTCGAAGTCCTGGGTGCACCGCCGCCCGGTGCCCGGTGCTTGGGCATTCACCTGGAGGGGCCGTTCCTGTCCCCGACCCGGCCTGGAATGGCCACATCTGACTGGTTTGAGCCGCTGAACTGGGGGAGTTTCCGGGCGTTTCAGCAGGAAGCCGGGGGCCGTATCCGCATGATCACCTTTGCCCCAGAAGTGGGTGAGGCGATGGACTGTATCCCGCGCCTGATCGAGGCGGGCGTCGTCCCCGTCATCGGCCATTCCAATGCGACCTTTGAGCAGGTGGCCGAGGCGGTGCAGTTGGGGCTTGCGCACGCCACCCATACCTTCAATGCCATGCGCCCGCTACACCACCGCGAGCCTGGCGTCGTGGGAGCCGTGATGTACTTCGACGAGATCGTGGCCCAGTTGATCGCCGACGGCGTGCACGTTCATCCGGCGGTGATGGCGATCTTGTTGCGGGTCAAGGGAGTGAAGCGGGTGGCATTGGTGAGCGACGCTTCCCCGCTGGCAGGGCTGCCCGACGGGGAATATGAGTGGGAGCACAAGCCGGTCTTCGTCCGGGGCGGATCCTGCCGGCTGGCGGACGGCACTATCGCCGGGGCGCATGCGCTGTTGGACACTGGTGTGCGCAATCTGGTCAACCTGGTGGGGCTGCCGTTGGAACAAGCACTGGTTCCAGCCACCTGTGTCCCGGCTGACGTGTTGAGGCTGCGCAAGGGCCGCCTGGCGCCCGGCTACGACGCCGATGTCGTGTTGCTGGATAGAGCATTACAGGCCGCTCTAACCATCGTCGGTGGGGAGGAAATGTTCCGGCGCGAGGGGATGTGAGATACCCTTGCCAAAGCAGCCAATCTCATCGGTGTGGCTGCGGAACTCGCAGAAGAAAAGTTGCAGCAGGTTCGAGGTGCTGATCAAACGCTTGTGAGGAAAAGATCCCCGCCGGTATCTATTTCAAAGCGGCATGGTTGCTGTTCATCCCATACGGAAGAATGAGGTATTGACACCTGCGCCAGACTGTAGTAGAATTACCATAGCACCATACCACTGGTTTATCGTTGTCTTAGCCACGCAGATATTGTGAGAATCTTTGGTGTCTCTTTTTTGAGGGGGCAGTCTGTGACCTTGCGAAAGACCTCTTGCCCGCTGCACCTTCAAGTGCAAGAGAATCTTGGTAGGTTGATCACCTCAGGCGAGTGGCAACCGGGCACCAAACTTTCTTCCGAAAGGAAGTTAAGCCAACAGTTGGGCGTAAGCCGTGTGACTGTCCGCCAGGCCATCTCGGCTTTGGAGGAGGCAGGCCTTCTTCACCGAGTTCAGGGTAAAGGAACCTTTGTCGCCAGGCCCAAGATCAAGGTAGACGCCCGTGATTTGATCAGTTTCACCTCTAGCATGCTGCGGCGCGGGATTTGTCCCTCGGCGCGCGTACTCGACTTCAGCCGTATCCATGCCAGTCGCCAGGTAGCCGAGGCTCTGGGCGCCGAAGTGGGCTACCAGGTCTATCGGGTGCGCCGGTTGCGCCTGGCGAATAATATGCCTTTCGTTATCGAACTTTCATACTTCCCGTGCGATCTGTACCTCGGCTTGGAGGCAGTGGATCTGGCGACGGTCTCTATCCGTCGCTTGTGTGAAGAGATGGGCATTCGGCTTAAGAGAGTGTATCAGACCCTGGGGGCGGTCGTAGCCACGGAAGAGGAAGCCCAGATTCTGGCAGTGGAGCCGGGCTTTCCATTGATGCTTATTGAACGCCGTGGCTATGACGTGGAGGGACAGGCGGTGGAGTTTTCGAAGGACCTCTATCGGGGTGATTGTAGCTGCGTCATTTCTGACCTGGAACTGTGTGAAGGGACGAATTCTTGTATCCTCTCAACAAGTTGACCGCTCGCTATCTACCGAGGAAAGGAGGTGCTCATAAGACTTAGAGAATGTGATCCGAACTTCCAGTCAAGTACACATATCTGATGACATATCATGAAAGGAGAAGAGAAATGTACAAGAATAACATAATGCGCCTGGCCGCTGTGATGATGCTGATCACTTTGGTGCTCGGTGCCTGCGCGCAACCGACGCCCGAACCCACAGTCGAGCTGCCAGCGATCCCTACTGAGGAGCCCGCTGAGGAGCCCGCTGAAGAGCCTGCCGGGGAGCCTACTGAGGAGCCTGTCGAGGAGCCTGAGGTGACAGGGTGTCCGGCGGTCACAGTGGCGGATCCGATGGGCGTCCCCGAAGGCGAGTGGCCGCAGCAGTATGAACTCGCAGAGTACGAATCGCTCGCCGGCTGCGAAATGGTGTTCACCAGTAGAGCGGAATTCCATCCAGACCTGTGGACCCACGGCCATCTGGACGGAGATCTGCCCCCGCTTGAAGAGCGGCTGCCCGAAGAGCCGATGGTTGTCCAGCCGTATGACGAGATTGGACAGTACGGCGGCAGGGCGCGCTGGGTCTCGCTTGGGCCAGAGAGCGGCAACTCCGAGTTCCTCAGCGCGCGACACGTGAATATCGTGCGCTTTCTGGACGATATGCAGACCATTGTGCCGAACGTCGCCAAGTCTTATGAGTGGAACGACGACTTCACGGAGATCACCTTCGTGCTGAGAAAAGGGCACAAGTGGTCGGACGGCCATCCTTTCACCGTTGATGACATGCTCTTCTGGTATGATGACATCATGCTCAACGAGGAGCTGTACCCCGAAGTGCCAAGCTACCTTGTTTACGGGGGCGAGCCGATGCAGATGGAAAAGATAGACGACGTAACCGTCAAGATCCACTTCGCCGCACCGGCACAGGGGTTCACCATCATGATGGCCACGGCGTATTACCAGCCCTGGCGTCCGAAACACTTTTACATGGACAAGCACCTCAAATACAACCCGGACGTCGCCGAGGTAGCGGAGGCGGAGGGGTACACAGACTGGGTGGAGTACTTTTTCTCCTGGTTTGGCCAGTGGCAGGACGCCGTCCACCGCTTTGGCGTGCCCAAGCTCGAATCCCACATCCTGGTGGAAGAGACGACAGAGTACAAGGTCTTTGCTGCCAACCCCTACTACTACAAGGTTGACACGACCGGACAGCAGTTGCCGTACATTGATGAGCAATATCAGTCCTATGCGCCTGACAAAGAGCTCATCGAGCTAAAGATCATCAACGGTGAGGTGGACCAGAAAGCCCAATCGCTCCAGATTGCGAGCCTCCCGCTGTACAAGGAACACGAGGAAGACGGCAACTACTCGATCCAACTGCCGCCTGGCGCGGACAATGGTCGCATCTACACCTTCAACTGTACTCACCAGGATCCGGTCTTGCGTGAGATCTTCCAGAACCCCAAATTCAGTCAGGCGATGTCTCTGGCGATGGACCGCGATGAGATCAACCAGGTACTCTGTTTTGGCCTATGCGAGCCGAGGCAGGGCATCCCTGTGCATCCGACGGCCTCGTTTGCCAAGCCGGAGTGGTTCACCTATATGACCGAGTACGATCCGGAACAGGCCAACGCGTTGCTGGATGAGATCGGGCTGGACCAGAGGGACGCAGAGGGATGGCGCCTGCGACCGGACGGCAAGAGGCTGGTCATCTTTAACGTGTATCTCCTGCAGACAGGAAATGTGGCCCTGCATGAGCTGACGAAAGAGTACTGGGAAGATGTCGGAGTCAAAGTAGAGCTGAAAGAGGTCAGTTCGGAAGCCTACCGCACTATGGTTTCCAGCAACGAGCACGACGTGGCCACCTTTACTAGCGGCATGACCATCGAACCAGCTCTCTACGCCAACCCGTTCCGCCTCTATCCGCCCTTCGGCGATCGTGCCCTGGAGCCCCTATGCGGCGCTGAATGGTTCGATTACTGGGCGTCAGACGGAGCATCGGGCACGGAGCCGGACGCCGACACATTGGCGCTCTTCGACCTCACGGACCAATGGAAATCGTCCCTGCCGGGGAGCGAGGAGTACGAGAGGCTGGGCCAGGAGATCGTCGAGATCCACAGGGATCACTTCTGGCAAGTCGGGACGATAAGCGACCCTCCGGCGGTCACCATCGTTCATAACCGTCTGGGGAATACACCCCAATGGACCATCCAGGCCTGGGATTACTACCGGACGTACGCATTCCGGACCGATCAATGGTACATTAAGGAGTAGAATCCGGGATTGGCGGACCTGCAGGATCGCGTGTTGAACCCGGTAGAGACTGCCGGGGAGCACGACCACCTTGCAGGTCTAGCCAACCAGGTACTGGTCATCGGCCTGCTGGGCGGGGGGACGTTCCTCCCGGCCAGCAGGCCACCTCCAGAACCGCCGGACCGAAAACGAACCTCGCTTCCGTCCACGGGTTTCCGTGGGGTAGGAGAAAAAAATGGCAAAATTCATACTGCGTCGTTTTTTAATCATGGTCGTCATGCTGGCACTGCTTTCCATCGTCGTTTTCATCATCCTCGAACTTCCGCCCGGCGACTACGCGGAGCGCCACGTGTTCAGGCTTAGAACGCTGGGCATATTCGTGACGAATGAGGAGTTGGAAGCCTTCCGCCACCAGTATGGGCTCGACCGTCCGTGGCCGGAGCGGTACTGGCGCTGGGTAAAAAACATCGTTCTACATGGAAATTTTGGCCAGTCCCTTATGTATCGTTTGCCGGTAACTGAAGTCATCGGCGAGCGGCTCGGCTTCACAGCGATTCTGGCGGTCGCTGCGTTGATCTTTACGTATGGTCTGGCAATCCCGATCGGGATCTACTCGGCTGTGCGCCAGTATTCCATGGGAGACTATGCTTTCACAGTGCTCGGCTACATCGGTATGGCCGTGCCGAATTTCCTGCTGGCGCTTGTCCTCATGTACATCAGCGTCATGGTTTTTGGCAGCAACGTGGGCGGGCTGTTTTCCCCGGAGTACCTGGAAGCATCCTGGAGTTGGGCGCGGTTCGTTGACATGCTCAAGCATCTCTGGGTTCCGGCGATCGTTCTGGGCACTGCTGGAACAGCCTTCCAGATTCGGACGATGCGGGCCACCCTGCTCGACGAGAAGAACAAGCTGTACGTCACGGCCGCGCGCGCCAAAGGGCTTTCTGAGGGGCGGTTGCTGATGAAGTATCCGGTACGGGTGGCGCTGAACCCGATTGTCAGCACCATCGGTTGGGAACTGACCGCCATCATCTCTGGTGCGCCAATCGTCGCCTTTGTGCTTGCCCTGCCTGACACCGGTCCGTTGTTCCTGAAGGCTTTGATGGATCAGGATGTCTATATGGCTGGGGCTATGCTGCTGATGTATTCGGCCTTGACGATCCTGGGGACGTTTCTTTCCGATGTCATGTTGGCCGTGTTGGACCCCCGCGTCAGGCAAGGGGAGAGGGTATAAGATGGCAGAAGCGACTAAAATGACACAGTTTCCTGCACCTGCGAAGTTCAAAGGGAGGAAGGTTCGAACAGAAGAGGAAGAGATCAAGTATTATACCGCGACTCAATTCCAGTTGATGTGGTGGAAGTTCAGGAAGCATCGTCTGGCGCTTCTTGGCACCACCCTCCTGGGCCTCTTTTTTGTGATTGTCCTGTTTTGCGAGTTTCTCGCTCCGCTGGATCCATTCACCCGCAATAGCAGTTACATCTTTGGACCTCCGCAGAAATTACGCTTTGTCGATGAGGAAGGCGCCTTCCACCTGCGCCCCTTTGTCTACGGTGTGACCAACCGACTTAACCCTGAGACCTTCGAGTTGGAGGTTATGGAGGACACCTCCACGATGTTGCCAGTGCGTTTCTTCGTGAGAGGAGATCCCTATAAGTTCTGGGGGCTGATTAAGACCGACATCCATTTGTTCGGCCTTGAGGACGGGTTCCTCCACCTGTTCGGTACGGATAAACTGGGGCGGGATCTCTTGTCGCGCATCTTGCTTGGCACGCGCATCTCGCTTTCGATCGGCGTGATTGGCCAGTTGATTGCCTTCTTCCTGGGGTTGGGCATCGGTGGCGTGTCTGGTTTCTTCGGCGGATTGGTGGACGACGTCATCCAGCGTTTCATCGAATTCATCCGCTCCATACCGACGCTGCCGCTTTGGATGGCCCTGGCCGCAGCATTGCCCAAGGAATGGCCACCCATGAGGGTCTACTTTGCGATCACTCTGATCCTGGGCTTTCTTGGATGGACGAACCTGGCCCGGCGGATCCGGGGCAAGTTATTGTCGCTGCGAGAAGAGGACTTCGTCATCGCGGCGAAGATCGCCGGCAGCAGCGATGCGCGCATCATCGGCCGGCACATGCTGCCTACCTTTCTGAGCTACATCATCGTTGACATCTCGATTTCGTTCCCCTACATGATCCTGGGCGAGACTTCGCTGAGTTTCATCGGGCTGGGGCTCCGCCCTCCGGTCGTCAGTTGGGGCGTGCTGCTGCACGAAGCGCAGAACATCAAGGCGATTGCGATGCATCCGTGGTTGTTCGCCCCCGTTGTGTTCGTGGTCCTGTCCGTGCTGGCGTTCAGTTTCGTCGGCGACGGGATGCGTGACGCGGCGGACCCTTATTCGAAGTGAGGCAGTGATGGTGATGGACAATAACAATAACAATAATAATGACCTGCTGCTTGAGGTAAAAGACCTGCGAGTGTCGTTCCCCCTGGACGAGGGCATGGTGCGGGCCGTTGAAGGTGTTGACCTCTCCATCAAGCCCAGGCAAGTGATGGGAGTCGTCGGCGAGAGCGGCTGCGGCAAGACCGTCACCGCCCAATCAATCATGCGCATCATTCCTCGCCCCGGTAGAATAGATGCCGGGCAAATCCTCTTTCACCGTTCTGAGGATCGGTCCAGGTATGGCACGATCGATATGATAGATCTAGCGCAATTGAATCCCACGGGAAGGCAGATCCGCGGGATCCGGGGCAAAGAGATCGCGATGATCTTCCAGGAGCCGATGAGTTCCTTCTCGCCATTGCACACGATCGGCAATCAGGTCATGGAGGCGATTCTGCTTCATCAGGACGTGGATAAGACACAAGCGCGCGCCATGACTATCGAAATGCTAGACAGGGTTGGCATCCCCGACTCGGCGCAGCGCGTAGACCAGTATGCACACGAGTTCTCCGGCGGAATGCGGCAGCGGGCGATGATCGCGATGGCGCTCAGTTGCAACCCGGCGCTGCTGATCGCTGACGAGCCGACCACCGCGCTCGACGTGACGATCCAGGCACAAATCCTCAATCTGATGAGGGACCTGCAGCAGGAGTTCGGGATGGCCATCATGTTCATCACCCATAACCTGGGTGTGATCGCGCAAATCGCTGACGAGGTGGCGATCATGTACCTTGGCAGGGTGGTGGAGCATGGGTCTGTGCGCGAGATTTTTCACAACCCTCAGCATCCCTACACCTTTAACCTGTTGCGGGCCATTCCCTGCATTGGCAAAACGTCTGGGCAGCGGCTGGTTTCGATCCAGGGCGTGGTTCCAAGTCCCTTTGAACGGCCGCCGGGCTGTGCGTTTCACCCCCGGTGCGAGCAGATGATCGCAGGGCGCTGCGACGTGGACGTTCCGAGTGTAACCCGGTTGGAGAACGATCACACTGTGGCCTGTTTTCTCTACGAGCAGGGTGAATAGAGACGAGACACCGCGTTCCTGTTTGAGGAGTTGGTGTGGGCTCCTGGCGACTTTTAGGAGATTGTGAATGTCTGAACAAACCGTCAAGTTAATAGAAGTAAAAGGTCTGAAGAAGTACTTTCCCCTCCGACATGGGCTTTTTGGCACCGCAACCGGATCTGTGAGGGCCGTGGACGGGGTTAGTTTCTACATCGAGAAGGGGGAAACGCTGGGGTTGGTGGGAGAAAGTGGATCGGGCAAGACGACCACAGGCAGGACTATCCTCCGAGCGATCGAGCCCACCGCTGGCCAGGTACTCTTCCAGCTCAGCGAAGGTGAAATCACAGATTTCACAGCACTGGGAGGCAAAGAACTGAGGGCCTTTAGAACCCATGCGCAGATGATCTTCCAGGATCCGTATTCCTCGCTGAATCCGAGGATGACGGTCAGGGATATCATCGGCGAGCCGCTGGTTGCATGCAAGGTTGCCAAAGGGTCGGAGCTGGATGATCGTATCCGCGAGGTGGCACTCCACTGCCGGCTGAAAATCGAACACCTGCGGCGTTACCCCCACGCTTTTAGTGGTGGACAGCGACAACGCATTGGGATTGCACGCGCACTGGTGTTGAATCCTGAATTCATCGTATGTGATGAGCCGGTATCGGCACTGGACGTTTCCATCCAGGCGCAGATCTTGAATCTGTTGAAGGATCTGCAGTCGGAGTTTGGTTTGACCTATCTCTTCATCGCGCATGATCTGAGCGTGGTCGAGCATGCGAGCGATAGGGTGGGGGTGATGTATCTGGGCCGGCTGGTGGAGATGTCTCCCACCGAGGAACTGTTCTATAACCCGATACATCCTTACACGGAAGCGTTGATGTCCGCCATTCCGGCGGCGGATCCAGACGACGTGATGCAGCCGCTGTTATTGACTGGCGAGATCCCTAATCCCTCCGATCCTCCCTCTGGCTGCTACTTTCACCCTCGCTGTCGCTACGCGGAAGAGATGTGCGAAACGACTGCACCTGAGTGGAAGGAATACAAGCCGGGCCATTTTGCGGCCTGTCACTTTGCAGGTACACTCGGTCTGAAAGGTGTGCGCAAGTCCAGTAGATTGCAGTAAGACGGCCAGCCCGATCAGTGGCCAGCGCCGGTTGGCTCTCCGGGAGGGCAATTGGTACATTACCAGTGAAATCCTTGTACGTTGGGCAAGGGAGTAGGGAGTAGGAAGTAGGGAGTAATGCAGAATCTTCCCCATACTTCCTACTCCCTACTCCCTACTTCTTTCTTGGTTCTGGCTTGTCAAGGTTAGGGATACGTAGGAACACAGGAGAGCAAAGTGAGAATACTATGTTTGGGGGCCGGTGGGCGGATTAGTCGTGAGTCCGTTAAGGATCTGGTAGGCAACAGCGATTTCACTCAGATCACAATCGGCGACGTTAACGAGGCGGCGGCCCGAGAGGTGATGGAGGGAATCGGCGCTGATCGGGTCGGGGTCATCAGATTTGACATCACGGATTCTGCCAGGGCAGTTGAGATCATGAAGCAATATGACCTGGTCATGAGCGGCATGCCCATCAAGTTCGATGAATTACTCGTGAAAACGGTAGTCGAGGCCCGTGTGAACGGCTTGGACATCAATGGGATGGGAAACTCCTTTGATTTTGATGCTCCCGCTCGGGATGTGGGGATTGTCTACGTGCCGGGCGTTGGAATGACCCCCGGGACAACGAATATTCTGGCGAGGTACGCAGCAGACCAAATGGACAGAGTGGACGAAATCTACATCAGTCACGGGGCCTTTCGGGCAATCTCTCTTTCCCCAGGGCTGACTTCAACTACCTTTATCGAGTATGATCCGAACCTGGAGGGCCGCGTGGTCTACGACAACGGTAAGCATGTCCGTGTCGCTCCCTTCTCTCTGGAGAAGATGATTGAACTTCCCGAACCGTTTGGAACTCTTCCCCAGTATGTGATTCCCCACCCTGAGGCTTTCACCATTCCAAGGTATATCAAGGGAGTGAAGCGAATAGAGGTAAGAGGCACGTGGCCTGAGAAAAACATGAGGCTTGTCAGAGCGCTTTACGACTATGGATTCTTGAACAACGACAAGGTTAAGATTAACGGAGTGGAAATCGGCGCGTTGGATTTCATTGCCGCTTACCTCGACCAGGCACCAGAGGGCAAGGAACAGGACCTTTGGGGATACGCTCTGCACGTTGAAGTAACTGGTATGAGGAATGGCAAGTCAGTCCGCCACATTCTGACCACGACGCACCCTTCTGCAGACGCGGAAGGCTGGGAAGGTCCGCGGGCATACACCAGGAGCGTAGGCATTCCTCTTTCTATCGGTGCGCAGATGATCGCCAGTGGCAAGGGCCTTACCGAAGAGAAAGGAGTTGTCGCTCCTGAGGGTGCCTTTGATCCATTGGAGTTCATCAAGGAACTGGCCAAACGTGGGATCAAAGTCCACGAAAGAATTGAGGAGAACTGCGTAGTTGCATGACTGCTTATTTGGGTGCATTTCATTTCGGTTGACAGAGGAGAGAGCATCCCCAGATGCGACCGGGGCGGCATCTGGGGATGCCTGCTCCTCAACTGATTTGAAACACACCCTATTTAAGGGTGTTCGACCGTCAAGGTCTGAGGAGGTTAAGAATGAACAACCTCGAGGATGAGATTAAAGAATTTGCGCTTTCTAAAGGCGCTGATCTTGTTGGAATAGCCCCTGTAAGTAGGTTTGACGGGGTTCCAGATGGTCATAAGCCGGAAGATATTCTGGCTGATGCGAAAACGGTGATTGCTTGCGCCAAGCGGATTCCAAATGCCGTAGTCATAGATGGCCCGGCGACCTCATATCACGTCATGATGGATATTGTCGAAGACCGATTGGACTGGGTTGCCTGTGAGATAGCCATCTTTGTCGAACAGCAGGGAGGGTTAGCCATTCCTGTGACGGCTGATGGTCCTTACTACGACTGGGATGCCGAGAATCTTCGTGGAAGAGGCGACTTATCCCACAAGCATGCTGCTGAGGCTGCGGGATTGGGTAGATTGGGAAAGAACTCGCTGCTAATCACTCCTGAGTTTGGAAATCGAGTCCAGTTGGTTTCGGTGGTAACAAATTTAGACCTAGAACCAGATCCATTGATAGAAAAAAGGTTATGTCCTTTAGAGTGCGATCTGTGCATAGAATCCTGTCCGGTGCAGGCAATTGTAGATGAGCAGCGGGTAATCCAAAAATTATGCCGCCCGTATATGTTTGAGGAGTTACCAAGAGGGACAATGATCGAGAGTTGCCGAGAGTGTAGAAAGGTTTGCTTGGTGGGCGTGAGGTAACCGCTCAAACACATCAATCGGGAGAACGTCGTGGCAAACGTGGCGATTGTAGGTGCTGGTCTGATGGGAACCGCCATCGCTTATCCACTGGTGGACAACGGCCACGCGGTGCGGCTGGTGGGCACCCACCTGGATGGCGATATCATCCAGGGCTGTCGTGAGCACCGTTACCACCAGCGGCTCAAGCGGGAGATTCCTTCTGTAGTGCAGCCTTATTACGTGGAGCAGATTGCCCAGGCATTAGATGGCGTGGACATCATCGTCAGCGGCGTGAATTCCTTGGGTGTACGTTGGATCGGCCAGACGATTGGCCCCTACCTGCGGGCGGGGCAATTGATCATCGCTGTGACGAAAGGGGTGGAGGCTGCGGAGAACGGCGATCTCATCATCTTGCCGGACGTGCTGGCCAGAGAACTGCCGGCGGATATCCGGGACCAGGTGAGTCTGGCTGCCATCGGTGGGCCGTGTATCGCGGGGGAGTTGGCTGGACGCCGTCAGAGCTGCGTCATCTTCGGCTCGCGTGATCGCGGTGCCGTCGAGCGGCTGGCCGCGATCTTCCGCACATCCTATTATCACGTGTGGACGACCACCGACCTGCTGGGATTGGAGATCTGCGCAGCGCTAAAGAACGCATACGCGCTAGGCGTGGGGTTGGCGGCGGGGTTGTTGGAGCAGGCTGGTGGGCCCGATGTGGCGGGCTCGCATATGTACAACCTGGCAGCGGCCATCTTTGGCCAGGGATGTACAGAAACTGCCCGCATGTTGCAGATCATAGGGGGAACGCGCGCTTTCGCCTGCGGACTGCCGGGCGCTGGTGATCTCTATGTGACGTGCCAGGGAGGGCGCACCGTGCGACTGGGGCGGTTGCTGGGCATGGGACACACCTTCGCCAGGGCCCGGGAGATTATGGCCGGCGAGACGTTGGAGGCGGCCGAGATCGTGCGGGTTATGGCGGATGCGCTACCCAGGCTGACGGCACGCGGCATCATCTCGCCAGAGGACTTCCCGTTGTTGCGGGCGCTGGTGGACATTGTTGTCCACGGCCATCCTGTTGATCTACCGCTGGACACGCTCTTCCGCAGCGCAGCACCTTCAACTCCAGCGACGACCGGCTAGGCGGCGTCAGAAGCACTCGCATCGCCCGGCACAGGTGCAACAACGTCGCATCTCTTCTCGTGCGGTGATGTAACGGTCACGTGTCTGTTTTGTTGGGTTGTTGAGAAGTGGCCATCGCTCGGCTGGTCTCGCGCCGGGGCCTGATGCCTTGTTATATGTCTGTAGTTTGATCATAGGAGGGTAAAGCATGCTTTCCATAACAACCGATTACGTTAAGGATGTGGGTTGTCCCGAACCCTATTTGAAGCGCATTGCCGAGGCCGGCTTCTCGCACGTCCATTGGTGCCACCATTGGCGCACAGATTTCGTTTATTCAGACTGCGAGATTGAACAGATTGCCAGGTGGCTGCAAGATTTCGGCCTTAAACTCAACGATCTGCATGCATCTGCCGGGGTTGAGAAAGCCTGGGTGTCCTCCCTGGAGTACGAGAGGCTGGCGGGGGTTGAGTTGGTGAAGAATCGGATCAGCATGACGGCCAGACTCTCAAGCGATGTGATTGTTATGCATATACCCTCTGAGCCTGAGGATGCCGGGGAAAGGAACGTATTCTGGACTCAAGTACTGAAATCACTCGATGCGATTGAGCCTTATGCCAGAGATCACGGCGTTCGAATAGCGATTGAAAACCTGGGCCCCGATAGTTTCAAGACCATAGAGAGGATACTGTCGCAATATAGTCCTGATTACATCGGGCTTTGTTACGATTCTGGTCATGGTAATCTCGGCATTTGCAGTGGTGGATTAGACCAACTTGAGAGACTTAAGGAGCGCCTGATATCTATGCACCTTAACGATAACGACGGTACGGCAGATCAACATAACCCCCTCTTTTCAGGAACGGTTGAGTGGGCGAGGCTGGCGCGGATCGTTGCCGAGTCTTCATACGCCAAATGTATTAACATGGAAATAACGATACACCATTCCGGAATTGAGGACGAAAGCGCCTTTCTCGAAAAGGCGTTTGAAACAGGAATGGTCTTTTCCCACATGGTTGATGAATCGGTAGAGGTAGAAAGGGGTGAGCAATGATTGAGAAGAGAATGTTATTCAGTCCAGGCCCGGTGCTGACCTCAGATCGAGTGAAGTCGGCTCTGATCCACCCGGACATGTGCCATAGGCATCCGATGTTTGAGCGCATTGTCGAGAATATTCGCGCCAACCTGCTCACGCTCTTTGGCGCTGACCAACAGTATACAGCGGTCATCGTCAGCGGCTCTGGAACTGCTGCCAACGAGACTGCTTTGTCTTCCATCATCAGGGACTCCGATGAGGTCTTACTCATCAAGAACGGTGAGTTTGGCGAAAGGCTCGACGATATCCTTTCTTGCTACAACTACAAGTTGCATGTCCTAGGCTATCCCTGGGGGACGTTGCCGGACCTGGAGACCATCGAAGCCGCTCTGGCGGCCAATGAGCGGATTCAGTGGGTGTGCGTGGTATTCCACGAGACGAGCACGGGGATGCGGAACCCTGTCCGGGAGATAGGACGTCTGGTAGCGCGCCATGGTCGAAAGTTCTTCGTTGATTGCGTCAGCGCCGTTGGTGGTGAGGACATTGATGTGGTGCGGGACAACGTAGACGTATGTACAGGCACTCCCAACAAGGCGCTGGGTGGGTTGCCGGGGGCTTCCTTTGTCGTCGCCAGGCGCAGTAGCGTTCCTGCCTTAGGGACGGAGGTGCCCCGAAGAAACATCTATCTCAATCTCCAAAGACACATTGCTATGGCGGAAGAGCGTAATCAGACGCCCAACACTCCTTCAGTGACTATGTTTGTGGCGCTGGATGCTGCGCTGGAGGAGTTGATGGAGGAAGGGCTGGGAACTCGCATCGACCGGTATCGCAGGTGCGCCCAGATTATCCGTGATGGTGTACGGGCGTTAGGGCTCCGTACACTGCTTCCGGATGGGCTTTGCGCCAACACGGTGACCTCGGTCTTCTTGCCAGATGGGCTCCGGCTGGATGAGTTCATAGACGAGATGGACAGTCGTGGCTACGTAATCTACCCAGGTAAGCGGCATCTCTACGAGCAGAACATGTTCCAAATCGCGAACATGGGGAGGATCGAACCCGAGCACTGCCGGGATTTTCTACGTGTGCTTGAGGAGACTTTAGAATCCATGGGGTTCGGACGGCATAGGGAAAGCGCGGGTACTACGACATAACTTGTCAGTGCTGGAGGATGCGGTTGTGATCGAAAAAGATATGGTACGCGTTCTCTCTGACGAGGACATACGCAAGATCCATGAGCAAACGCTGGCTGTCTTGGAGGACATTGGAGTCACGGTTGTGCATGAGGGCGGCCGCGCCATGCTCGCGGACGCGGGCGCCAAGGTGGACCCACAGACACACATGGTGAGGATTTCCTCCGACCTTGTGGAGCGGTCTCTTGAGACCACCCCCAAGAGAATCGTCCTGGGCGCACGGGACTCCGACAAAGATCTGGTCCTTGAGCCGGGAGGGAGGATGTACGCGCGCAACGGTGGTGGCCCCGGGCATATCCTCGATATGGAGACTGGAAAAGTCCGCGAGATCACGACTACTGACGTGGCGAACTATGCCCGGCTTGTGGATGCGTTGGACCACATTGACTACGCCGCGCCTGTCTATGCTCAGGATACTCCCCCGGCCACGCGTGACATCCGTGCCCTGGCAACGATGTTCGCGAACACCGTCAAGCACATCAACATGCGAGTCCTCAATGTTCGCAGCCTATCGTATGTGATCAGGATGGCGGAGATTGTTGCGGGTGGTAAGGAGCAATTGCGGGAGCGGCCTCTGATCACGATGCTCGAATCCCCCATCGCCCCTCTGAAGGTACCTGACGTCTTGGTAGACACACTGGTGACGTGCGGTGAGTATGGGATTCCAGTGGAGATTTGCAGTATGCCCAACGCTGGAGCAACCGGGCCAATCACTCTTGCAGGCTCTCTTCTCGTGTCCAACGTTGAGATGCTTGCTGCCGTGGTCATCTCGCAGTTGGCTCACCCTGGAGCGCCCCTGGAATTCGCGCCCAGAATTGTGATCATGGACATGGCTACCGGCAGGAGTCTGACAGGCTCGATAGAGAACGCACTACTCGCTGCTGCGGGTGTGCAGTTGGCAAGGGAATGTTATCAGATCCCGGTCAATATACACGGGCCTTATACAGACGGCGTGATCATTGACAGCCAATCTGCGATTGAGCGCACGTACTTCACTTTCCTGTCAGCCTTCGCGGGCGCAAATGTTCTGGCCGGAGCCGGTCATTTGGAACAGGGATTGGTCATCAGCTTCACCCAGTTACTGATCGACGATGAGATTTACGGCCTTGTCAACAGAGCAGTCGAGGGGTTCAGGGTAAACGATGAGACTCTGGCCGTGGACGCCATCGCCAGAGGTGTGGCCGAGGGCAACTTCCTGACCGATAAACACACACTGAAGCATCTCAGGATGGAACGATATGTGCCCTATCTGCTCACGAGAGAGGCCAGAGCAGCCTGGGAGGCAGCCGGGTCAAAGGACATGGCGACGCGGGCCAAGGAGCGGGCGCAAGAGCTCCTGAAGACCTATCGGCCGGTCCCTCTGGACGACGATGTAGCCAGGATGCTGGACGAAGTCGTCGCTGAGGCCGCGAGGGAACTTGAGAAGGAGAGATGATCTATGGCGCTTGATATAAAGGCAATAGTCAACCCAAGAGTATTGGAAGCCACTAAGTACAATATGAAGCACGTGACCATCTGTTGGCAACACGAGGGGAAACTCCAGCGGGCGATGTCCAACGAATCCGCCTATCCTCCGTTGGAGAGCGTGCAGGCGGCGGTACGTGATATCGTCTCCAAGGCTAACTGGTATCCCGAGGATGCCTCTGAGTGTATGTCATTGCGCGAGCAACTGGCCGCCTATGCCTCGCTGCGGCCAGAGAATGTTACGTTGGGCAACGGCTCTATGGAGTTGCTGGACATCCTTTTCCAGACTTTCATCGCACAGCCTGGCGTCGACGAAGTCATCATACCGGCACCGGACTACACACCGTACTCTCTCCGCGCACGGTTCTTTGGTGCCGTGGTGCAGTTTGTGGTCGGTGGGGAGGACACTGACAAGATTGCGGATGATATTCTCGAGAGCGTCACACCGCGAACCAAGTTCGTCTTGATGTCGCGACCGAACAACCCCACTGGCAAGGTGATGCCCCGTGATGATGTCCTTCGTATCCTGGATTCTGGTGTACTCACTGTCGTGGATGAGGCCTATGTGGAGCTAGCCGACGAGGGGACCATGGTGGCCCCGTGGATCAACGACTGGGACAACCTGATCGTTTTGCGGACCTTCAGCAAGGGGTTCGGCCTCGCCGGGTTGCGTCTGGGCTATTTGCTGGCAACCCCCGAGATCATCCATTGCGCCAATCTCGTTCGCCACGTTTTCAATGTCAACCTTGTAACCATGGCTGCCGCGGAAGCATCTCTCAATGACCTTGATAATGTGAGAGCCAGAATAGTCGAACAACGTCAGACCAGGGAGTGGCTCACGGAGGAGATCAAGCGGATGCCGGGGCTGCGCCCCATTCCCTCTCAGGGCAATTTCATCCTGGTGGACGTGGCGGATTCCGGTAAGAAGGCCACCGAGTTTGTGGAGGGGTTGTTCGAGCGCGGCATCTATGTCCGGGACTTCTCCAAGAAGCAAGGGCTAGAGCCGGACAGGTACTTCCGTATTACGGTGGGGCAGCCCGGGGGTATGGAGCGATTGGCGCAGGAGCTACGTGATCTGCTGGGAAAGAGTCTCACTTCGTTAACCTTGGCTCCATGATGTGGTAAACAATGGCCACAGTGATGCTGCCATAGGAGTACAACGATGCCAGAAATCACACTGACTGTCCGTCACGAAGTGGGCCTGCACGCCCGGCCCGCTGCGATGTTCGTTCAGACCGCTAAGCCGTTCAAGTGCGACGTAAGGGTCACGCACGGCGAGCGAGAGGCGAACGCCAAGAGTATCCTGGGCGTGTTGGCGCTGGGGGCCGAGCGAGGAGCGGTGATCACCATCCGCGCCGAGGGCGAGGATGTCGAACCGGCACTGGCGGCCCTGAAGAGTCTTGTCGAGGGCAACTTTGGAGGAAAAGAATGAAAGCATTGAAGAGCACAGGAATGAGCTGCTTGAGCAGCGAGATCCACGAGCAACCAGAGGTACTACTTCGTCTGTTGGACACGCAGACCGAGACCGCTGCGCGGATAGCCGCAGCAATCCGTGCCCGCGATGTGCGCTACGCCGTCATCGCTGCACGCGGCACCTCCGACAACGCCGCCCGTTACGCCAAGTACCTTTTCGGCGCGCTGAATCGGCTGCCAGTTGCGCTGGCCACCCCTTCGCTGTTCAGCGTCTACCGTACGCCGCCGCAGTTGCGCGACGCGTTGGTTCTGGGTGTCTCCCAGTCGGGCCAATCGCCCGACATCGTGTCCGTCATTGAGGAGGGGAGGCGACAGGGGGGCGCTGACCGTGGCGGTGACCAACACACCCGATTCCCCACTGGCCCGCGCCGTCGATCACATCCTCCCGTTGGGTGCGGGCGAGGAGCGGGCCGTGGCCGCCACCAAGACCTACACCGCGCAACTGGCAGCCCTGGCGCTTTTGGCGGTGCAACTGGCTGGCGACGGCGAACGTCTGGCCAGTCTGCGGAGTATGCCGGAGGGGGTGAAAAAGACGCTGGCGCTGGAGGAGCAGATCTCCATAGCGGCCCAACGTTACGCCTACGCCACTGAGTGCGTCGTGCTGGGCAGGGGCTACAATTATGCCACCGCCAGCAATTCCCGTTATGGGGTTCGTAGTAACGACTTTAGTCGTTTGGGCCGCGCAACCAGCGACTAAAGTCGCCACTACGATGCCATATCACGCGGCAACGATGCTAAAACGGGAATTGCTGTGCCACCGCTTTCGAGATCGCGCTCAAACTGATGGAGCTGACCTATGTCGCGACCGAGCCGTACTCCTCGGCCGACTTTCGTCACGGCCCCATCGCCATCGTTGAGCGCGGCTTCCCCGCCGTCATCGTCGCGCCACAGGGAGCGGTCTATCCCGACATGTTGGCCCTGACTCGCGAACTGGCCGCCCGCGAGGCAGAACTCATCGTCATCTCCGGGCAGGACGAGCCACTGCAGTTGGCCCGTACGTCACTGCGGTTGCCAGTTGTCCTGCCTGAGTGGCTCTCACCATTCACCTGTGTCCTGCCGGGGCAGTTGCTGGCGTTGCACGTCACGCTGGCCAAGGGATACGACCCTGACCATCCACGTGGGCTCAAGAAGGTCACCGAGACGCTGTAGGCAGTCGGGATGCTGGGGGCCGATTAGGGTGGGGTGATCAACGTCCGCGCTGGCAGACGGCCCTGAAGAGTCTGGTGGAGGACAATCTCGGGGGAAGAATGAAGACACTGCGCGGCATCGCCGCCTCACGCGGGATCGGCATCGGGCCAGCCTTCCACTTCCGGCGGGCCGACCTGCGCTTTGACCGCCGCACGGTGGAGGACCCGGCTGCTGAGTGGAACCGCTGCCGGGCCGCGCTGGAGACGGGCCGCGAGCAACTGGCCGGCGTGTACGCCAAGGCGGAGGCCGAGTCTGGTGCTGAGCAGGCCGCCATCTTCCAGGCCCACGCGCTGATGCTTGAGGATCCCGAACTGCTGGGCACCGTACGGACAGCCATCGAGGAGCAGTACGTCAACGCCGAGGCGGCGCTGAGCGACGGGGCCGAGATGTACGCGCAGATGTTGGAATCGCTGGACGACGAATACCTCAGCGCCCGCGCCGCCGATGTGCGTGACGTCGCGGCCCGCGTCCTGCGTATTCTCCTCGGCGTGGCCGAATCCCCCGCCGCCGGGTTGACGACCCCCTCCATCATCCTGGCCCGCGACCTGAATCCCTCCGACACTGTGATGCTGGACAAGTCGCTGGTGTTGGGTTTTTGCACCGCCGGAGGGGGCGCGACCTCCCACACCGCCATCCTGTCCCACGGGCTGGGGCTGCCGGCTGTCGTGGGGGCTGGCCTGGACATTCTGGAGATTCCTGATGGCGCGACGTTGGTGCTGGATGGCGGCGAAGGAACGCTGTTGGTGGGACCGGACGAAGAGACGGTAGCGATGTATCAGGAGCGGCAAACGGCCGCTGCGACGGTGCTAACACAGGCCCGCGAGCGGGCCCACGAGCCTGCCGTCACCTGCGACGGGCGCCGCGTTGAGGTCGTCGCCAACATCGGCAATGTGGAGGGCGCGCGGGCGGCGCTGGAGGCTGGCGCCGAGGGCGTGGGGCTATTGCGCACCGAGTTCCTCTACCTGGAGCGCACGCATCTGCCCGATGAGGAGGAGCAATACCAGGCCTATCGGGCCATCGTGGACGTGTTTGGTGACCTGCCTGTCATTCTGCGCACGCTGGACATCGGCGGCGACAAAGAACTGCCCTATCTGGACCTGCCCCAAGAGATGAACCCGTTCCTGGGCGTGCGGGCGATCCGGCTGTGCCTGGCGCGGCCCGAACTGTTCAGGCCGCAACTGCGGGCGGCCCTGCGGGCCGGGGTCGGGCGCAATCTCAAGGTGATGTTCCCCATGGTGGCGACGGTCGCTGAAGTGCGGGCAGCCCGGGCAGTGCTGGAGGAATGTCATGCCGAGTTGTTGGCTGAGGGGCAACCGGTGGCGGAGGGGATGGAGGTTGGCATCATGGTCGAGGTCCCCGCCGCTGCGGTGATGGCCGATCATCTGGCGGTGGAGGTGGATTTCTTTTCCGTCGGCACCAATGATCTGAGCCAATACACGCTGGCGGCTGATCGCACCAACGCGCAGGTGGCCCCCCTGGCAACCGGGTTTCACCCGGCCGTGTTACGCCTGGTGCGCGATGTCATCCTCGCTGCTCACGCGCAGGGCAAGTGGGTGGGGCTGTGCGGCGAACTGGCCGGTGAGCCGCTGGCGATTCCCATCCTGCTCGGCCTGGGGCTGGACGAGTTCAGCATGAATCCGCCCGCCATCCCTCTGGCCAAACAGATCATCCGCGCCCTCACGTTGGACGGAGCGCGGGAAGTGGCCCAGGCCGCGCTGGAACTGGACGGTCCCGACGCGGTGCGGGCGCTGGTGCGGGAGCGGGCGCCCGCGGCCAACGTGGGGTAGGTGTTATTCATAGCATCCTCTCCCGGCAGTTCTGTTTGCGGCCCCTGGCTGCCTTGAAGGCTCTCCTCACTTGTCGGCGGGCATTCTTGTGCAGAAGTACGATCAGGTGGTTGCGGGCGCGTGAACAGCCCACATAGAGCAGCCGGACCATTTCATCCCACTCGGGCGGCCAGCGGTGTATATCTGCCAGAATAACCACGGCGCGTTCCAATCCCTTGAAGTCATAGATAGTGGTCCAGTAGACTTGGCCTGGCGGGGGCGGCCAGGTGTCGGTCAACCGTGGTCCGCCGCTGGCACCGCTGCCCAGGAACGAGTTTTTGTTCAGTGCTCGTGGAGTGAGTACGACAATCTCGTCGGTGGGAACCCGCTCGTCCACGGTCAGCCGGCGCAGAAGCCCTTGCAGGGTGGGGCGTAGACTTTGCGGGTCATCGTAAGAGATCACTCCCACCGGACGGCCGAGGGGGCCACTGGCTGTGGGAAGGGCCTCCGCCTCGTAGAATTTCATGACCGTCTGGTGGATGTTCTGGGTGTTGCGGCAGTTCATAGTCAGAGAATAGGGCTCCTGCTGGATGGGAAACGCACTGTGTCGGACGTAGACGCGCTGGTTGTCGTCGAAAAAGATGTATAGGATGCCGTTATCGGGGTCGCGCAGTAGCATCTGTAGCGGGATCCACCAGTTTTCGCGGAAATCCTGCCCCTCGTCCACGACGACGGCGTCATAGCGAACACCCAGGGCGTCGGCGGCGTCCATAAGCGCCTCTGGCAGTCGTATGTTGAAGAACTCGTCTGTATTCCGTTTCACCGGCAGCACGCCAGCCCGCTGGGCCAGGTTGTAGCACAGGGCGTGGAAATTGAAGATGTCGAGGTTGGGGGACCGCTTCAACAGGGTCCGCAGGTCGGTGGCCAGGTGCTTGTTGAAGCAGGTGAGCAGGACACGGAACTCCTGGCGGGCCAGGCGGCTGGCCTTTTCGGCAGCCAGCATGGTCTTGCCCGAGCCAGCACAGCCGCAGATGGCCGCCCGGCGCTGCCGATTGAGCATGTCGAGGATCATGTACTGCTGTTCGGTGAGGCGGATGAGCTGTTCTCGCTCTTGCACGAAGTCACCCCACAGGGCAGGGTGCAGTTCCCGGGTTTTGCCCAGGAGGTCCATGAGCGCCTGGACTGCCTCTTCACCGGGGGCGGTTTCACGCTGGCTCGTCCTGCCACGGTAGTAGGCCAAGACGCTGCCGACCCATCTGGAGAGGTTGGCTAAATCGGTCTTGTCCAGGATGATCTGGCGGGGCTTATCCAGGCCAAGCAATATCTCGCCGACGAAGACATCGGGAAAGGCGACGGTGTGGCCGACGTTGATGCGGCGCTGGGGCCTGTTTAGTATGACCTGGAGTTGTTCCTGTAGCGTGTACTTGCTGTACCGTGCCTGGGCGAAGGGATCTCTGATGTGGTGGACCTGGCCGGCACGGTCGGTGCTGGTCCAGTTGCCTGTGAGAGGGTCGTAGCCGATGGTGCCGCCCTTGGCCTCTAGGACCAGGATGCCACGCGTGGGGTGGACGATGACAAAGTCGGCCTCTCCATCCCGGGGACAGCCCTCACCATCCAGCGACTGCCATGCCACACTGTGGAAGACTGTGTAGCTATTGTCCAGTTCGTCACGAAAGGCATCATAGAGCCGCCGTTCGGCGTGGCTTTCGGTGTCTGTGCTAATCTGGTTGGGGTACATACGGGCCATAAGCTGGTCAACCTCCCGCGTTTCTCACCTTCGGTTGGCAGGCCGGGCAGATGTAGCTGCTGGTGCTGCCGGTCTTGATCTTTACTCCCTACGATATGGTCGTTGTCCATTCCAACTGCCTGCATAATTGTACCCCGCGCCGCCTATCTGAGCAAGTCGGCGCGTGAGTGGATTTCGTAGCAGATCAATTATAGATGCATGCCAGCAGCGGTTTGCAAATTATGCTCTCAGCCCCCGTCTCGGGGGCGGCCCATGCAAGGTAGTGCTCGACATAAGACGCCCCCGGGGATGGTGGCTGTGAGCAACGTGGACGGGGCCGGGCCTGAAAGTCGGGATATATTGCACTGCCCGCCCGGTAGGCACCGAGTTTCGATTTGCTTCGAAAACCCCGGGTGGGAACACGTAAGCACCAGGCACCCCCCAGCGGTCTACATCGCTGATCTGTATCGCCACCGCTGGCGCATTGAAGAAGCGTTTGCTGCTCTCAAGCACCTGCTAGATCTGTCGTATCTATGGACTGGTTCGATCAATGGCATCCTGCTACAAGTCTGGAGTACCTGGCTCTTCCACGCCATTTTCATTGATCTAGCCGATGCAGTGGCAGAGGAACTGATGCTTCCCTTCGACCGCATATCGTTGGAAATGGTCTTCCGTGGCTTGTACCGCTTCATCCAAGCCTACAATCGCGGTGAAGCGACTGACCTGGTCAAGTGCCTCGCCGCACCGGAGAACCGTGACCTGGGCGTGGTCAAAACGGTTGTATCTGTCGGAAGGCACGGTGCGTAACTACGTCAGTGCCATCCTGTCCAAGCTGGAGGTGTCCGACAGAACCCAGGCAGCCGTGCTGGCGCTGCGGCATGGGCTGGTTGATATAGGCGATGAGCCGTAAACGGCGCTCCGACGACAGCGCGCCCATCGCCCACCTGGGCTGGTCGGAGGACAACTTCAAGGCGTATAGCGTGCCTCAAGTTCCTGGGCTCGCAGTACGCCCTCTTCCGTCAGCGTCAGCGATTTGGCGCGGCGAGTCTGGCTGATGTGGCCCTGTTCCTCCAACTCGTCCAGCACCTCGAAGAGATATCCCTTCCAGGCTCGGCGGACGGTGAGGCCAGGTGCGACTTGCTCCTCCCACGAAGAGAGGTAGATGACCAGCAAGGTCAACTCCTCAAGCAATGTCTCGCGGGCTGTCTCATCCTCAGCCTCAGCCTCCGGCTCGGGTTCCTCGGGCGGCTCGATAGGATTGGTTGGTTCGATGTTCTCGCTCTCCAGCCACCAGGAGATGCGCTCGTGGGTGCGGTGGTCCTTGAAAGCAAACCAACGCTCCCGCTCAGCCGGGTACTCGGCCAGCACGTCTTTGAAGTAGCGGAACGCGCCCCGGCCCTGAATCGCCCGCCACAGCCGGTCCTGCAAACGCGGGTTGCGGACTGTGTTGATGAAGCGTTCCATGTCGCGGTAGTCCTCGTGGCTGTCTGCTTCAGGAATCTTGATGTAGCGGGTGCCATATCCTTTCTCAACCTGCTCAGCCACCTGGAGCGCCTCCTGCATCCAGCCGGCGATTTCATCGGTGACCAGCACGACCTCGCCGGTCTCCAGGTCCAGTTAATAATGCATCTCCCAGGAGCCGCTCTGGAAAGCAGCATCCAGTTCCGTCCAGTCAATCTTGAGTTTGCGTGTCATTTGCACCTCCTCCCAGGTGCTTACGCACCAGTTCGATCACCGCGGCCCCATACTGTTCCAGTTTGTGCGGGCCGACGCCTTTCAACTCGGATAAAGCCTCCAGCGTGACGGGCCGGTGTGCGGCGATGGCCCGCAGGTGACTGTCGTGGAAGACAACGTAGGGTGGCACCTCTTGCGCGTGGGCCTGCTCCAGCCGCCACGCGCGTAAGGTCTGGAACAGTGCCTCGTCCATATCCAGTCCCACCGCATCTTTCTTGGTAACTGCTCAGGCTCTTCCCAAAACAGGCACAAATAGCACACGGATACACACAGATAAAACGGATTCTCACAGATTTTTTATCTTTATCTGCGTACATCCGTATGATCCGTGTTGATCCGTGTTCTATTTATGACTGGCTGAGCAGTTACCTTTCTTGGATGATTCCCTGGATGGCCTGCGTGGTGGTGGTGGTGGCGGCGGCGGTTGCTTCTCCGCCGGGCCGACCAGGCTATTCAATGCGATTGGGTTTTGTAGCGCCGCTTTGCCCGCAGGTGTGAGGTCGAGCACCGCGCCGCCATGGTCGAGTCGCCGTGCCCGCAGGAACCCACCGTTCTCCAGGTGATCCAGCATGCGTTCGACGGCCGTCTTCGAGCGGAAGGCCAGCGTGCCAAAACCGGCCTGGTCGCGGGCTTTCTCGTGGAGCGGCTGTCCGCCGGGGCGAGCCTTGTCGTCGCCGCGCAGGATGCGCACCAGGCTGAACCGCCCCCAACTCCACGGCGCGTCCGAGACACAGCGCAGGATGGTCAAGAACTGTTCCCGCTCGTCGGGCAGACCGGCGTCCGGCGGCGGCGGGATTTTAATACAGTTGTCGCAGGCGGTGCAGCGCTCGATGGTGCGGCCGCCCAGGTAGGCGTTGATGTGTCCGTGGCGGCAGCGGCGCGTCAGGGCGTAGGCGGCGATCTCGTCCACGCGCTGAATCTGCACCGTCTCGTACCGCTCCAGCAGCGTTTCGATCCGCTCAGCGGAGTCCGTGGGAGGCGGCAACAGTTCCAGCAGCCAGTCGCGCTTGGATGGGTGGTAGTCCAGCCAGCCCGCGTCGGTCCATTCCAGCACCCGCCGCTCGATATCCTCGAGGGGCAGATCGGCTCGCCGCGCCACGTCCGCCAGGTCCAGGGTCAGCGGTTGGCCGGGCCGCAGCCGGGCGGCCTGGCAGAAGGCGGCCAGTTCGTGGGGCAAGATACCATCTTGCCCTACTCCCGTCAGGCAGACGACCGCGGTGCGGGGGAAGTCGGGGCCGCGTCGCAAGAGACCTGTCTCCTCCAGCAGGCTCAAGGCGACCCGTATGCGTGTTTGATCGGCCTGCAGGTCGCGTTCCAGGTCTGCCGCTGCGACCCGGCCGGAGAAGGGGGCGCGGTCAGAGACCGGCCCCAGCGACAGGCGGTGTTTGACGGCCGCGTAGACGGCGCGCAGAAACTCGACCCGTAACATGTTCCGGCGGGCGCGGCGGGTCAGTGTGGCCCGGTCTGAGTGAGCGTACATCAGCAGGCAGCGGGCGGGCAACCCGTCCCGCCCGGCCCGGCCCGCCTCCTGGTAATACGCCTCCAGCGAGTTGGACGGGACGAAGTGGACGATGAAACGGATGTCTGGCTTGTCAATGCCCAGGCCGAAGGCGATGGTCGCCACGACGATGCGGATGCGGCCGGCCATAAAGTCATCCTGCACCTCGGTGCGGTTGGTGATGCCGGCGTGGTAGTGGCCGGCGACGATGCCATATCCGCGCAACAGCGATGATAATTCCTCGCAGCGGGCGCGCGTGCCGGCGTAGACGATACCGCTGCCATGTTCGGCCCGACAGAAGGCCAGTAGATGGCGCAGTTTCTCGTCGGGGTTGCGGGCGTAGAAGACCTCCAGTTGCAGGTTGGGGCGGGTCACGTCTCCGGCGATGACGCGCATGCCATGCCCTGAGCCTGCCCTGAGCACAGCCGAAGGGCCTGTCGAAGGAGCCTGTCCTGAGCCTGCCGAAGGATCACCCAGGTGATGGATGATGTCCCGCCGCACGCGGGACGGCGCTGTCGCGGTCATCGCCAAAAGCGGTGGGTTGCCCAGCGCCTGCCGGGCCCGCCCAATGGTGAGGTAGTCGGGCCGGAAGTTGTGGCCCCACATGCTGACGCAGTGCGCTTCGTCAATCACCAGCCGGTCCACGCCCGCGCGCCGCAGCGCGTGCAGGAAGGGGGGCTGACGCAATCGCTCCGGGGCGGCGTAGACCAGCCGGTAGGCCCCGTCGGCGGCCTGTTCCAACCGCCGGCGCCGCTCGTCCCTCTCCAGGCTGTAGTCAATGTTGGTCGCCCGGCGTCGCAGCCCGTCCGGCAGCGAGTCTACCTGGTCCTTCATCAGCGCGATGAGCGGCGAGATGACCAGCGTCGTGACCCGTTCGCCAGGCTCAGGGCAGGCCCGTTCGCCAGGCTCAGGGCAGGCCCGTTCGGCAGGCCCTTCGACTGTGCTCAGGGCAGGCCCTTCGACTGTGCTCAGGGCAGGCTCAGGGTGGGCCTGTTCAGCAAGCAGCGCCGGGAGTTGGTAACAGAGCGACTTGCCGCCGCCGGTCGGCAGGATGGTCAGCACGTCCTCGCCGCGCAGGACACAGGCGATGGTCTCCAACTGGCCGGGCAACAGAGTCTCGAAGCCGAAGAGCCGCCTGGTGGCCTCCGTGATGCGTACTCTCTCCTCTTCGGTGACGGGCACCTGGTCGAAGGTGGGCATGAATTCGGCGGGCGCCCCCCCTTCATCCCCCCCAATGGGGGGGACAGAGGGGGGGGCAGTGGCGGCGGCAGGTCGCACACGAGGGGCTGGGGAAAGGGCCGCGCGCAGTTCGTTCAGTTCGCCGGCGTGACGGCGCGCCAATTCGGCCTCCAGGTCGGCGACGCGGGTCTCCTCCCCGCTGGCCTGGAAGTAGTCGCGCAGCCGGCGCAGGTAGGTGATGGACAGCGGACTCTCCGCGTCGGCGGTGCGCAGCAGACGCACACCGTAGCCGCTGGCGGTCACCCAATCGTCGCGGGCCTGATAGAGGGAGACCATCCCCAGCAGGTAGGCGCGGCCCTGTGGACGCAACTCGTTCACGCGGCGGTAGGCGGCCAGCGCGGCCTCTGTCTTGCCCCGGGCCAGTGCGACCTCGCCCAATAGCCTCCATGCCGTTATGCTATCCTCTTGCTCCTCGATGAGCGAGCGGGCGACCTGGTGGGCGGCCTCCTCGTCGCCCCGGGCCAGGTGGACGCGGGCCAGGAGCGAGCGGGCGGTGAGGGAGGTCCTGAGACGCAGTCGCTCCTGCATCACCTCCAGCGCGTCATCGGGCCGGTCCTGGGCCAGGAAAGCCCTCGTGCGCAGGTCGAGCAGCGAGACGAGGGTGGGGTTGAGCGGGATAAGGACGTCCAGGCAGGCGTGAAGGTCCTCCAGGTGCTCCCAGCGTAGGAGGAAGTTGAGCAGACGGCTGCGTTGATTGCCTGTCAGTCGGATGGTTTGTCGAGGAGCGATTTCCAACTCAGCCAGTACGTTTGTCATTTGCTCATTTGTCATCTCTCATTCACCTGTCATTCATCTCGTAATCTGGAACGACGTGCACGCCGACGACGAGGGGCCAATACTCTCCCTGCCAGTTGCGGCTCAGTCCCACGGCCAGGTAGAGGGCGTCGGCGTTCAATCGTTCGTAGAGTTCGTCGTGATCCAGCCTCAGGTAGCCCCCTTTCCCACCCAACCAGGCCCTGCCCAGCGAGCGGTACTTGAGGTCGGTCACGGAGGCGCCGCGCCTGCTCGTGGCCTGAGGATGATTGGCATCGCCCGCCAGCACGAAACCCATGCGCGCCTCGTACTTGCCGGAGTAGCCGTCCAATGAGAACAACGTCCACACTTGTTCCGGCTGCACCAGGCAGAGCGAACGGGTGTGGTGGACGAGCACGTCTTCCGGGGCTCGGTCGAGATATTTGGCGAAGAAGCGGGCCCGCTGCTCTCCCTCCAGGCGGCGCAGCAGCCGTGGACGGTGGCGGATGAAATCGGTGCGCCAGTCCTCGACGTGGGGTGGGTCGGGGTGTGGCGCGAGCAGGTTCAGTTCGACCACGTCACTACACTGCACCAGGCGACCGCCGGCATCGGTCATGTCGCCCGGCAGGAGGGTGTCGAACTCGCGCACCGGGCGCACCCAGCGCAGGCCGGTGACGGGGTCAGTCTCGCGGGTTAACCCGGCCGTGCAGATGCCGCTAAGCATTTTGCTCATGGCCAGGATCAAAACTTCTTGTGCTGGCATGGTTTTCTCCCTATTGGAGTCCGCAACTTGTTGCGGCAGTGGGGTTGGCAGGTGCACCCCTCAAACCCCGAACAAGTTCGGGACTCCCGTGGTGCTCTGAGCGGGTGTGCCACCCGCGTCCCACATCCAGGGGCAATGCTCCGTCTCAGGTTACTACAGGCATGTCTGGAAAGTGGCAATCTCACCCAGTCAATAGCTTTGTAATGATGTCATTGCGAGCGTAGCGAAGCAATCTCCCGCCAGCAAGTTGGGGATTGCTTCGTCACTTCGTTCCTCGCAATGACAGGGTGAGTAGTAACCGTCTCAGTTCCCACAGTCGGGGGTGTCACACCCCCTTTGAGCATATCTATCCCGCGAAATCCGGAAGACCCATAACCCTCTACCAGTGGGCATCTCTCCTACAAATGAACGATGGTTAACTCCAGCAGGTGCCTGGCCCAGTATTCGGCGACCAGGCGGCGGTGGCAGTGTTCGGCGGTCGGCTCGGCGCACAGGAGGCACGGCGCGCGATAGCGGGCCAGGACCTCGCGGCCTATATCTTCGGCGGCTCGTTCTGCCAGGAGCGGGAGGAAGCGGGACTCGTAGGCTGCCCAGTCCTGATCATCGCGATAACCGTCAAGAATGTCGGGGGTGGGGGCCAGTTCGGGGTGGTGCTCGTAGGCGATGGAGAATCCATCGCGCAGCAGGAAGGCCAGGTCGTCCCGCTTTGTGTAGCCGGCCAGGTGGGAGGTGTTGCGCAAGCGAACGTCAATCACCGCGTCCACGCCAGCCTCGCGCAGTTGGCCGATGAACGTAGCGAGCGGTTTGCGTTGGTAGCCGATGGTATAGACGATGGACGGTGGACGGTGGACGTTGGACATCATGGCTTCTCCTCTCGTCCAAACAGGGAAAGTTGCTGGGGCACTAACTCCCCCTCGACTGTCCTGCCGTCGGGCTGGACGTGGAGCACGCGGACGGTGCGCCCCAACAGGGTTTGGGTGATAAGCAGATGGCGATGGCAGTGGTGGTGGTCGCCCTCGCTGCACATCATGGCCACACGTCCGGTCTGGGCTAGTTCGAGCAGCCGGTCAATGCCGGCCTGGTAGGCGGATGTCTGCTCGACGCGCTGGTAGTCGGCGTGCTCCTGCCCGGGGTCGTACAGGGCCGAGTCGGTTGGCCGGCCGCCGAGGGCGTCACCCATAAACTGGTAGACGATGCCAGCATCCTGGAGGTCGCGGGCCAATGTCTCGCGGTTGAACTGGGGGGTCCAGCGGCTGTAGGGCTGGCTGCGCACGTCCACGACGAGCGTGATCCCGTATTGGCGCAACAGGTCAACGAACGTTTCGGTCGTGTGGTCGCTGTGGCCGACGGTGTGAATCAGCAGGTCTTTGGGCATGGTCGTCCGTCTCGTCTCGTTATGGCAGAAGTATAGCGAAATCTGGCCAAAAGGCAAATGGGCAAATGATGATGGGGTTCGTAGTAACGACTTTAGTCGTTTGGGCCGCGCAGCCAGCGACTAAAGTCGCCACGTAAGCGTTCAGTGGGGGGGGTAAAATGGAACACAGATTTAACGGATCGAACGGATTTTCACGGATAAAAAAGAGAAATCCGTGCGAATCCGCAAAATCCGTCTGATCCGCGTTCTATTTCGTCATGGCCTGAACGGTTACGTCGCCACTACGATGCCATATCACGCGGCAACGATGCTAAAACGGGAATTGCTGCTTGTTTGTGATTGCACATACTCCCCGATATACCCCCACAGCAGGCTGATGACCCGCATCTGCAATCGTTCATCGGCCGTCCGGCTTCTTGCCCACCGAAGGATGTCCTCTTGTATCTCTTCCCGGTATTGTTGATAGGCATCCAATACTTGCTGGCAGACCTTATCATCTTCGGGGACATGGGCCGTCCCAGTGTTGCCTGCCTCTTGCCACGCCTGGACGAATTCGGCCTTGACCATGCTGCCGGCGAATCTGAGATCTTCTCCGATCATGATATAACCCTGGCCCAGTGCGCCCGCTCCGGTGAAAAGCTCTTGTCCCACCTGTACTTCGCCCTCAGGCAAGCGAAACTTCTTAGTCGGCGTGTCAGGAAGCACGAAGCCGTCAGGGAAGCGACGGAAGACCGATTTGTCCATCTCTCGCCAGATTTCCTTCGCCAGGGTGCGGGCGCTGGCC
>JADHWW010000148.1 GCA_016783285.1 Anaerolineae bacterium
CTGGGCAGTAGTGAGCCCGCAGGGACCCGCGCCGATGATCGCCACGCGCTCCTCGTACCTCCGCTCGGCCGGTTCCGGCACCACCCGGGGTTGAGCGTAGACCTTGTCGGTGACGAATCGTTTGAGCGCGTGAATGTTGATCGGGTCGTCCAGCTTACCCCGGTTGCAGGCATCCTCGCAGCGGTGATTGCAGATGCGTCCACAGATGCCGGGGAAGGGATTGTCCTCCTTGATGACCCGCAGCGCATCCTCGTAGCGGCCCTCGCGAATGAGGGCAATGTAGCCCTGGGCGCGCTGGTGGGCGGGGCAAGCATCGCGGCAGGGAGAGATGCCTCGTTTCTCGATGGCGTAGGCGTTGGGTACCGCCTGGGGATACAACTTGTAGGCCGCCTGCTGGACCGCCAGGCCCTCGTCGAAGCGACCGGGGATGATTACCGGGCAGACATCTGCGCAGTCACCACAGCCCGTGCACTTGTCCAAATCAATGTAGCGCGGGCGCGTTCGCACTTTGACGGTGAAGGCTCCGGCCTGCCCACGCATGCCTATCACATCACTATCCATCAGCAGTTCGATATTGCGATGGCGGCCACAATCAACCAACTTGGGGCTGACGATGCACATCGCGCAGTCGTTGGTGGGAAACGTCTTGTCCAGTTGGGCCATGTGCCCGCCAATGGCCGACTTGTTCTCAACCAGGTAGACCTTGTAGCCGGCCTCGGCCAGGTCCAGCGACGCCTGTATGCCGGCGATACCCCCGCCGACGACCATGACCGCGCCAGTCACACTACCTTTGTCTGAAAACTCACTGGCCATCTCCACACACTCCCATCAACGAACAACGGGACAATTAACAATGAACAATACATCGAACCAACCAGGCACCATCGCTGAGCCATTGTTCATTGATTCATTCGTCCATTGTTCTTTATCCTTTCATTCCATGAATCCTGCTCTCAATATCCCGCCTTAAGCGGATTCGGCCCCAATGCCCGCACCCGCTCCGTCATCCCCCGCACCGCGTCGGCAAATGTCATCCCCATTCCGCCGGAGACGAAATACATCTCCAGCCGCTCACCGCCCAAACCGACTTCATCCAACAACTTCTTGATGTACTTTACCCGCGCCAGCCCACGTTCGTTCCCGCGTACGTGATGGCAGTTACCAAGCGGGCATCCCACCACACAGACTCCATCGGCTCCCTGCTCGAACGCCTCCAGCAGATAGCGTGCATCTGTCTTGCCCGTACATGGCAACTTCACCAATTTGATACTGGCTGGATATTTAGTCCGCAGCGCGCCGGCCGTATCAATGGCCATGTACGCGCAGTAGATACATGTAAAGACAGTGATTTCAGGCTCAAAATCATCTTTGGCGAGCTCAACCGAGTCATTGCTTGCCGCATTCCGCTCAGTCATTGACACCTCTTCGTGAAACGTGATGCGTGATCAGTCATTCACCGACTCGCTGATTCGCTGACTCGCCCACGCTCCCAGCGGCAGTCCCATAATCTGCTCATCCTGATAGGCGACTAACTGAATCGCTTTAGCAGGGCATTCCGCCGTACAGGTACCACACCCCGTACACAACGCGGGGTCAATGTACGCCGCCCCTTTTATCTTTCCCACCCCCACGTCCGAATACCGCACTTTGGGGATCTCGAAAGGGCAGGTACGCACACAAGTGAGACAGCCCACACATTTGCTCTGGTCCACCACCGAGATGACGCCGCCGATGTACATCCGCGGTGTAGCCAGTATCGTGATCGCCCGGCCCGCCGCCGCCTGCGCGTTGGTGATGCACTCCTCAATGAACTTGGGATAGTGGGCCATTCCACAAATGAAGATTCCCTCCCTTGCCATATCCATCGGGCGCATCTTAAGATGGGCTTCCATGAAGAAGCCCTCACTGGAGAGCGGCAAGTCCAAGATGCGGGCCAGTTCCTCAGTCCCCTCCGATGGCTCGATCGCCATACTCAGCGACAGCAGACCAGGATGCAGCACGATCTCCTGCCGTAGGGAGGGTTCCCAGGCCACCACCTCCAGTAATCCGCATCCGTTGACACCCCCGTCGTTTACCTGCACCCGCGGCATATGGGCCTCAGTGTAGCGGACGAAAATGGCCCCGCGCCGCCGCGCCTCGGTGTAGAACGCTTCCCGGAACCCGTAGGTGATGATGTCCTTATAAAGAACGACCACCCGGCAGTTCGGGTTGAGCAACTTGATGCGAATAACATTCTTCATCGTGTTCGTGCAACACGTCCGGCTGCAGTACTCGACCTCACCGGGCCGCCGCACACACTGGATGAACACAACCTCCTTCAGACCCTCGATCCGCTCTGGTTGATGGGTGATGATATCCTCCAGGTCGAGCGAGGTGACCACACGCTCGTCCTGGCCGAGCAAGAATACATCCCCCCGCCACTCCTGCCCACCGGTGGCCACGATAGTCACGCCGTGCTCAATCTCCACCTCCCCCCTCTCTCCCCCTCCCGGCAGCCGGGTGGGGCTGGGGAGGGCAGTCCGCACCGTCGAACGAAACGCCCCCAGACTCCCTTCACAAGCAATCACCTCCGAGTTGGTGAGGACATCGATCCTTCGATGGCCCATCACCCGGTTGACGAGATCGCGCAGCAACCGTTGAGGATTGTCCCCTTCAGCCACGTAGTAGATGTGCTGCAGATTACCGCCCAACCCCAACTCCCGTTCCACCAACGTTACGTCATATCCAGCGTCAGCGATGTTCAGCGCTGCCATCATACCGCTTACTCCACCTCCGATCACCAGCGCCCGCCGGACAGGCTCAATAGCCTGTTTGTGCACCGGCTCGGCCAGCCGCGCCCGCGCCACCGCCACGCGCACCAACTCCTTCGCTGCACGGGTGGCCCCCACCGGATCGTCCACGTGGGACCAGGCGCAATGCTCACGGATGTTCGCCATCTCCAGCAGGTAGGGGTTCAGACCAGCCTGGCGGACGATGCGCTGGAACAGCGGCTCGTGGGTACGATGGCTACAAGCCGCCACGACCACCCGATTTATCAAGCCGAGTCCGTGCCCCCCATCCGCATCCGTATCCGTTGACACCGTTGACACCGTTGACACCGGAGCGCGAGCATCCCTGCTCGCAGTTGACACAATCGCCTTCCGTATCCGTTGACACCCCTCTTCCAGACAGGCGTAGTCCACCACCTCGACGTGCACTACGCCGGGCAAGCCAGCAGCGAAATTCGCCACCGCATCGGTGTCCACAACCGCTGAGATACTCGGGTAGCAGCGACAGATGAAAACACCAATGCGCGGCTCCTCCCCTGCCACGTCTCGCTCCATATCCGTTGACACCGTTGACACCGTCGGTAGGCCCGTAGTAACATCGCCTATATCACCGAAGAACGGGTATTCCCGTCCGTAGGCCTGTGCACCCACCTGACCAGAGAGCAAGCGCATCACGTCGCCGGCTGCGCCCGCCGCATCCAGGATCGTCTCCGCGATCTCCTTAGGTGAGGCGAATGTCCCACAGACGTAGATGCCGGGCCTGCTAGTCTCTAGCGGGGCGAACTTATCCGTCTCGCAGAAGCCGTATGCGTTAAGCTCAATCCCCAACTCTTCGGCTAGATCACGAGCCCCATGGGGCGGCAACGCCCCCACCGAGAGCACCACCATGTCGAAGCGGCCCTCGACCACCTTACCATCCTCATCCGGGTAGCGCAGTATCAGGTCGTGTGTCTCCGGGTCCTCTCTGATCCCCGAAATGCGGCAGCGCGTATACTTCACCCCGTAGCGCTTCTGCGCCTGTTCGTAATAGGCGTTGAACTCTTTGTTGAAAGCCCGCTCGTCCATCATGAAAATCTCGCAGTGGACGCCCCCAGTAGGAGCGCGAGCATCCCTGCTCGCATCAGCCCACTCAGGGGACGAGCGCTGCTTGGCCAACATAGCCTCCTTCGTAGCATACATGCAGCAGATGGACGAACAGTAGGGGTGTTTATCGTCCCGAGAGCCCACACACTGAATCCAGGCAATACGCTGGGGCAGTTTGCCGTCGGAGGGACGTTTCACGATGCCCTCCGTCGGCCCAGAGCGACTGGCCAGACGTTCGTACTGCATCGAGTGGATGACGTTGGGATAGCGCCCGTATCCAAGTTCCCCGTACTCATTCGGGTCCGAAAGTTCGTAACCCAGCGAGAGAATGATAGCGCCGACATTAAGTTCGTACTCGGTTTCCTGCTCATCCAGATTCACCGCGCCGGTCGGACAGACGGTTTCACAGCGGCGACAGGTATCGCAGCGCGGCACCTTGTCCACAACGTAGGCATCCGGCAGTGCACGGGGCGCCATCTTATAGACCGCCTTGCGGACCGACAAGCCCAACTGGAACGGACTGGGCAGGGACACCGGGCAGGCGCCATCGCACAGCCCACAGTTGATGCACCGTTCAGCATCCACGTAGGTGGGACGATGGCGCAGCGTCACTGTGAAATCTCCGGCATATCCCGCCACGTTGATCAGGTCGGTATTAGTGAGGATCTTGATGTTCGGATGTAGGTTGTGGTCCAGAAAAGCCGGTGAGATGGCCGGTCGCGTGCAGCCGTAGCCGTGGTCGGAGGTGCCCCGGCAAAGAACGCAGTCATGCGTGGGGAACATATAGCCCAATTGTGCCACCCGGCCGCCGAGCCATGGCAACGTCTCCACCAGGTGAACCTTCAGGCCAGCCTCGGCCAGATCAATCGTCGCGCGCATCCCTCCTACACCACCGCCAACAACCAAGACAGCGCCAACATTCTCCTTACGCATCAGTACCCTCTTCTCCTTGCCGAGACATGTAATCGGACCGCATGTAATCGGGCATCAGTCCTTTTCCCCTTGAGTTAGTAGATTTCGTACAATTGCCACTCTCTACCCGCAATCCTCATCCGTTGACACCGTTGACCCCGGTAACGTACGGGCAACCCTTGTGGTTGCCCTTTTACACCCGCCGCGTGTAATCGGGCAACAAGATAGGCGAGACCACCCCCGTATCCACACCCATCTGTTGACACTCCCGGTTCCAGGCCTCCACGTGGGCCAGAGTGGGCTTGCCTATCCGTTGACACTGCTGCGCGTATGCCGCCGCCGAGCGGCCAGCGCGCCGGCCGAAGACGGTGATCTCCAGCAACGAGTTGCCCATCAGCCGGTTGTGACCATGCACACCACCGCTCACCTCCCCCGCGATAAGAAGGCCAGGGATATCGGTAGAGCAATCGGCCCGCAGCTGCACCCCGCCGTTCTGGTAGTGCAGCGTCGGGTAGACGAGCATCGGCTCTTCCGTAATGTCAATCTCGAAGCGCCCAAACTGACGCACCATCGCCGGCAGCGCCTTTTGGATAGTGCCGGGGCCGTGGATGCGCTCAATCATCGGCGAATCCAGCCACACGCCGGGTTGCCCGGTGGGAGTGATGACCCCATTGCCCCGCCCCCCCATCATCCGTTGACACTCCCCCCCGCTTGCGGGGGGGATAAGAGGGGGGGCGCACTCCCGGATAAGGGCCGCCGCCTCCACGTCCCGAGGTTCCAGAGGGTAGACGAACTGTTCACCATTCTTGTTAACTGGCTGCGCCCCCAGCCCGCGCACCTTCTCGGTAACCAGCAGGCCGACGATCTGCTCCGGGAAGGCCGCGCCAGTGGGATGGTACTGCATAGACTCCAGGTAGCCCAGCGGTGCGCCAACTCGGTAGGCTAACACCACCCCGTCGGCCGTCGCACCGTAGTGGTTGGTCGTAGGGAAGCCCTGATAGTGCAATCGCCCGCTCCCACCGGTCGCCAGTACCACCGCTTTGGCCTTGATGTAGCGATGGGCCCCCGTCTCCAGGTTCATCACCACAGCACCGGCGATTTGTCCCTCGTCGTCGAGTACCAATTCGACAGCAGGAGCAAACTCAATGACGCTGATGTTCTCTTCCCGATTGCGCACCTCGTCCCGCAGCGTGCGCATGATCTCCGCGCCGCTGTAGTCCCGCGCCGAGTGCATGCGCTTGCGGCTGGTACCGCCGCCGTGCGCCTCTACCATCATCCCGTCTGGCTCCTTATCAAACATCATCCCCAGGTCTTCCAGCCACTTGATGGCGAAGGGAGCATCCATCACCAGTGCCTCAACCAGTTCAGGAACGTTGGTGAAGTGACCACCGCCAATGACGTCCAGGTAGTGGATGGCCGGGTTGTCCTCCGGCCGGTCGGCGGCCTGGATACCACCCTGCGCCATCATTGTGTTCGCGTCACCGAAGCGCAACTTCGTCACCAGGATAACCTGCGCCCCGTTCTCCTGCGCCAGGAGCGCTGCCGAGGCCCCCGCCCCACCACCACCGATCACCAGCACATCCGTTGACGCTGCCGGAGCACTTAAGGAAAAGCCGGGGCTGATATGGGGTCGCCCCTCGACGATGTCGGCCAGTTCTATAGGCATGCGCTGCCCCTTGCTGACCCCCACCCGGATCGCATGGAAGGTCTCCTCCTTGTAGTCAGGATGGAAAGCCTCAAGGATAGCATCCCGTTCCTCCATGCTCATCGCCGGAAAAGTCTCTCTAATCCGCCGGGCACGGGTGGCCTCGACCTTACGGATAGATGTTAGCATCTCAGGCGGATAGCCGCTCATTCTCATTCTCCCCTTATTTTGGCTCAATGTCCCGCGCTTTGTACTGCGCCATCAATTCTTCCTTATCGAACCTCTTTAACTTCTCTATCTCGGCATCGAACTTGCCGGCCTCGATCTCTTCCAAACGCTCCCGTAGATGCTCGGATCGGGGTGCCAGATAGCGGCCATAGAGCCGGCGGGCCAGTATGGCGATGTTGTATTGCGCCTCCTCGGCCGGACAGCGGACTGCGCACAGACCACACATAATGCAGTCGAACGACAAGTCGGCCATCGCGGCGATGTCACCCCTCATACCGGCTGCCATGTAGTACCGCACATCAATCTCCTGAGGGCAGGCCTTGGTACAGGCCCCACAGCCCAGGCAGCGCAACACCTCGGGATAGATGGAGAACAAAGTGGTCGCAGTGGGCTCCAGTTGGGTGATGTCATAACTAGCGCGCTGCGCCGGGAAGAACGGGATCTGCGCCAGGTACATACCCGACTGCACCACCGTCTGGCAGGCCAGCCCGAAGTAGAGTTTCGGGTCACCCAGGATACGGTAGGCCGTGCCGCATGCTCCACAGAAGCCCCCCCGGCAGCCCACGCCCCGGATCAGCGTGTAGCCCGCCCACTCCATCGCTTTCATGATCGTCAGCGATGATGGTACCATGTAGCGCTTGCCCATGATGTAGACGGGAATCAGATCGGCATCCGTCACTTCAGGTTGATTCTCAGTTTCCATAAGCCCCCCCAACTACAAAGATGCGAAGATACAAAGACCTGGAGACACAAGGACCAAGGACAAGGAGACTTTTCCCTTACATCCGTTGACACCCTCGTCACTCTTCTCCTACTCGTTGCCTCATCCGTCATCCGTTGACACCGTTGCCATCCGTTGACACCCTTGTCACTCTTCTCCTACCTCCATCCACTCATCCTCGCGGAAGGTGACCAGCGGCAGGGACTCCTCGACGCTACGACCGGGCACGTAATCAAACACTTCCTGCACCGACTGTCCGATGACACGGAAGACCAGTCCCACGGGCAACTCCGCCGGGCAGTCGCTGGTGCACATTCCACAACCGATGCAAGAGAGCACCATGTGGTTGAGGCGGGTCAGGTGGAAAAGCATCGTATCGGCCGGCAGCCGGTAGGCCCCCTTGCGTCGTGCCCAGTTCATGTACTGAATCGGCTCATGGTCGAAGACAGGACTCTTAAAAAGACAGGTCTTGCAGTAGCATAAGGGGCAGACGGTCATACAGTTATGGCAGCGCACGCAGGCGGCGAAGACCCCTTCGACCCCTTCCCGTTCGAGTTGCCCGCGCATATCAGCGAAGCGGGCATCGCGCACTCTCGTGCGGGCAGCGACCACCTTCTCCACCACCTCGGCCCTCTTGAAACCAGGTTCTTTCTTAATAACCTGGTTTATTTCCGCTTCCACACTATCCATCCCCAGCTTCCCAGCCACCTCATCAGACAGGCTCACCGGTATACCAGCAGCCAGGTCCGCACCGAACAGTTCCAACACGATATCGGCCTCTTCGACGTGAGGCTTCTCGCACATCTGGCAAGCATCGCGGAAGACGTACCCCTCCTGCGGGGCCAGTTCACCGCTCCGGGCCGTAGACAGGTACGCCGCCAGATCCACCCCGCCGCTGGCCTGCATCACGTTGTAGACCGGCACGTCGTAGGTGCCCAGGCAGTCTAAGCCGATGGTCACCAGATCCTCCAGGTTGGCCTGCTGGAGTTTGACCAGTTCCACCAGCGCCCGCAGTTCGCACGGGCGCAAGACTACACCAATACGTCCCCGGGGCTCGCGGACAGAGACGTGGCCAACCACGCGCGCTGCGTTCAGCCCCATCACCGGAGCCAGTGGGGCCGCCGCATCCAGCAGGGCTGGATCGGCCACCAACGCAGGAGTGACTGTGCCAGCAGGAGTCTCCATCGGCACCAGCAGCGCGTCCACCACCTCAGCCTCCAGCAACTGCTTGAGGAAACCACGCACGGCGGCCAGCGTATCGTTGTTCTCAACCGGTATTACAGTTCTCATTGCATCTCCCTGTTGGGGCGGTTCGCGAACCGCCCCTAGATTCTTTATCCTTTCATTCCGTAAATCTTGCTCTATTGGTCATTGCTACACTGCCCACTTCTGGCGCATAGGGTTGGGGCCTTTCTCCTTCATCGCCTCGGTCATCTTCGTCACCGTCTCGGCGAAGCGCCCCCCCTCGCTGGCGCTGATCCAGCGCAGCCAGACCCGGTCCTCGTCGTAGCCGGCATTCTTGAGGATCTCCTTCAGCGCGATGATGCGCCGCCGGGCCTTGTAGTTCCCCGACTGGTAATGGCAGTCGCCGGGGTGGCAGCCGCCGATGAGGACGCCGTCAGCACCATCCAAGAGCGGCTTGAGCACGTAGGTAGGATCCACCGAGCCAGAGCACATCAACCGGATGATGCGCACGTTGGGTGGATACTGGATGCGGGACGTACCCGCCAGGTCGGCCCCTGTATACGTGCACCAGTTGCACAGAAAGGCGACGATTTTGGGTTCGAAACTGGTTTCAGTCATACTTTCCCCCTTGACAGATTAGGTTAACTCGAGTAATATTATTGCAGTCGAGAGACTGCTTTCTTGGCGGAGGTCCTGGCCACAAGGCCAGGGCTTCGCGCTTTAATGGCACTTTGCGAACAATATCTGTCCCCAATCTATACAGGTCCACGTACAAATCGGCGCTCTTGATCAACTCCCGTGCCACATTTCCTCGCATTGAACACACTACAACTCGCTTCACTCGCTGACAGGACTACCAATAATGCACCACTGCCAGGACTCAAATCTCCGGCCACAGCCCCCCAGTCACCCTACCAGTGCATCCACCTGCGCCATTATCTGTTCGGGGGTGAAGTGCTGCAGGCGAATAGCCTTGGAGGGACAGGCGACGGCGCAGGCACCGCACCCTTTGCACAGCACCGCATTGATCCGCGAGACGCCCCAAAACGGGTCGAGGGCCGGTGCGCCATAGGGACACACCTCCACGCACATCCCGCACCCGGCACACCACTCCTCATCCACCACCGCTGTGGCCGATTCCACCGGCACCGTGCCCCGCAGGAGAGGGATAAGGGCCGAAGAAGCGGCCGCCTTCGCCTGCGCGACTGTGTCGGTGATATCCTTGGGTCCCTGGCAGCAGCCAGCCAGGAAGACGCCATCCACCGCCGTGTCCACGGGCCGCAACTTGGGATGCAACTCCAGGAAGAAGCCATCGGCCGAGCGCGGCAGTTTGAGCAAGGTGGAGAGATCGCCAACGTCAGAGCGGGGTTCCATCCCCACCGCCAGCACCACCAGGTCCACCTCGAAGTCAAAGGGTTGGCCCAGCAGCGTGTCCTCGCCCACTAACACCACCCGGTCGCCACGCCGGTAGATTTCCGAGACATTCCCTCGCCGGTAGAGCACTCCTTTCGCCCGCACCTCGTCGTAGAATTCCTCAGCACCCTTGCCAAAAGTACGCACATCCATAAAGAAAACCGTCACGTCGGCCTCAGGCAGGAGCTCACGCACCAGGCGGGACTGCTTGGCAGTGTACATACAGCACACTCGCGAGCAGTACGGGTTGCCCAACTGCACGTCCCGTGAACCCACGCACTGGATGAAAGCCACAGACCTGACAGGTTTCGGAAAACCTGTCAGGTCTCCTGCGGCCAAACGCCGTTCCATCTCCAGCGACGTGATGACGTTGGGATATTGGCCATAGCCCAACTCCGGTTTGCGATGCGGATCAAAAACATCGTAGCCCGTAGCGACGATGATCGAGCCCACTCGCAGAGCAGGAGCGCGAGCATCCCTGCTCGCATCAAGATTTGTCGATTTACCGATTGGGGCCTGAGCATAAGAAGGCCCGATTTGCCGATTGCGAATCGACTCCCCGCCCCCTTTGTTCGGCAAGGTCTCCCGACCGCTGCCGCGCTCCTCTGCTCCCCCCCCCCCCGACACCTCCACCTCAAAGTTTCCAACGTACCCTTCCACACTCGCCACCTGTGTCTTTAGGAAGACAGTGACATTGGGATGGGACTGAACACGCTCGACCAGCGGTTCCAGCAGTTCCACCACGGGTTCCAGAGTCGGGAAGGTGCAGTTCAGGTCAGCCACACGCCCGCCCAGGTGATCGCTCTTCTCCACCAGGTAGACCGGAAAGCCAGCGCCGGCCACGTCGAGGGCGGCGATTATGCCAGCGACGCCCCCACCGATGACGACCGCACCAGGCGTGACCTCGACCTCCCGCTCCTCCAAAGGCTCCAGCAGGGCCGCCTTGGCCACCACCGAGGCGACCAGTAACTTCGCTTTCTCTGTCGCCCCCTCTCGATCGGTGTGTACCCACGAGCACTGCTCGCGGATATTGGCCATCTCCACTAGGTACGGGTTCAGACCCGTCTGCTGCGCCGCCGCTCGGAAGGTGGGCTCGTGCATGCGGGGTGAGCAAGAAGCCACCACCACCTTATTCAGCCCTTGCTCCTCAATGTCCTGCTGGATCAGCGCCTGGCCGGGGTCAGAACACATGTACAGGTAATCGCGGGCGACGACAACGCCAGGCAGGGTCGCCGCGAACCCCGCCACTTGCTCCACATCCACGTTGGCGGCGATGTTCGTGCCGCAGTGACAGATGTATACACCAATACGAGGTTGTGGTTCCATATCTTTGGTCCTATCGCTCGACAGAGAACATATCCGTGAAACGTGATGCGTGAAACGTGATCTAGCCTGGAATCTGATCCGTCAATTCTCCCAATCCGTGTTCTTAGTCAACGCCAAATCCACGATCTCCATAATGTCCATCACCTGCAGCCGGTCGTCCAGCCCCTGCACCTTGACCGCGTCCTCCAGCGTCAATAGGCAGAAGGGACAAGCCACGGCCAGGATATCGGCCCCCGTCTCGGCTGCCTCGTGCACCCGCTGGAAGGCCAGCCGCTCCTCCAGGTTGGTCCCCTCGGTCCACATGCGTCCGCCGCCCCCTTCGCAGCACAGGCTGCGCTCCCGGCTGCGGTCCATCTCCACCAACTTGACGCCAGGGATGGCCTTGAGGATGGCACGCGGTTCATCGAAAATATGATTCTGCTTGCCCAGAAAGCAGGGATCGTGGTAGGTGACCATCTTCTCCACCCCCTCACCCCACACCCCCACACATCCGTTGACACCCACACTCCCAAACTCCAATCGGCCCTGCTCGATCAATTCGGCGACGAGTTGCGTGTAGTGCAGCACCTCAATACCATCCAGGCCGTACTCGTTCTTGAAGGTATTGAAGCAGTGAGGTGAGGTGGTAACCAACCGGCTTGCGCCCAAGCCGCGGAACAATTCACCATTCTCCTCGACCAACATCTCGAACAGCCCCACCTCACCCATGCGCCGTACCTCGTTGCCACAGCAACTCTCCTCGGTGCCCAGCGTGCCGAAGTCCAGCCTGGCCGCAGCAAAAGCCCTCACCAGAGCACGAGTGACGACCTGCACGCGCGGGTCATACGCAGGGAAACAACCCACAAAGTAGAGCACCTCACACCCCTCCTGCGCGGCCTTGACCTTCACTTTCGCCCTCCCACGTCCGTTGACACCGTTGACACCATTGGTCCAGGCTGCCCGATCCTCCCGCGCGATGCCGGCGGGATTCCCCTGGCGGAAGACGCCCATCAATGCCGCTCCAATGGTCTCCGGGATACGCCCACTCTCTACCATTTGGCCCCGCAGCTCAATGATCAAATCAGCCGGCCGCACATCCTTGGGACATCGCTCGACACAAGTGAAACAGCACGTGCAATCCCACAACTCCTGGTGCGCCTTGAAGAAAACATCGTCCAACTCCGGTTCCACTAGCATGTGATAGATCATACTACGGATGTTTAGCACCGTTTTACGTGCCACCGGACAGCCCCCGGTACACTTGCCGCATTGGATACAACCAAAGAGTTCCAACTGCTCGGCAATCCGCTCTGTCTTCAACGCCATCTTCGCCTTACTCCTTACTCCCTACCCCCGCAAGTACCCCCATCGCTGAGGCAGCAGCCGCCTTTGCCTGAGCGACCGTGTCTGGGATGTCCTTGGGTCCCTGGCAACAGCCTGCCAGGAAGACGCCATCCATCCGCGTGTCCACCGGGCGCAACTTGGGATGTGCCTCCTGGAAGAAACCATCCGGGGAGCGTTCCAACCCCAGCAGTTCGGCCACCTCCGATACATCGGCCCGTGGGACGACCGCCGTAGCCAGCACCACCAGGTCCGCCTCAACCTCGATGGGCTTCCCCAGCAGCGTATCCTCGGCCAGTACGACCAATTTATCCCCCCGCCGGTATATCTCCGCAGGCTCACCGCGCCGGTATATCACCTGCTCGTGCCTCACCCGATCATAGAACTCCTCGTACCCCTTACCGAAGGCCCGCACGTCCATGTAGAACACGGTGATGCGGGCGTCGGGAATCTTATCCCGAACCAGGTGAGCGTGCTTGGCTGTATACATGCAACAGACCCGGGAGCAGTAAGGCACGCCTGTGTGCGGGTCGCGGGAGCCTACACACTTGATGAACACGACGTCCTTCGGCTCCTTGCCGTTGACCTCCCCACCGTTCGGCAAGGTCTCCCGACCGCTGCCGACAACGATCTTGCCCATCGTAGGACCGGAGGCGGACGAGAGCCGCTCGAACTCGGCGCCGGTCATCACCTCCGGGTATATGCCGTAACCAAACTCCGGCTTCGTACGGGGGTCTATCAGGTCGAAGCCGGTGGCGACGATAATCGCGCCTACATCTAGATCCACGAATTCCTCTTGCTGTTCGAAGTCAATCGCGCCGGCGGAACAGGCGTCCTTACACAGGAAAGTTTTGCCGCACTTGCCCCGTGTCAGGAACAAACAAGCCTCAGGATCAACAGTGTACTTAAGTGGCACCGCCTGGGGGAAAGGCACGTAAATGGCCGACCGCTTGGCGATACCCTCGTCGAAATGGCTGACCACCCGGCCCTTCATCCGACACGCCTCCGCGCACAGACCACAACCGGTGCACTTGTCCAGGTCCACGTAGCGTGGCTTCTTGCGCACCCGCACGCGGAAGGAGGTGTGGGAGTGTGAAGGTGTGAGGGTGTGGGAGTTGGTCGTTGTAGGGCAGGTTTCCATACCTGCCTCTTCGACGGAGACAACCTCACTGTATGTCATCAACTCGATGTTAGGGTGGCGACCAACATCCACCATTTTGGGGGTCAGGATGCACGACGAGCAATCCAAGGTCGGGAAGGTCTTATCCAGTTGGGCCATGCGCCCGCCGACGGAGGGCTCCCGCTCGACCAGGTAGGCCGTGAAGCCTGCGTCAGCGATGTCAAGCGCAGCCTGGATACCAGCGATCCCCCCGCCGATGATCAGCGCCGACGGTTTAGTTCGCTTCATAGTCCACACCCCTGGCATCCGTTGACACCCTCGAACTATGAATTATTGGGGGTAACTGCTCAGCCATTGTCATCTATAGACTACCCGCAATCCTCATCCGTTGACACCGTTGACACCGTATCCGTTGACACCTACAATCCGCAACCCGAATCCGTTGACGCGGTCATCATTATCGCATCCAGAATCCCATACTCCTGGCGCAACTCGAATCCCTTCTGCTGACTGGCCTTGTTGGGGCAGGCGACGACACACGCGCCGCAGCCCTGACACAACACCTCAATCACCTCAGCATAGTGAGCCCCCGGCTCCAGCACGCGGGCATCGTATGGACAGACCTCGACGCACAGCCCACAGGCCGAGCACAGGCGCTCCTTGACGCTGGCGACAATTGGCGTGGCCTCCAGTTCGTCCTTCGAGAGCAAACTGACCGCGCGCACCGCCGCGCCCTGTGCCTGTGCAATCGTCTCATCCAGAAAACGTGGGCTATGCGCCATCCCGCACAAATATACCCCGTCCGCTGCAAAGTCCAGCGGTCGCAACTTGACGTGCGCCTCCAGGAAGAATCTGTCCTCATTCAGTGGTACTTTGAACAATTGGGCCAGGGCCTCGTTGCCCACGTTCGGCTCGATGCCGGCGCTGAGCACCACCAGGTCCGCGTCCAACGTGAAGACCTCCCCCTCCGGCTGCACCGTCACGTCCACGCACAGCCCCTTAGAAACCGGGTTTTTTCCGAAAAACCCGGTTTCTTCAGTAGTTACTCTCACCTCTGGCTTCTGATCCTTATCGTACTGGAGAAAGATCACACCCTTCCGCCGTGCCTCGCGGTAGTAGCGCTCCTTGAAGCCGAAGGTACGAATGTCGCGATAGAGAATGTACACCTGCGTCTCCGGGCTGCACTCCTTGATCGCCAGCACGTTTTTGATCGCCTCCGTGCAGCAAACCCGCGAACAGTACGGATGCTCCTCGTCGCGAGAGCCTACACATTGGATCATCACGACAGATTGAAGATTTGCAGATTGCCGATTTGCCGATTTGCCGATTTGCCGGTTTTCTCCACCCGTTGACACCGGAGCGCGAGTATCCGGAGCGCGAGCATCCCTGCTCGCAGTTGACACCCAACCGCTGCCGCCCTGCTCCCTGCTTCCTGCCAACAGTGCCTCAAGCTCTCGCTGCGTGATCACCCCAGGATGCTTGCCG
>JADHWW010000149.1 GCA_016783285.1 Anaerolineae bacterium
TCCTATCGCACTGGTAGAGAGGTGTGTCCTGGCATTGACGAACGAGGGCGATTGGGTGTTTGACCCCTATGTGGGGGTAGGAACCTCACTAATCGCTGGTCTAATGCACAATCGTCGTGTCATGGGTAGCGAGCAAGAGACAAAGTACGTTGATATTGCCCGTGAACGTCTTGAGAAATATTTTGATGGTGTGTTGCCTTACCGTCCACTTGGCAAATCTGTTTATCAGCCTACGGGGAAAGAAAAGATAGCCCAAATACCAAAAGAGTGGCAGAGTGCAACTCAAAGGCATATGGGATCTGGAACAACGTGGGGTTTCCGACATTGATATCCCTGTACTGATTCTTGGAATCACCCACAAGTAAACTGTACAAAATTAATCACCAGTTCATCGAGAAGGAGGGACTCCAATGACACAAGAACCCAGATACATCGTGCTCCTCGGCCCGCCGGCTTCGGGCAAGGGCACCCAGGCAGCCCAACTGCGTGAGGCCCTCGAGTTGCCTCACGTCGCCAGCGGCGATCTCTTTCGGGAGAATCTCAAGCACGAGACTGAGTTGGGGCTAAAGGCCAAATCTTTTATGGATCGCGGCGAGTTGGTGCCGGACGACGTCACGATCGCTATGGTCATGGAGCGATTGAGCCGGCCCGATTGCGCCGCCGGCGCGCTGCTGGACGGCTTCCCGCGCACCATCGCCCAGGCGGAAGCGCTGGACCAGGCGCTGGCGGCCCAGGGGCACAAGATCAGTTTAGTGCCCAACATCGCCGTGCCCGACGAGGTGCTGGTGGAACGGGTGGGCGGACGGCGCATCTGCCGCACGTGTGGGGAGGCCTATCACGTCCAATTTAACCCACCCAAGCGGCCGGGGGTGTGCGACAAAGACGACGGCGAACTGTACCAGCGCGACGACGACAAGCCGGAGACGGTCCGCAAGCGGCTCCAGGTGTACTGGGAGCAGACCAGCCCGCTGATTGACTATTATCGCAACCAGGGAGTGCTGGTAGAGATAAACGGCGACCAATCCATAAAGGCGGTGCAGGCCGATCTGCGCGCCGCCGTCGTTGGTGATTGACTTACCTTCCCGGAAGATCCGGAAGCTTCCGGGAAGGTCAGAAAAGGAGGGAGAACGTGCTGGAAAAAATAGACCTGACCAAAAAGTTGTCCAAGCAAGAATACAAAGCCCGGATGCCCTACCTGCGCGACCGGCTGTACGACCTGCAAAAGGCGTGCTGGGATGCCAGTATCCCCAGCGTGACCGTCTTTGAAGGCTGGGACGCCGCCGGCAAGGGCACGTCCATCAACCTGCTTACCCAGCGGCTCGATCCGCGCGGCTTTAAACTGCACGCCATCCAGGCGCCGCGCACCTTTGAGACCCACATGCCCTGGCTGTGGCGCTTTTGGCAAAAACTGCCCAACTATGGCGAGATGGGCATCTTTGACCGCAGTTGGTATGGCCGGGTGCTGGTGGAGCGCGTGGAAGGATTCACGCCAGAGGATGCGTGGCGCAAGGCTTATCGGGACATTGTCAACTTTGAGCGCACCATCGCCGACGATGGTTACGTGATCGGCAAGTTCTGGCTGCACATCAGCAAAGAGGAACAGGAACGGCGCTTTAAGGCGTTGGAAAAGGACCCGCTCGAAAGTTGGCACGTCCAACCAGAGGACTGGGAACACCATCATAAGTATGACGAGTACGTGGTGGCCATCGAGGAGATGCTAGAGCGCACCGACACGGAGTGGGGCCCGTGGACGATCGTGGAGGCGACCGACCGCCGTTGGGCGCGGGTCAAGATTTTCGAGACGGTCATCTATCGTCTGGAAGACGCCCTGGAAAAGCGCGGCGTACCGCTGCCTGTGGAATCGCACGTTGAGGAACCCGACGACGAGCTCGAGGCCGAGTTGGAAGCCCAGGATGAGGAGGAGTGAGCATGCTTGAGACAATAGATCTGAGCCAGAGACTGACGCGAGAGGAGTACCTGCGGGACATGCTCCTCTACCAGTTGCAGTTGCGCGAACTGGCCTATCAACTCTACGTGCAAAAGCGCACGCTGGTGATGGTGTACGAAGGCTGGGACGCCGGGGGCAAGGGGGGCAACATCAAGCGCGTCACCGAGAAAGTCGACCCGCGTGGCTACGAGGTGCTTCCTATTGCAGCGCCAAAGGGTGAAGACGCCACCCATCATTACCTGTGGCGTTTCTGGCGCCGGCTCAAGCCCCCCGACGAAAAGCAGATCATTATTTTTGACCGGAGTTGGTACGGGCGGGTGATGGTGGAGCGGGTCGAGGGTTTTTGCACCGAACAGGAATGGAAACGCGCCTATCGCGAGATCAACGAGTTTGAACGCCAGTTGGCCGACTTTGGCATGATCCTGGCAAAGTTCTGGATCCATATCAGCGCAGAGGAGCAGTTGCGCCGCTTTGAGGCCCGCCAGGACACGCCCTACAAAGCGTGGAAACTGACGGAAGAAGACTGGCGCAACCGCGAAAAATGGGGTCCGTACGAAGAAGCAGTGAACGATATGCTGCTCAGAACCAGCACCGCTACAGCGCCGTGGACGATTGTAGAGGGCAACGACAAATGGTTTGCGCGGGTCAAGACTTTACGTACCCTCGTCGAGGTCTTGAGTAAGGAACTCGACTACCAGCCGTCAGAGCCCCAGGTCGCAAGTATCCAATCCCAATCAAAGGAGAGTGACAAAATGGCAAAGAAAGGCAAGAAGGATAAGAAGGGCAAGAAGGATAAGAAGAAGGGCAAAGACAAGAAGAAGAAAAAATAGTTGGGGTTTGGCCCTTCAATATCATACTCCAGGTGACGATAGCCTTTCGGGTGGCCCCTGCAATGGACTGCGGACGCCCAGGTGGTATGCGGTTGCCTCACGAACTGCAATCGTATCTGTTTACTGGGGGTTGAGGCAGCGGATGGAAAGCGGATAAGCGGATACGCCTCGCTCCTATCCACTGATAGCCCCTCCCCAGACGTCGGTGTGGGCACTCTAGTAGTGAAGACTTTGGACTGCGAGGGTATCCCCGTATGAAGGGACCCACCCATCCGCTTATCCGCTGCCTATCCGTTGCACCAGGCTCACAAGACGGTAAACACATACCCGCAGTCCTTGCCGGTGCGCCGGTCGCGTCACCTCGTGGAGAGAGCGATGGCTGAGAAAAAGAAAGAGAAAAGCTCAATCCAACCCCAGGCATCCGCAAAGGCCGTTGACCTGGATGATCCGAGCCTCTACATCAACCGCGAGTTGAGTTGGCTCCAGTTCAACGGGCGAGTGTTGGAGGAGGCATTGAACGAGCGCCACCCCCTGTTGGAACGGGTCAAATTCCTGGCTATTTTCGCCAACAACCTGGACGAATTTTTCATGATCCGCGTTTCGGGTTTGCGCCGGCAGTTGGCGGCCGAGGTGCTGGAAACACCCCCCGATGGCATGACGCCGGCCGAACAACTGATGGCTATCCACCAGGAGTTGATGCCCCAGTTGGCGCAGCACTCGGACTGTTGGCATAACGATCTAGTCCGCAAGTTGCGGGCGGCCGACATCAATGTGCTCCGCTACGACGATCTAAAGCGCAAGCAGCGCAAGTTGTTGCGTCGTTACTTTGAGCGCGAGATCTTTCCGGCCCTCACACCCCTGGCCTTTGATCCGGGCCATCCCTTTCCCCACATCTCTAACCTGAGCGTCAACCTGGCGGTGGTGATTGACGACCCACAGTACGGCGAGCGATTTGCCCGTCTCAAAGTACCTGGTGTGTTCCCGCGCCTGCTGCGCATCCCCAGCGAGGAGAAAGCCGAGAGTTACGAGAGCCTGGGGCTGGTGGAAGAGATGCCCACCAATTTTGTGTGGCTGGAAAAGGTGATCGCTGCCAATCTGGATCTGCTTTTCCCCGGCCTGGAGATAGTGGCGGCCTATCCTTTCCGCGTCACCCGCGACGCGGACCAGGAAATCGAAGAGGACGAGGCAGCGGATCTGTTGCTGGCTATCGAAGAGAGTGTGCGCATGCGTCACTTTGGCTCCGCGGTACGGCTGGAGGTAGACAATGCCATGCCGGAGCGGATACGCGACATCCTGGTCAGTAACCTGGGCCTGGTGCCCTACCAGGTGCGTACTGTGGATGGGCCAATCGGTATGGCGAGCCTCATCGAGTTGATGAAAATCAACCGCCCCGACCTGAAGGATGCCCCTTTCCTGCCGGCGGTGCCTCCACCTCTGACCACCGAGGAGAGCATTTTCTCTGTGATCAAGCGGCGCGATATTCTGCTCTACCACCCCTACGACAGTTTTACGCCGGTGGTGGATTTCCTCCGCGAGGCGGCCCGAGACCCGGACGTGTTGGCCATCAAGCAGACGCTGTACCGGGTCGGTCCGAACTCGCCGGTCGTGGCCGCGCTGATGAAAGCCCGCGAGTATGGGAAGCAGGTAGCCGTGTTGGTGGAACTAAAGGCCCGTTTCGATGAAGAGAGCAACATCGGGTGGGCGCGGGCACTGGAGCGGGCGGGGGTGCACGTGGTCTATGGGCTGGTGGGCCTCAAGACGCACACCAAACTCTTGCTGGTGGTGCGCCGAGAGAGAGATGGCATCGTCCGCTACGTCCACATGGGCACAGGCAACTATAACGACGTCACCGCCCGCGTCTACACGGACATTGGCTTCTTTACCAGTGACCCGGACATTGGCAACGATGTGTCCGACTTGTTCAACGCCCTCACCGGTTATTCCCTCAAGCAAGAGTACCGCAAACTGTTGGTGGCTCCAGGAACGATGCGGCGGGATATCCTGGATCGCATTGAGCGCGAGATTGAGCGTCATCGGGAGCACGAGGACGGCTATTTGGCTTTCAAGATGAACGCCCTGGTGGACAAAAAGTGTATCCGGGCACTCTACCGGGCCTCGCAGGTGGGAGTGAAGGTGGATTTGCAGGTGCGGGGCATCTGCTGTCTGCGGCCGGGCGTGCCGGGAGTGAGCGAGAACATCACCGTCACCTCCATCGTGGGGCGCTTTCTGGAACACCCCCGCATCTTTTACTTCCGCAATGGTGGCGAGGAGGAGATCCTGCTGGGCAGCGCCGACCTGATGCCCCGCAACCTCAACCGCCGGGTGGAGCAGTTGTTCCCGGTGGAGGACCCAAATCTGCGCGAGTCGTTGTATCAGCACATCCTTCAGGTGCACTTGAAAGACAACCTGCAAGCCCGACGGTTGTTACCCGATGGCGACTATGAACGGGTGCAGCCGCAGGATGGTGAGCCGGAGTTGGATTCACAGTCGTGGATGGTGGAACACCGGGGGCTGTGGAACGAAGAGGATTAGAGCATGAAAGTGGCATTGATCGGGGACGTACACGCCAACCTGCCGGCGCTGGAGGCGGTGCTGGCCCACGCGCACGAGCAGGGTGCAGAGGCGATCTGGAACGTGGGCGATTTCGTGGGGTATGGAGCCTTTCCCGACGAGGTAGTGCGACTACTCCGGAAGGAGGATGTCTTGAGCATCGTAGGCAACTATGACCTCAAAGTCCTACAATTCAAACAGAAGAAAGCAAAGTGGCGTAAGAAAAAACAGCCGGCCAAGTACCTGGCTTTCAAGTGGGCCTACGAGAACCTCTCCAAAAAGAGCCGCAAGTATCTGCGCTTTCTATCTCAAGAGATACGGATGAAAATAAAGGGCCGGCGCATCCTGTTGACGCACGGCAGCCCCGCCTCGAACGAGGAACCTCTTACCCCCGACACCCCTGAGAAGCGCTTGCGCAAGTTGGCGCAGATGGCAAAAGCCGACGTGATTATCTGCGGCCACTCGCACCAGCCCTTTGCGCGTGAGGTGGATGGCGTGTGGTTCATCAACACCGGCAGCGTAGGGAGGCCCGACGACGGCGACCCCCGCGCCTGCTATGCCATCCTGCAGGTCGAGGCGAAACAAGTTCAGGTGTCTCACTACCGGGTGGCATACGACGTGGAAAAGGCCGCCACCGCGATCCACGAGCATGGCCTGCCGGATGACTTTGCGCAGATGACCTTGCAGGGGCGCAGTCTGGACGACGTGCTGCAAGCGGCGGAGGCATAGGCAATGGCGAATGGAAGCGCCAACTCGTTGGCGTCTTTGGCCACTGAGAACACGGATTTCAGGACATTAACGGATCGGCGCCTGCGGGCAATAGCAAATGGAAGCGCCAACTCGTTGGCGTCCGTGCCGGGGGGACCGAAACAAGTTTCGGCTTCCATCCAAACCGGAGTGCAAGATCGGCGCCTGCAGGCGGTGCTGCAATTGGCGCAGGACTGCGAATACGAGGTGGAGCACACCCACCAGGTGACGCGGTTGGCGTTGCGGCTGTTTGACGAACTTGGAACCCTGCACGGCCTCGGCGCGGAGGAACGTTTCTGGTTGCGCTGCGGCGCTCTCTTGCACGACATCGGTTTGATCAAAGGGGCGCGGGGACATCACAAGACCGCCCTGCGGATCATCCTCGACACACCACTCCTGCCGTTCGATGCACGAGAGCGACTCATCGTCGGCTCAATTGCTCGTTACCATCGCAAGGCGCTCCCGCAGGAAACACACGCTCATTTCGCCGCACTGGACCCGGCGGACCAGGACAGCGTGTCCACCCTGGCGGCGCTCTTGCGCGTGGCCGACGGTCTGGACTATACACATCAAAGTCTCGTGCAGGACATTTCGTGTGAGACCGCGCCCCGGCAGATAATCGTGCGCTGCGGGGTGCGTCGGGCCGCAGAGGTGGAACGGCAGCGGGCTTTGTACAAAGGGAATCTGCTTGAGCAGGTCTTGAACCGGGAGTTGGTCGTCGAGTGGCGGCTGGTGTGAGAGCCATTGTAGAGGCGACAGAAGGTGACTTTGGAGGCCCGGTTCAGTTACACTGCCACTCCTCGTCCTGACCGAGATTTCGGTCTGGTTCTTTGACCGGCCGCTGGCGGCGACGTTGACCTGTTTGGCCTTCATCCGTCGCCGAGAACGCCCTCGATCTCTACATCCCGCTGGAGCACCTGCGCGGTGGCTGGAACGTGGCCGGCGTCATCGGCCAGGAGGTCGCGCCGGGCGTGGTGGTCTACAGCGGCCCTTCAATAATAGTTTCCTCACCGACGACAAATCGTACAACGAAGCGGTCGAGCGCGTCTTTGCGCCCGAGTACCGGTGGTATCAGCGAACTGTCCGCGATGGCAACGGGCATTTCAAACTCCTCGTCGCCTAGCCGGATTTGGACGATGTGGATGAAAGCGGGGAGCACAGCACCGGGGTTAATACCGGACAGTGGGGAATACTGACCAGTGGTGATCTCACCTATCAAAAGCTCACCGAGTGGACGCGGCAACACTGAAATGTCTGCACCTGTGTCGGCCAGGAGGTTTTCCAGCAGTACCCATCGCCCCAGCAGTTCGGAGTATGCTTCCAGAGATATAAGCGGCCGCAACACGGTGCCAAAGATGACGCTCGTTCCCTCAACGTACGGAAAGTTCAAAGCAGACATATCAGCACCGCCTCAGGCAATCGCCAAGCAATCGAAACACGCTTGGTCGGGTTGGCTTGGACGATCTCTATGTATTTTTGCTTCACGTTCAAGCCCTGCCATACTTTCTCATCATCCACTTTGATGATATACTCAAAATCAGGCTTCTCACCGGCCTTTTTCTTAATCTCTGCGTTATCGCCGTTCATTTTCACCTCCCATTGGTTCCTTCTATTTTGTTATTATAGTACAACGTGGGAATGTGGGCAAACGGATTGGCTGGCGGCAGCATACTGCGATTGCGAATCGGCGGATGGGCGAATCATAGGGAAAGAGGTTACGGGGAGCCGCTGGCCGTGGAAATCGGGAAGATGGCGGGGCGTGACGCCGTCGTGGTAGAGATCGCGCTATCTCCCGGCTAGACAGCGACGCTCACCTGGAGCGACGGCGCGTTGCGTGCTACCACGCAGTCGTAGCCTGTTTGATACGGCGACACTTGCGGCCTATATCATCTCCGCCGCACGACGCGCCGCCGGGACGTATAACCGCTCGGTGTACTCCTTGACCATGCGGCGGGTACAAAAGACCGGCATCGCCGTGCGGATCGCTTCCTTCATCACCCGCACCCAGCCCCGGGGCACATCGTCGCTATCCCGCTTGTAGAACAGTGGCGCGACCTCGTCCTCGAGCAGGCGATACAGCGCCTCCGCGTCGGCCCCGTCCTGCGCGGCCGGATCGTCGTATTCCTTCCCGGCGTCAATCGCCCAGCCGTTGGCCCCGTTGTACCCCTCGGCCCACCAGCCGTCGAGCACGCTCAGGTTGGGGATGCCGTTGGCGGCCGCCTTCTGGCCGCTGGTGCCGCTGGCCTCGCGGGGAGGGCGGGGAGTGTTCAGCCACACGTCCACCCCCTGCACCAGGTAGCGCGCCACCTGCAGGTCATAGTCCTCAATGAAAGCGATGCGTCCACCTATCGCCGGGGTCTTGGCGACTTTGCAGACGTGTTGAAGCAGCCGCTTGCCCCCCTCGTCGGCCGGGTGGGCCTTGCCGGCAAAGATGAACTGCACAGGGCGATGCCGGTCGTGGAGAAGGCGCTTCAGCCGCTCGAAATCGTGGAGGATGAGCGTGGCTCGCTTGTAGGTGGCGAAGCGGCGGGCGAAGCCGATGATGAGCGCGTCGGGGTCCAGAAATGTCCCGGCGCTCAGTATCTGCTCAGGGACCCTCTCTCCTGCCACGTAGTATCTGCGCGCCCGCTCACGGATCAAGGCCATCAACTTGCGCTTGAGGTGCAGGTGCGCGTTCCACAGTTCTTCGTCGGGCACGTCGAGGATGCGCTCCCACAACACGGGGTCGTCGTGCCGCTCGATCCAGTCGGGCCCCAGATACTTGCGGTAGATCTTGTTCACCGCCTCGCCGATCCAGGCCGGCACGTGGATGCCGTTGGTGACGTGCGAAATGGGCACCTCGTCCACCGACCTGTCGGGCCAGGCCGACTGCCACATGCGGCGCGACACCTCGCCGTGCAGTTTGCTGACCGCGTTGCACTGCCCGCACATACGCAACGCCAGCACGGTCATATTAAAGCCCTGCCGATCCCCTGCGTGGCTACCCAATTCCAGGAACCCCTCCCGGCTCAATCCCAGGTGGGGCCAGTAGGCGTGGAAATATTTCTCGACCAGGTGAAAGGGGAAAACGTCGTGACCTGCTGCCACAGGCGTGTGGGTGGTGAAGACGGTCGTCGCCCGCACCGCCTGGCGGGCCTCGTCGAACGACTGCCCGGCCTCGACCAGTTCACGCGCGCGCTCCAGCACCAGAAAGGCGGAGTGCCCCTCGTTGAGGTGAAAGACGAGCGGGTCAATCCCCAGCGCCCGCAGTACCCGCACACCACCGATGCCCAGCACGATCTCTTGCTGGATGCGCATCTCCTGGTCTCCGCCGTACACCCGGGCGGTCAGTTCCCGATCCCAGGGATCGTTCAGGTCGTTGTCGGCGTCCATCAGGTAGAGGCGTGTGCGCCCAGCCTGGACGCGCCAGACTTGCAGATGCACGGTGCGGTCGCCCACTTGGACCGGGACGAACAGACATTCTCCATCGCCGCATCGGGCCTCGCGGACAGCAACCTCCTCTGGTTTGAAGCGCGGGTAGATTGCCTCCTGCCACCCATCGGCGGTGATGCGCTGGCGAAAGTAACCCATCTCGTAGAGGAAGCCCACCCCCACAAAAGGCAGCCCGATGTCGCTGGCCTCTTTACAGTGGTCGCCCGCCAGCACTCCTAAACCGCCCGAATAGATGGGCAGCGATTGATGCAGCCCAAACTCGGCCGAGAAGTAGGCGACGGGGCGCTCCGTCAGATCAGGATGATGGGCCGGAAACCAGAGATGCCCGTTGCTCAGGTCGGTGTCAAGCGCCATCAGCACGGCGTCGTACTGGCGGAGGAAAGTCGGGTCGGCGACCAGTTCCTCCAACCGCTCCTGCGACACCTCCAGCAGCATTTTCACCGGGTTGTGGCCAGTACTGCGCCACGACGGATAGTCGAGCATCTTGAACAAATCACGGGCTTTACGGTGCCAACTCCACCAAAAGTTGTACGCCAATTCCTCCAGACGCGCAATGCGCGGGGGGATCGTGGCCGATAGCGATGAGGTTCCAGTCTGCAATGGTCTCTCCTCCCGTAGGGGCGCGGTGACCGCGCCCCTACTTTCACGGTGTCATGAGCAGAATAATGGTCAGCACGATGGCGGCGACGATGGTGAACTCTACCAGGATGGACGCGCTCAGGCGCTCCAGCAGGTGCTGGTGAGCCGCGTTGACAGTGACATAAAAGATGAGCAACAGGAACAACCCGCCAACCCAGGCGCTGACTTGCCAATAGTTCAGGGCCCAGGTGCTCTCGCCGACGATGAGGCCGACGATGCCGGCAAACAGAAGCACGCGTCGCAGCGGCACATCCGCCACGCTTAGCAAATCAAGCGCCAGTAGCGCGGCTGTAAGCAGGGTCAAGGTAGCGGTCACCAGACTGCGGGTGCGGGTATGGTAGATGATAGCAAAAAGGCTAAAGACCAACAGGTAGGCCAGCACGTTGAGGGCCAGCCGGGTCGCAGGATAGCCAGGGGTATCGGGGGAAACAGACGTGTATTCGGCGGAGATGGTCAGGCTGATACCGATGCCGGCCAGGGTCAGCCCTCCGATCCACATGGGCCACGTGGGAACACGCGCCAGCAGGTAGGCGGAAAGTCCGGCCAGCACACCGGGCAGAATCCAGGAGATGTAGATGGGCCGCCCAGAGTGCTCCTCCAGGTGCGGGTGATCGTGCAGGATGAGGCTGGCGCCGGTACAGGTCAGCCCAACCATCAGCACGATCAGCAGCCAGGTTCCGGTGACGTGGATCTCCAGAGGCGACCCCAATGGCTGCAAGTTCCATACGTGATCGGGCAGTTCGATGAAGCGAAAAAGCACGCTGCCCATCAGGAGTACAGCCATCAACACGCTCAAGCGGTCGCGATCCAGGGGTTTGACGGTTTTTTGCATCGGGACGCATTGTACCGTTGGGGGTGGGATTTGTCAAGCGACCTGGGGTGTTCCAGAATTTTAAGTATCCCAGGTCATAGTGGGATGACTATTTTTCTGGAACAGCCTTACCCAGGCGAACTGGCGCCGCAAGGTCCTGGGATAGTAACATTCCAAAACGTCATAGTCTACTTGTTGTCCCCACTGATAAAAGACCCGGGGGTCAATGTAGGACTTGAGGCTGGTGCTCAGATTCCAGGTGCGCCGCCTGGCGACAATGGTGTCCTTGGTTTTGGCCTTGTCCAGAGCGGCCTGCGCCCGTTGCAGTCTGTTCCTGGCGGTCTCTATTCTCTTTTTTCCCCGCTCTATCCTCTTGGCGTATCGCACCTGCACTTTGCCGCGTTGAGCCTTTGTTTTGGCATTGGTCTTTTTCTCCCGCGCTTCGCGCCGCAGCGTTGTCAGTGCCTCTTTGGCCTGACGTACCTGGGAGCGATAACGTGCGACCCGCTCTTTGCGTTTCTCTTGACGCTCTTTGGCGCGTTGGCGGCGATCTTGCCAGTTGGCCGACGCTGTCTTGTAGTGATTACAAAGCATCGCGGCCTCGAGATTGGCCTGGGCCACCGCTCCCCACTTTTTGTATTCCGGGTCGCTCACCTCGACCCCCGAGGCCGCCAGGCTGTCGCGGACGGCCTGGGTGGCATGATGGGTACGAAAGACCTTGGCCGTCAACCCGGGGAGGGCCTCGCCCAGGTAGGCGTTGACGTGGCTACTCCCAATCCCCGGAAAGATCTGTGGCTCGTCGCGCGTGGGATGGCGCTTGCCATTGTTGGCCGAGTTGGATGGCCGCGCCTCCCGAATGAGTTCCTCCAGGTTTTGTCGCACCACCGGGGGGAGTGGAATCTTTTTGTGCCACAGCACCGAATCCTTGCCCAGGAACCTGAACTCGGCTGTGCCGTCGGGGTGCAGCGTAATGTGCTGGGGACGGAGGGTGGTTGCCCCCACTGTATCGGCTTCATCGGGGCTTTTTTCGTCTCCCACCCGCAAACAGAGCGCGTCAATCAGATAGCAGGCTGTCGCCACCATCCGCCGCCTGGCATCCGCATCCGTCAGGCCCTGCTCGATGTGTACTCGAACTTGGCCCAGGTTCTCGTTCAACTCTATGGCCTGGTCGAATTTGGCCGCTTGTCGTTCTTGTTTCACCGGCGCGGTGTCGCTCAGCCAGACATACTTTAGTTTGCCAGAGAGTTTATCCTTCCAGCGCGCCACCCACAGTGACTCTGGCTGCCACACGATCTTTGCCCAGTCACCGGGAGGACGAGGTGCATCGGGACTCAGGTTGAGCGTGACGTCACTCTGCTGCGGGCCTTTTTTCCACTTGCCGCGCAGCGGATGTTTGCCGCGCCCCATAAAGATGCCGCTGGGCTCGGCAATGTAGCCGCCAATCTCGACGCGTTCGCCATCCACGATGGCATAGCCATACTGTTCCTTGAGTTGTTCGCGCTTCGTCTTACGTTGGGCCGCCAGTGCCTTCCGCTCTTCCCGGGTCAACCGCTTTTTGGCGGCTCGTTCGGCCTGCACGATTTCCAGCGCTGGGCCAAAATCCACCTCGTCAATTGTCAATGGCGGGGTGATGTCCAGTGCAGTGCTGAAATCGAGTAGAAAATTGCGGACGAATATCGAGTCCTCCACGTAGGGAGTGCCCAGTTTCCTGGCCCAGGCCAGCGCCATCTCTATCTGCCTGGGAGACAACTCTTTGCGTTCGCCACGCACCGTGAGCTCGAGGTGCGCGGGCAGTGAAACTTGAGTTACCAGGATGCCGTTGTGTAAAAGTTGTTTGAGCATAGTTTGTCTTGTTGATTTTAGATTTGTTGATTGTAACTACTCAGGGGTCATGCGTTTCGGGAACGGATGCGCCAACTTGTTGGCGTCTTGGGTGCTCCTGAAGCCTCCTATGCGCGATGGACATTGATGACGAGGCCAACCGAAACAAGTTTCGGCTTCCAGACCAGGCGAGTAGTTACTGTTGATTTAGAACTGACGGAATGGAGGATAACGCACATGTTCAGAATTGTCAACTGTGCGAACTGTGTTGACAATTTCCCAGAAGCGGGTATACTTAAATCGAGTTAGCATACTTTTTTTCAACTTGAAGCGGAGGTAGCAAGGATGACTGACAGCACACGTTCTGGGTATTCTGGGAGGGTGTGCATCCTTGCTATGCTAATTCCGTAAAGTAGCAACAGGACTCGTAACGCAAGCCGTGGGTGCACCAGCCCCACGGCTTTTTTCGTTCCCTCCCCCCGGTTTCCACCCGCTGGTCTACTCATCTACTATCTCAAAGGAGTCATCACATGCTACAACTCTCACAAGTCAACAAACGTTACGGCGACGTGACCGTTTTGGAGAATGTTTCTTTCACCGTCAACCCAGGCGACCGGTTGGGGCTGATCGGGCCGAATGGATGCGGCAAGACCACGCTCCTGCGCATCATCGCCGGACAGGAGCAGCCGGACGCAGGATCTGTCCAGTTCAACCCGCCTGGCCTGCGACTGGGCTACCTGGAACAGGGGCAGCGCTACGCCGAGGGAGACACACTGGCCGATTACCTCCAGGTTGGGGAGGGAGTGATAGAGGCAGCGTCGGCGCGGGTGGCGCAACTCGCCACGGCACTGGCGGCGGCCAAAGGCGCGGAGCAGGCCCGCCTGATGGAGACGTACGGCGAAGCGCTGGCGGAACTGGAAATGCTGGCGGAAACGCAGTCGCCACTACATCAAGTAAAGGCGATGCTGACAAGACTGGGGTTGGGCGATACGCCGCTGGATACCCCCGTCGCTAACCTCAGCGGCGGGCAAAAGACCCGCCTGGGGCTGGCGCGGCTGCTCGCACGCAGGCCACAACTGCTCCTGCTGGACGAGCCGACCAATCACCTCGACGTCGAGGCGTTAGAGTGGCTGGAGGCGCACCTTCAGGCGTACCGGGGCGCGGTGCTGCTGGTCTCCCACGACCGGGTGTTGCTGGAACGCACGATCCACGCCATACTGGAATTGGACCCCGAGACACACACCATCATACCCTATCCTGGCACGTTCAAAGATTACGTCCACGCCAAGATCCGGGAGCGAGAAAAACAATGGACTGCGTACAAGGATCAGCAGGAACGTTTCGCGCGGATGGAAGCGGGCATCCGAAAACTGTCTGGCTACGCCAGCAGCATTGAGCGCGGGACAGTTGACTTTAGTGTCCGCAAGATTGCCAAGGGCATCGCCCGCCGGGCCACCGTCCAGCGCCGGCGGCTGGAGCGGGAACTGGAACGGGAGCGGGTGGAAAAGCCCAGGCAGACCTGGCAGATGAATCTGGTGTTCGAGGGCACGCCGGAAAGCGGGCGGGACGTGCTCGTCCTGACCGACGTAGCCATCGGGTACCAGGGCGTGCCGCTGATGCGTGGGGGCAACCAGGTACTGCGCGCCGGGGAGCGGGTCGCGCTGGTCGGCCCCAACGGTTCGGGGAAGACGACGTTGCTGCGCGTCATCGCCGGGGAACTGGCGCCGTTGAGCGGGGAGGTGCGGCTAGGGACCAACGTCAAGTTGGGCTACTACGCCCAGGAGCAGGAGACGCTGGACCCGGCAAGTACGCCCTTTGAGACCATCACCGAGGTGGCCGCGATGTCGGAAACCGGTATCCGCTCGTTCCTGCACTACTTTCTCTTCTCAGGGGACGCGGTCTTTGTTCCGGTCAAAGCGTTGAGTTACGGGGAGCGGGCGCGGCTGGTGCTGGCCCGCCTGGTGGCGACTGGATGCAATTTCCTGATGCTGGATGAGCCGGTCAACCACCTCGACATCCCCAGCCGGGCCAAGTTCGAGCAGGCCATGCGAGCCTTCCAGGGGACGGTGCTGGCGGTAGTCCACGACCGGTACTTTATTCGCGAGTTCGCCACAGCCTTGTGGGCGATCCACGACGGGACACTCAGGCGCTACGTTGACCTGGAGGATTTGCAGCGGGCGCGCGCCACGCTCCCTATGATTTGTCAACCTCGTGTGGCGTGATATAATTTGGTAGATTGGTAGGTTGGTAGATTGGGAAATTGGTAGATTGGTCTCGCTGCTCCGACTATCAGTTTCCCAATTCCCCAATTCCCTAATTCCCCAATTTCAAGGAGATACACGAATGAAACGTAA
>JADHWW010000048.1 GCA_016783285.1 Anaerolineae bacterium
CTCACAAAGCAATCGTGATGGAAGCAGATGGGACGTTCATCACACCAGCCTTATCGTTCCACACGTGTCGGGACGAGATTGAGGGAGTGGTGATCCGAGCACGGGAGGGGGTACCTCCCGACTACCCACTGCGAGCGGTGATGGAGCCAACCGGGATGATGTGGCTACCTGTGTCGGTGCCTCTGGAGCAGATGGGTGTAACCGTCTACCTGGTAAACGGTCGCCGGGTGCACGATCTGCGGCGCTTCTACAAGCGCCACAGCAGCAGCGATCGCATCTCGTGCCGGGTGCTGGCCAAGCTGCCCCTCGTAGACGAGGAATCTCTGTACCCTCTGGAGACTCCGTCCGACGTTCAGTTCGCCTGTCAGCGGGGCTGCAAAGAGCTCGGCCGGCTGAGTACACAGATCACGGCCATCAAGAATCGGCTGCGAGACACCGACCGCTTCGCCTGGCCGGGGCTGGAGGGCATATTCAAGAACATCTACAGCCCGACAGCCCGGCTCTTCCGGCGGACCTGGTATGACCCCGCCCGGGTGGTAGCCACTGGCGTAGAGGAAGTGCGCCGTACCTTTGAGACCCTCTCTGAGCAGAAAGTTGACCTGAAATGGGTGGACTACCTGGTCAAACTGGCCTCTGAGGTGGTGCAACTGTATGGTCCGACTCCACCAGACTATGCTCTGTTGCAAGAAGAAGTCTGTCGTGAGCAGCACCAGTTGGCATACCTGGAAGAGAGGGCAGAAACCTTGTGGCAAGATACCGTCCGTTCTCTGTACCGTCAATTACATCCCAGTCGTCACCTGGAGACCCTCTATGGCGTAGGTGAAGAGAGTGGGGCGGTGTATGCCAGCTTCATCGGCCGAGCAGGACGTTTCCCTGACAATCGCCACTTCCGAGGTTGGCACGGACTGATACCGGCCAGCCGCCAGAGTGGTGACGCCGAGAGCAAGGGGTTGCACATCTCTCAGGCCGGGCCCGACCCCATCAAGAAGTACGGCTACCTGAGCGGTAACGTCGCTCGCCGTTATGACCCGCAGATCGCCGCCATCTACCACGACCAGATGGTCAACAAAGGGAAGCACCACAACCAGGCGGTCTGTGCCTGCGCAACGCACCTCCTGGATCGGGTCTTTGTGATCCTGAAGGAGGATCGGCCTTACGAACTGCGGGACGTGGACGGCACACCGGTCACCCCGGCACAGGCCAGGGCCATCATCGCCGAGCGATACACCGTGCCCGAAGAGGTGCGCAAGCGCAACAACCGCCGCGCTCGCAAAGAGCGGGCTGAGCGGCGGATGGAGCGCAAGCAAAAACAAAGAGAGAGCCGCCGAAAGAGGTAAGAGGCGAACTGGAGTTCCCTCAACCTTCGGTCAACTCCCTCCTTGCCCTGTGTCTTCATTATAGATGACACTGAGTTCCTTGTCAAACCCCGCTTCAGGCGTGGGAGGGTTCTCTGCGGCTCATGCCCAGTTGGCAGAGGAGTCAGTGCTATTCGAGAATTTTAAGGTTCAACTACTTGACAAGACTTAGAATATCTCAGCCATCTGTTCGCCGGTGGGAGCAACTTCCGTGTGCGCCCCCGGGTCTACCAGCGGCACGCCGGCATCTTTCGCCTGATTTTCGCCGCCGAATTGGTGAGCTGGGCCAGCTTCAGCACCCTGGCCCTGGAACCCGACCCAGCCGGGGGGCAGGTGATTCGATTGTCCTACCCCATCTTCCTGCCGGGCCGCTATCCCAAGGCAGGCCCTAACCCCCAGGGTGAGCAGTTCTGGCGATGGGATGCCAAGGCCGGTCGCTACCACCTGGCCTGGCAGACCGTGGGCCCTTACAGCGAAGGACCGGTGGAGTCGGGCGCAGCCGAGCGGGCCTTTGTCAACGGTGACTATCTTGCCGCCCTCGGGTTTTACGAGGCCTTCCTGGCCAACGAGGCCTGGCAGCAGGATTACCAGGACAGCCATGGCTTGGCCTGGCCCGACAGCGTGGGGCCACGGGGACTGGCGGCCTGGTTGGACCTGGCCCGCCTGCACCGGGGCCTGTGCCTGGCGCTTACGGGACAGGCCGAGGACGCCCGGACCGCCCTGGCCGGGGTGGAGACGACCGAATCCCTGGCCGAACTGGCCCAGGTCTTCCTGGATACCTACGACGACCCGGCTGGGGATCTGCTGGCCGGGCTGGCGGCTTACGAGCGCCGGCTGGCCGCCGGTCCCAAGGATGTGCTTTCCGGCGGGTTGGACCGCCCGGCCGCTGTCTATCGAGCCTTCACGGTTCAGACCGCCCTGGTTCGGACCGCCCTGGCCCAGGTCGGCCCGCAGGAACTGGCAGCGACGCTGGCGGCCTACGACGCCCCTGTAGCCGATCTGACGGTCAGCGACCTTGACGGGGATGGGGCGGCGGAAGTGGTCTGGCTGAGCCCGCCGTCCTGGCATGCTTATGCGCCGAACGAGACCCCGGTGGGCAACTGGCAGCAGGCCTTGGTAGCCTGGCAGGACGGCAACCGCTGGCAGATGACGGGAATCGCCGCCGCTGACCGGATCACGTTGCTCGGCGTCATGTCGCCGGATGCGCGGGGGCAGCGCGGCATCCAACTTCGCCTGATAGATACGGATCAGACTCAGCAAGTGGCCTTGTTCTGGGATGGAGAGGTAAAGCGGCCTTATGCAACCGTCCGGCAGGCAGGCTGGCCCACCGTAGGCTGGCCGGAGTCCTGATGGAGCACGATCGGAGGTACTCTGCGATGAAACGATGGCATCTTCTACTCGCTGGACCTTTAGTATCCGCTGTGTTCCTTGCCGCCTGCACGGGCCCCGCGTGGAAACAGAACCCCGACGTGCAGGCCGCCCAGGCCGCGTGCGCGGGCCTGCCGGAAGCAGAGCGCTACGCCTGCATCGAGCGCCACGCCACAGAGCGCCTCAACCCGGATGTCTGTCGCCTGGCCGGGATGTGGGTAGACGATATGTGTCTGCAAGCGGTCTACGAAGCGGCTGACGACCCGACCATCTGCGACCGGCTCTACCTGGAGGGCGTACGCCCCACCTGCCGGGCCTACTACGCGAGTCTGGAGATGGCGGCGACACCTCCCGGCACCCCCCTGGCGCTGACGGAGACCTACACGGATCCGGTACTTGGACTGGCAGTCGACTATCCGGCCGGGTGGCAGGTCGATGCGGTGGCGGACGCCTTTGTGCACTTCAGCGCACCCGTGCCATCCACATCCACTGTGGGCATCGTGCGCTATCCCCAGCCGACCGATCCCACGCTGGACACGGTGCTGGATGAGGTTCTGCAGGGTAGCGAGGGACCGCGCGCCACCCGCACCCAGACTCTCACCGTCGGCGGGCAGCCGGCGGTCCAGGTCTTTTTCGGCCCGCACGAGGACTGGCGTCCCGACACGGTCGTCTTGGTTGCTGACCCGGTCGGGGAGTGGTGGACCCTGGATGGGTACGGCGAGTTGGCCGTTTTCGATCAAATCGTTAGCACGCTGCGCTGGCTGCCCCGCAGCCTCCCTGCTCCCACAACGACTCCGGCAGGCACGCCCGTCGCCGGCGGCATCCCCTTCACCGTCTGCCAGTCGTCGGAGACCTGGACCCGGCCCAGCAGCTACGCGAAGCCGTGCCCTGGGGCGAAGCCGCCCAAGTACCTCATTCGCGACCGGGACAGCAAGTATGGCCGACGGTTCTCGACCATTGCCGCCAGTAGTGGTATCAAGGAACTGAAGACGCCGTTTCAAGCCCCAAAAGCCAACGCCCACTGCGAGCGGTTTATCGGCAGCCTCAAACGGGAATGCCTGGACCACTTTCTCATTCTCCGCCGCGACCAACTGCATCGCCTCGTCACCCAATTCGTAGATTTCTACAACCACTCCAGACCGCATCAAGGCATCAGGCAGCGCATCCCGGCTCGATTCAACGAAGACTACCATCCCCAAGCGGGCAGAATCACATCAATGCCTGTACTAGGTGGCCTCCATCATTCTTACGCCCGCGTCGCCTATCTAATCTGACATCTCCTCAATTGTGTCTCCATAACAGCGAAACGCCAGCAACAACCCGTTGCTGGCCGGGTTGAGCTTGCCTGGTCCAATCTTGCTGCGAAAAGCTGTCTGTAGCCGGATTGTTCTGATCTGTGTCAGTTGTCAACCGGCAGCGCTGTCGCTGGCAAAGCCCAAGCCTCCAACCAGGACAGCCTGATCTTTCCCGTCAGATCCGGCAGATAGGAAAAGTAGCCAGGACAGGGTAATCACCAAAAAATCGCCCCTTGACACGGCCATCCGGATCTGCTATACTTGTTATATGTCAGTATCCGATATATAATGACTTGCCCTTTAAGACCTGGAAGGTATCATGACAAGAACGCAGTCCGAAGTCTCAAAATCGCTACCCCTACGAGAACCTACTTTTTTCATCTTGCTCAGCCTGGCGCGAGGAGAGAAGCATGGGTATGCAATTATGAAAGACATTGATGAACTCAGCCTTGGAAGAGTAAAGCTGAGCACTGGAACCTTGTACGAGGCGCTGGCTCGGCTGTTGGATCAGAACCTAATCGAGCGCATCGACGAGACCGAGTCAGGAGAGAGAGAATTCCAGAAGCGCCAGAATCATCCCGGCCGTCCTCGAAAGTCTTATCGCTTGATGCAAATGGGGTGGCGTGTGCTCGAAGCTGAAACCAATCGCATGCGAGCTCTGGTCGCCGCCGCTCCACTGCGGTTCGGAGGGGAGCAGGTTTGACCAAGATGATGACCATTCGCGTGTTTGGGTCGCTGTATAAGCTGCTTCTGCGTCTCTACCCACGCCATTTCCGCGACGAATTCGCCAGGGAGATGCGGGCTGTGTTCTCCGAATCGCTTGATCAGGCGGCGAAGCAGGGGATCTTGGCGCTGGTAGGCGTAGGCCTGCGAGAATTGCTCGATGCGCCGCTCACTCTCCTGAGAGTGCACTGGATCAGTTGGAAGAAGAAAGGGAAGGCGACGAGTGGTTCAACCGCCAGATTCCCGCCAGTTCCCAGCCCTTCCCTCCCGCTGCCCTCCCCGGACGGGCATGAATCTTGGATGCAGGCAGGGCTGGAAATCAGCCTGTTCCTGTCTATGGGGGTAGTCCTCGTCTTGCAGACCTATCTTCCTCTTACCTGGCCAGTGTCAGGCCCGCTGCGCGGTATGGGAAGCATCAACACAGCAATTCTCCTTCTATCCGCTCTCGGCTTCCTAGTTGGTCTGGCGCGTGGTTTGCCGCGCTGGGCCTACCCGTTCGGTGGGATTTTGCTGGGTTACGGCTTTCTGGCTGCGATCCGTTTCGACATGTTGTCATTCCTGATTGCTTCTCTGCTGGCATTCGTTGTCCTGGCGGTCGCGGCGGCGGTCGTCAATGCACGAGCCCGGCCTTTGCCGCCTTTACTGCGGCGCCTGGGGCAGAGCATTGGATTGGATTGGATTGGACCCGGTTATCCTTTTGCATCTACGGCGCTATGCCCCTGATGATCACCACTGCTTTCGACGATGCCCGCTATGACAACCGGACCCCTTACCTGGTCATCTCTGTGCTGCTCATGGTCGCCGGAGCGTTTGCCTATATCAGGAGTCGCCGGACTGTTCTGCAGATGACCGCTCTACTGGGAGGAATGTCGCTCTCTTTTTGGTGTGCCCTATTGGATCAGGCTACCTTTTTTGGCGGGTTGGCATCCTGGTTCTCTTCTCCCGGCTCCTGGCTCGCAGAAATCGGCTGGATGTTGAAATTGTGGGCCAATGTAACTGCTTTGATGTTGGTGCCGTTCCTGATCAGGTTGGCGCACCGTGCTTTGGCCCCAGGGCGTGCGGCGTAATCGGGAGGTTCTCGAACTATGACGGAGACTCTTTTGATCCAGATCGCAGTCATCCCCGCCCTGCTGGTTGTCCTGGCGGGGATGCTCGTTCTCCACGTGGGATCCGACCGCACGGCAGGCCGGCGCTTCCTGCTCTTTCTGCTGGCCACGGGCGTGCTGCTGATTGTTACCGTGTTTGTCGCCAGGCAGTTTTGGCCCGAGTGGTCGGCGTACCAGGTCTCAAACCTGCTGGCCCCCGTCCTGACCGGCGTGCTGGCCCTGATTCTGGTCAACCTCAAGCTGCTGGCCCAATTGAGGACCGGCGAAAAAGCCGTAGCCGCCCTGCTGGGACTGGTTCTTTTGGTGCCCCAGGCCGGCATCTGGAGGGAACCCTCTGATATGACCTATGCGTTCCTACCCGGCGCGCTGCTGTTAGCTGCCGCCTGGGCCCTGGTGGGTTTCCCTAACGCCCTTGCTGTCTCTCTCAGTCTGGCGTCCCTGGTCCTCCTGGCGCTTTTTAATGCCGTGGTGCTCGTCAGCCCGGACCTACAGCTTCCCACCTGGCTACGCCTACCGGTTGCGATCTCGTTTTACGTCCTGCCTGGGCTGGTGGTCGCATTGGCGGCGGTGTTGATCTCGGCCGGGCTCAGGCTGCTCTCCCGGCCGGGAAACGTCGGCCAGCCGGGAGCGGCTCCGTCTTCCTGGTTCCCGGCCGCATGGCGATTGGGGTTGGCTGCCCTCCTGCTGGGTTACCTGGCCTACACCATCCTCCGGGCCTCGATCTGGGATCAGACCAGCGACGGCCTGGGTGGGCTCGTGCTGTCGATGCTGGCAGGCCCGGTAGCCATCGCCGCCGGCATGCTGATGGGAGTGACTGCCACCGGCTGGCGCAGGTCGGCAGGATTGGCTTTCGCCGTGTTGGTACCCGTTTTGATGTTCGGGGCATTCAACTACGGCTGGGACGTCTCTTACCACGCGATCACCGAAGCGCGCGCGGCCCGCATCCAGCGCGCCGTGGAACGCTTTCACGCCCGTGACGGGCGTTATCCGGATGAACTGAAGGAACTGGTCCCGCGCGATCTGTTATGGATCCCTGGGCCGGTCATCCTGCGAGGCCAGAGCTGGTGCTACCAGGGCGGCCAGGACTGTTACCGGTTGGGCGCCTTCTATCGAGAGTACTTTGGCTTCCCGCTCTCTCTGCGCATTTATGCTTCGGCCGGCAGCGCGCCGGAATCCGGCTGGGCGTGCGAAGAAAAGCTGGTTGAGCTAAAGGCCCGTTATGACCCACCGCCGATGTATGAACGCGACACCGTCTTAAGAAACCGCACGGATTGCGCGAACTGCATTCCCAAAAGGCAATGTCTATATGACAATGCGCGATGAATTGGGTCCACTGTTCAGCGATGGTGATTTCGTGACGCTATTCTCGCTGCAAGGTCAAGCCGGTGAACCTCCAGCAATTCTGGCGACGGTGACAGTGCTGCAGTACATGGAAGGCCTGACCGATCGGCAAACAGCCGAAGCAGTTCGCAGTCGCATTGATTGGAAGTATTTGCTGGGTTTACCACTGACTGACCCAGGATTTCACTACTCAATATTGAGCCCTTTTCGAGATCGCTTGCTGGAAGGCAGCCGGGAAGCCCTGCTGTTGGACAGGGTCCTGGAGCGGCTGAAGGAATGTGGTTTTCTGAAAGGCAAACGGCAACAACGGACTGACTCGACTCACATTCTAGCGGCGGTCCGTAAGATGAACCGTCTAGAGTGTGTGGGAGAGACCATTCGACGAGTGTTGAATGACTTGGCCCGTGTGGCACCAGAATGGCTGTTGGGGCAGATTGCGCCTGACTGGTTTGATCGCTACAGAGCACGGTTTGAAGTCTATCGTCTGCCGAAAGAGAAGACCAAGCGAGAAGCGCTGCAACTGCAGATTGGTCAGGATGGCTTGCATTTGTTGGATGCGATCTACGGTGAAGACGCGCCATCCTGGTTGCATGAGATTCCATCGGTGGGGGTAATGTGCCGTGTGTGGATGCAGCAGTACTACACCGAAGATGATCAAATCAAATGACGGGATGACGAGGGCCTGCCGCCCCACAAGCTGCTGATCGTCTCACCCGATGACATTGAGGCTCGCAACCGCACCAAACGAGAAAGCGGTCACGTTATATCGGACTGGCCAAAGCCCATCTACAACGCCTGGCTACAGCAGCAGCGATGAATTTGACCAGGACAGTAAGCTGGTTGATGGAAAAAGAGAAGCCAAAGGCACCACATCATCGCTCTCCATTCGCGGCTCTTGCTCCACCTTGACGTAAGAATGCCCAACAAAGTCTTCTAATTGTCGCTTGACAATCCTTACCCCTTGCCCCTTTTGCCCATCTGCGGTACAATCCCGCCCAATTGAATCCGTTACTGTCCTGTAATCCGAGTTCTATTTGTACGAGTTCTATGCGCATTGACTTACACATTCACACCATCGCCTCCGACGGCTGCTGGACACCGGAGCGAGTTGTCGCCGAGGTTCAGGTTCGGGGTATCGGCCTCTTTGCCATCGCCGACCACGACTCCGTCGCCAGCGTGCTCACTGCCGAACCGCTGGCGCGCGAGGCAGGATTGGCCTTCTTGCACGGTGTTGAGGTCTCCACTCTCTTGGATAGCCATCTCTTCCACGTCCTGGCCTATGGCTTTGACCTGGACGACCTCCCGTTGGCTGCATTACTACGTGAGAACAGAGTCGGGCTGAACCAACACAACGATGAGACCATCCGCCGTCTTATTGCTGCTGGTTACGAGATTGACCTGGACGACTACGCCGCCTATGAGTACGACCCCACCTGGGGCGGCTGGAAGGCGCTCAACTTCCTGATTGACCGGGGCTTCTGCACAGACGTGCACGACTACCTCCGTAACCTGATGGCGTCTCTGCCCACCGAATGGCCGTCGTTCCCTCACCCTGCCGAAGCCATGGCCACCATTCGGGAGGCCGGTGGTGTGCCCATCCTGGCTCATCCTGGCATCAGCCTGCGCGGCGAGGGGGTCAGCGAAAAGACGCTGCACCCCTTCCTCGACTTCGGCATCGCCGGGCTGGAATGTTACTCCTACTATCACGACGAGGCTACGACCCGCTTCTGCCTGGACTGGTGCAATCGCCACGACCTGCTCATCACCGGCGGTTCCGACTGCCACGGCGGGTTCGTCGGGCGCGAACTGGGTGTCCCGGTCGTGGACATTGCCGACCTGCGGCTGGGCGAACTGGAGGAGCGGATCATACGCTGATGGAGGATTTGTAGTGACTGAACCATCCATTTCTTTACGCAGTACCGAGATGCCGATGTCGGCCGTGCGCAAGTTGGTGCCCCTGGCCCAGGCCGCCAAGGGGCGCGGCATGCGCGTGATTCATCTCAACGTCGGCCAGCCTGACATTGAGACGCCACCCGAGTTCTGGGAGGCAGTGCGTAACTTCCCGGAGCGCACGTTGGCCTACGCCCCCTCGGCCGGTCGCCCCGAGTGCATCGAGGGTTTGATAGAGTACTACGCCCGCTTCGACATCGAACTATCGCCGGAGCAGGTTGTCGTCACCACCGCCGGCTGCGAGGCGCTGTTGTTCGCGCTGCTGGCCTGCGGCGATCCCGGCGACGAGATCATCCTGCCCGAGCCCTACTACTCCAACTACAATGGCCTGGCGGCGATGACCGGCCTGCGTCTGGTGCCCTTCACCACTCGCGCCGAGGATGGCTACCGGCTGCCCCCACGCGAGGTGATCGAGCGGCTGGTGGGGGAGCGCACCCGTGCTATCCTCTACTCCAGCCCTGGCAATCCCACCGGCGTGGTCTACACCCGGGACGAGGTTGCCATGTTGGGGGAGGTCGCCCGCGAGCATAACCTGTTCCTCCTGGCCGACGAGGTCTACCGCGAGTTCACCTACGACGACCAGATCGCCACCAGCGCGTTCCATATCCCCGGTCTGGAGGAGCACGCCGTCATGTTAGATAGCATCTCCAAGCGCTATTCCGCCTGCGGCGCGCGGATTGGCTGCGTCGTCTCGCGCAACGCGGCTTTTATGAAGGCGATCCTGAAACTGGCGATGGTGCGCCTTTCGGCCCCGGCGCTAGACCAGATCGGGGCTGCCGCGTGCGTGCGTACTCCGCCCGCCTACTTCGACCGCGTGCGGGTTGAGTACACCCGCCGCCGTGACATCGTCTTCGAGCGTTTGAACCGCATCGAGGGAGTCATCTGCCCCAAGCCGGCAGGCGCTTTCTATGCTATGGCCAGGATTGAGGGGGTGGATACGGAGGACTTCGCCCGCTGGTTGCTGACTGACTTCGAGCAGGATGGCGAGACGGTGATGGTCGCGCCAGGGGCGGGCTTCTATGGTACCCCGGGCCTGGGCCGCGATGAGATTCGCATTGCCTATGTATTGGAGACGGAGACACTCGCGCGGGCGATGGATCTGCTGGCGACGGCCATCCGCCGTTACCGCCGGGAACGGCCGGGATAAGAAGATCAAACCCTGGCGAAGGTTTGACTGCATCTTTATTCGTAACCTTCGCCAGCGTGACTGTTAGTCAAGGAGGAGGAGATATGGCCACCGACGAATTACAGGGACTGAGACTCGCTTTTGTCGGCAGCGGGACGATGGCCGAGGCGATAATCCAGGCACTGCTGCGCGCTGGCGAGGTGACCCCGGAACAGATCGTCGCCAGTGGCCCGCGGATTGAACGGGGTGAGAAACTACAAGCCCGCTACGGAGTGCGCATCACCACCAGTAACGTCACCGCCGCCAGCGGGGCTGACATTGTGGTTCTAGCGGTCAAGCCCCAGGTGCTGCTCCCAGTGCTGGCCGAATTGCGCGGCCATGTGCAGCCCGCCACACTGGTGTTTTCCATCGTCGCCGGTATGCCCATCGCCACCATCTGTGCCGGACTCGACCACACGGCCGTCGTGCGCACCATGCCCAATACCCCGGCCCAGATCGGGGAAGGGATGACCGTGTGGACCGCTGCGCCAGCGGTCACTGAACCACAGCGTGCCCAGGCGCAGACCATCCTACAGACGATGGGCCTGGAGATGTACGTCACCCACGAGGACGCGCTGAACATGGCGACTGCCGTCAGCGGCACCGGCCCCACCTACGTCTTCCTGCTGATGGAGGCACTGGTGGATGCGGCGGTGCACCTGGGCTTCTCCCGCCGCCAGGCGCGCTTGCTCGTCGTCCAGACGGTGCTCGGCTCCGTCAAGTTTGCCCAGCGGTCGGATCTCCACCTGGCCCAACTGCGGAACATGGTCACCTCCCCTGGCGGAACCAGTGCCGAGGCGATCTACCAGTTAGAGAAGGGGGGGATGCGCACGGTCCTCTCCAAGGCCATCTGGGCAGCCTACAAAAAATCGCGCTTGCTGGGGGAACGTGCCCAGCAGCCGATAGAAGGCCCGCTGGAGGTCGGTGGTGAAGAGAACAGCAGTTAGCCGTTAGTGGACAGTGACCAACGGCTAACTGCTGACTGCTAAGTAATCTTCGGCCCCGCCGTCCAGTCGTAGCCAATCTCTGGGGCGTCGGGAGGGATGCGTCCCTCATCGGTACCGTCGTACTCGTGCGATACGATGTAGAAGACGTGCGCCGGCCCGTTCAGTACCCGGTAGCCGTGGGCCACGCCGGGTGGGATTTTGAGCACGATTGGCGGCTGTCCTTCCCCCATCAGCAACTCCTGCAATTCGCCGTGGGTGGGCGAGTCGGGCCGCGTATCGTAGAGCGCCGCCTTGATAGTGCCCACCGCCACGTACCACCAGTCCGTCTGTTTCTGATGCACGTGCCACGCCTTGGCGACTCCCTGGAAGGACATTGTGTGGCTCCATTGGCCGAAGCCCTCCGGGAAGATGTCGTCGCTGGCGCGGATGACCTCGCAGAAGAAGCCTCTCTCGTCTGTGTGAATCGCCAGTTCCTTGACCTCGACGCCGTGTATCATTGGACGCTCCTCACTGTATGCGAATCTCCCGCAGTGGCGCGGGCATAAACGTCAGGATGAAGATAACCAGTACTGCCAGCCCAAGGGCGACCCGTCGCCAATCGAGCCGGGTGGCGTCGTCGAGCGGCGGCGGGTGGCGTGGGTTTATGATCAGGTTCAGGAAGCCCCACGTTATCCAGAACCCGCCGGCCTGGTTACCTATCATCAGTAGCCATCCTCCCCAGCCCACCATCGCCGCGATGAGGACGTATCCCAGAGTGCGGGCCCTGCGGCCCAACAGCGCGTAACTGATGTGCCCGCCGTCCAGTTGGCCCACCGGTATCAGGTTGATCATCGTGACCAGCAGGCCGGCCCAGGCGGCGAAAGCGACCGGATGCAGCCAGACGTCCTCCCCGTTGCTGGGGAGAATCTTCCCGAACACCAGGTACTTGAGCGCCACGTAGAGCAGCGAATTACCTTCTTGCAGAGCGATCTCTACATCGGGAGGAGGTGGTCCAACATTGGAAAGCGCCAGTCCCAGGATTAGCAGGGGAATGGCGATGATCAGGCCACCCAGAGGGCCGGCGACACCGATATCGAACAGCGCCCTGCGGTTGCGCATCGGCGACCGCTGCACGATGACCGCCCCCATTGTCCCGAGGATATTGGGCGGCAGCATAGGGATGAAGTAGGGCAGGCTGACGGGCGAACCGTACCGCCGGGCGACGAAGTAGTGGCTCAGTTCGTGGGCCAGGAGGATACCTAAAAGTGTGGCTGCGAAGGGGATGCCATACTGCAGGTGGGTCAGCGGCATGAGCAACGCACCGCGAGCTGGTGTCTCGTCTGTGAGCATCCCAACTTCTTGCAGCCCGTATCCAGCGCCGATGTAGAGCACGCTGAGGAGTGTCGCTAGAAACAGCACCACGTTGATCCACGTCCGGCTTGGCTTGTGCTCAATCACGCCTTTGATGGCGACAACCTCGTGGCCTCCACCCGGCTGATCACGGAGCGAGGCGGTGTAGTCGTAGTTGGCAAACCGCTGCGTCATGTGCTCGAAGGCGGTCTCCGTGTCGCCATACACCTGGCCACGGAAGGCGAGCACCGCGTCGGGTGGCTTTACCACCGTGTACTCCTCGACGCGCATCAAATCCGCGAGTTGCCGTCGTAACTGCTCGATCGCCGTCGGCTCAGCCAGAACTGCAGGTTCCATATTTCTGTCTCCTTGTTCCCTCGTTGGCTTGGCCCCTGATTATACCCCATAAGAGTAAAACGTAAAGCGCGAAACGTGATCGTGATCTGTCCCTGTAAGGGCTGCCTTATGCTTCACTTTTTTCTCCGGCGATGAGCTTCTCTATCTGACCGCGCATTGCCCGCAAATGACTGCCTGGCCAGTAGACCCGCCCGCAGCCGGAGCAGCGGCGGAATTCGGTCTGGGTCTTCAACACGTAGGGAGGCACGCGGTCGGCGATTTCGGCGGGAGAAATGGGTTCCAGCACAGCGTTGCACACAGAGCAGCGGGAGAGGGCCGGGTGGGGTGACCCGCCGAGCCCGTCCAGTACCTCCTGTACCTGCTCCTCCAGCACCTCCGACTGGATCAGCAGCGTGCGCAGGCCGCGGCGGGCCGCCAGTCCGCGGTCGCGGGTGAGCAGCACGCGACCTTCGGCACGGGCACGGCGGGCCAGTTCGCGGTCGCTGGCGGCATTGTCGTAGGCGGTGTCGTAGCCCAGCAGCCGCAGCCATTTCGCCAGTTTGCCTAGCATGCCGTCAGCCAGGAGTTGCAGTGGTTTGTCATTCATCGCGCTTGGCGAAAACGGCAGAGTCTGGTAAGATTGGTGGGTTGGTAAATTCGTACATTGGTAGTATTCTACTTGAAAGGGACAATTATGACAATCGAGACCTGGCTTCCTGCATTGCTGGGCTACCTGATCCCGGTGGGGCTGTTCCTGCTGGCGTGGGGTGGGATGGAACCGCAGCGAGCGCGCCGGTCGGCGGCGGTGGGCGCGCTGGCGCTGGCATTGGCCGCGCTGGGGTACTTCATAGTGGGTTTCGCCTTCCACTTGGGCGGCGCGGGCCTGATGAGCGACCAGCCGGGCCTGGAAGGGCTGGTGCGGCTCTTCGCCGGCGAGGGGGAATTGGAGTGGGGGTTGATCGGCCTGGCCGGCTTCTTCCTGGCCGACGAGGCCGCCACGCCCGAGGCGCTGGCGTTGTTCGTGACCTATCTGCCGCTGGCAGCAACCGCGGTGCTGCTGTTGGTACTGAGCGTGAACGGACGAGCGCGCATCTGGCAGGTCGCCGTCGGCGGGCTGGTGGTGGCGGCAGTACTCTTCCCGGTGGCTGCCTGCTGGGTCTGGGGCGGCGGCTGGCTTTCTAACCTGGGCATCACGCTTGAGCGAGGGCACGGATTCGTGGATCACGCTGGCTCCGTGGTGGTCTACCTGCTGGGTGGGATGGCTGCGTTGGGGGCATTGGTGGGGTTGGGGCAGCGATTGCCCCACGGTGACCCTGGCGAGCCGGCGGAGATGCCGCCAGCCCATTTCCCGCTGCTGGCGAACCTGGGCGCGCTGCTGTTCGGCCTGGGCTGGCTGGGCTGGTCGCTGAGTCTTCCCTTCCACGTCGCCGGAGCGGAACTGAACCTGCCGCTCATTGCGGTCAACGGGATGCTGGCCGGGGCGGGGGCGAGTCTCGTCTCGCAAGCCTACTGCTGGATCACGGTGGGCCACGCTGATGCGCTTATGGCCGCGCGTGGGGCGGCGGCCGGGTTCGTCGCCATCTCGGCGGGTGGGCCGTTCGTGCCACCGTGGGCGGCGCTGGTCATTGGTGCACTGGCCGGGTTGCTGCTGCCGCTGGGGGTCTATCTGGTAGAGCGGGTGTTGCGCCTCCCCGACGGGACGGCGGCGGTACCGCTGGGTATCGTAGGCGGGCTGTGGGGAGCGCTGGCGGTACCGTTCTTCGCCGATGGGCGCTGGGGGCAGGGTTGGAACGGGGTGGGGATGGAGGAGTACCACACTGTGGTCGGGCAGGGCGTGACTGGCTTTCTGGCTACGTCAGGTTTTATCGGTGATGGCCCGGGTCAATTGATCGCTCAACTGGCTGGGATCGGGGCCATTGGACTTCTGGCCTTTCTGGTCGGCTGGTTGGTATTCCTGGGGCTGAACGTACCGTATCGCCCGCGCCGGGAGCGTAAGCCGAAAATAGGGAAAGCGGAGGAAGCGAAGGAAACGGAAGAACAAGAGGCAGAAGAACAAGAGACAGAAGAAGCAGGAGCAAATCCCTAGGGTGGCTTGCCGGGCCGC
>JADHWW010000150.1 GCA_016783285.1 Anaerolineae bacterium
CTCATCAGCCGGCGGAAGGTGTAGAAGGCCAACGGGAGTAAACATAGGGCGAAATGTTCCGCCAGGTCACCGCGGGCGTGCGGGTCGATAAAGACGACGTAAGGAGCGAAGGTGAAAGAGGCAGCAGCCAGCACACCCCCCGCCGGCCCAGCGAGTTCACCTCCCAGCAGATAGGTCCCCAGCGAAGCGGCCACAAGCCCCAGGACGAACACTGCCTTGACCCCGCCTACAATGTCCACACCCGGTAAAAGGTCAAACAGATTGGCCAGGTAATAGGTCAGTGGGGCATAATAGTTGAAGATCGGGTAACCGTAGCCGAAATAAAAGTCGGGTGCCCAGCGTGGGTAGAAGACACCGCCGCGGAGTGTGTGACCTAACTCAGCAGCACGGTAGACGTGAAGTTCAGCATCCGTCTGGCGCGGGAGACCGGGCCGGGTCAAGAAAGGAGCGGCCGCGACGAGGGCCAACGCCAGAACCAAAATGACCAATGACCAACGACCAATGACCAATCGGTTCCGGAAAGACTGGCCTCGTCCCATTCCCCTCCTCACCCGCCAAGAATCTCTGCGTCTCTGCGTTAAGAATTCTGCGCCACGAGATCAGGGATCTGTTCCGGGTGCTCGGCCACCGACACTCCAACCGCCTCAAACGCAGCAATCTTCTCTGCCGCGGTGCCGCTGCCGCCTTCGATGATAGCCCCAGCGTGGCCCATACGCTTGCCCGGCGGCGCGGTGCGCCCGGCGATGAAGGCAGTGACCGGCTTGGTCATCCGTTCGACGATGAACCGTGCAGCCCGCTCCTCGTCGCTGCCGCCGATCTCGCCGATTAGCACGACCTGTTCGGTCAGCGGGTCGTTCTCAAACATCTCCAGCACATCGATGAAGGTCGTGCCGATGATGGGATCGCCACCTATGCCGACGCAGGTGGTCTGGCCGATGCCACACGCGGTGAGCGCGTAGACGACCTCGTAGGTCAGCGTGCCGGAGCGAGAGACGACGCCCACAGAGCCGGGGGTCGCGATGTGACCTGGCATAATGCCGACCTTCGCCTCACCAGGGGAGAGCAGCCCAGGACAATTGGGGCCCACCAACCGCGCTCCTTTCTGGTCGAGATAGGCGCAGATCCGGATCATGTCCTGGGTGGGGATCCCCTCGCTGATGCAGACGATCAGCGGGATACCTGCATCGGCCGCCTCAAGGATCGCATCGGCGGCGAAGCGGGCCGGCACGTAGACGACGGACGCATTGGCCCCGGTCGCGGCCACCGCCTCGGCGACGGTGTCGAAGACAGGCACTCTGTCATCGCAAGCCCACTGCCCACCCTTGCCAGGCGTGACGCCCGCCACAATCTGTGTGCCGTATTCGATCATCTGCCGGCTGTGGAACTCGCCCTCGCGCCCGGTGATGCCCTGCACGAGCAGTCGGGTTTTCTTGTCAACCAGAATCGCCATCGTCCCCCCCTATCCCTCGACAAGCCCGGGGCGCGGCGCCGCTAATTCGCCCCTGGCAGCCGCGACTGCCTTCTGCGCCGCCCCGGCCAGCGTCGTCGCCGTGATCAGCCGGTAGCCGGAACTCTCCAAAATCGCGCGCCCCTCCGTCTCGTTCGTCCCCACCAGCCGGGCGACCAACGGGACAGTCGGTTTGATCTCCTCGAAGGCAGTGACGATGCCTTTGGCCACCTCGTCGCAGCGAGTGATACCGCCGAAGATATTGAACAGCACCGCTTTGACCTCCGGAGCGGCCAGGATGAGGCGCAACGCCATCGCCACCCGCTCCGCCTTGGCTCCACCGCCGATGTCGAGGAAGTTAGCCGGCGCACCGCCGAAGTGCTTGATAATGTCCATCGTCGCCATCGCCAGCCCCGCCCCGTTGACCATACAGCCGATCTGCCCATCCAGTTGGACGTAACTCAGGCCGACCTCGCGCGCCTGACGCTCGGCCGCGGTCTCCTCGTCCAGGTCCCGTTTCTCCGCCAGGTCCGGGTGGCGGAAGAGGCCATTGTCGTCGAGCACCATCTTGCCGTCCACCGCCAGCAGGTCGCCCCCAGCGGTGACGACCAGCGGGTTGATCTCAGCCAAGGAGGCATCGCAGGCCAGGAAGGCCGCGTACAAACCGCGGGCGATGCGGTCGAAGGCGCGGCGGTACTCGCCCGCCAGCCCGATACCTTTGGCCAGTGTCAGGGTCTGGTAACCGCGCAGGCCCAGGAAGGGATCAATAGTGACCTTCTTGATCGCCTCGGGGTTGGTGCGGGCGACCTCCTCAATCTCGACACCCCCCTCGGAGGAGGCCATCATCACCGGCCGGCGGGCGGCACGGTCTACGACGATGCCCAGGTAGATCTCTTGCCGGATATCGGCCGCCTCGTCCAAGAGGACTTTGCGCACAGGCAGCCCCTTGATCTCCAGCTCCAGGATCTCCCCGGCCACCTTCTCAGCCTCATCAGGGGTCTGGGCCAACCGGACACCGCCAGCCTTACCACGCCCTCCGACGAGCACCTGGGACTTGACAACGACAGATCCGCCCAATTCCTCAGCGATGCAGCGTGCCTCCTCGGGCGTGGTGGCAACGTCTCCGCCCGGAATCGGCACGCCGTGCGCGGCGAAGAGCCGCTTGGACTGATACTCATGTAGTTTCACGCACTCGCCTCCAGATTCATAATAAGAAGAAGTCACGTTCTACAAACACACACACCGCGCGCTCGGACTGGGTTCAAACTGGCGGGATTATACCACAGCGCACACAGAAGCCAAGTGGTGGCCCGTATTGCTCCCAGTCCTCGTCTCGGGAGCGTCTTATGCCAAGCATCCCCTGCGGAATCCCCTTACCTGGTCTCATTGCAGAATTCCGCTAATCTGGTATACTGGCACATAGGACACGTTCTTGCAAAGGAGGGGACCGATTGCCTGTTAGCAGGTGAGCCACATCGGAACTTAGGTTCCTGAGACAACCAAACCCGCGTGGTCTGCCGGCACCACCGGGGCCGGGGCTAGAGACACCGGGTGGCGGGGCACTCCGTGCAAGCCAATTACATCACGATCCACAGACCCACTCGTTGGGTCCTGAACCGTGCCTGAGCAGGCTCACGGGAGATCTCTACCCGTGAGCCTGCTTTGTTTTCGGTTTCGCGGTCTGCAATCCGCTTTTTTGACACGCTCCATGACACGCTTTGCTGCTAACATGGTAACTACCCAGGTTGATGGGCGAAGGGTCTCGGGTTGATGGGCGAAGGTCTCAGGTTGATGGGCGAAGGTCTCAGGTTGATGGGCGAAGGTCTCCCGACCGAGCCCTCTACGCCTCGGTCAGGAGACCTTCGGCGAACAAAGAGGCCTCGGTGAACGAAGGAAGATAAGGAAGATGAACACAATGCGCGAACGGACGGAGAGACCGATCATGGGCAGGAGAACATGGCTGTCCGTGGTCCAAATGTTCGTTCTGCTCTGCATTTTGGTGTGGCTGGATGAAGTCTTGGATCTCCCTCACCTTCTACTGGGAACGCCCCCCACTTCCATTAACTGGCGTGAGGCGCTCATCGAAACAGTCCTGATCACTGCCGTTGGTCTCTTCACGGTATCAAGGCTTATTCTCGACATCACCGAGCGCGAGCGTGCGGAGGAGGCGCTGCGGGAGAGCGAAGCACGCTATCGCGCCGTCGTAGAGGATCAGACGGAACTGGTCTGTCGTTTCCGGCCCGACGGAACGCTGACCTTCGTGAACGCAGCCTACTGCCGCTATTTCGGCAAGGAGCGCGAAGAATTGATCGGGCATAGCTGTATGCCACTTATTCCCGAGGAGGACCGGGAGAGCGTCAGGAAGCAATTCGCCTCCCTGTCCCAGGAGAACCCCGTTGTGACCTATGAGCACCGGGTTGTGACGCCCGATAGAGAGATACGCTGGCAGCAGTGGACCGACCGGGCGATATTTGACGAGCAGTACCGCCTCACTGAGTTCCAGTCAGTAGGACGAGACATCACCGAGCGCAAGCGGGCGGAGGAGGCATTGCGGAGAAGTGAAAAACAGGCATCTGCGGCGATAGAAGCAGCAAGGGGATTTACATTCAGTTATGATATCGCTACAGGCAAGGTTACCTGGGGCGGCGCGATTGAAGAGATTACAGGATATACGCCTGGAGAATTCGCGCAAGTTGACGTTGATGGCTGGGCAGACAGAATACACCCTGAGGATAGAGATGAGGTTCTATCAATTCTGCAGGAGGCTATTGAGACGTTAGATCGTGCTACGGCCGAGTACCGATTTAGGAAGAAAGATGGTAGTTATGTTACGCTTGCTTCCATCAGCCTTACAGAGAGGGAAAACGGCAAATCCGTTCGCTTAGTGGGTATATTGCAGGACATCACCGAGCGCAAGCGAGCGGAGGAGGCGCTGCGGCAGCACAACCGCGAACTGGCGCTGCTCAACCGGGCGGGCCGGGCGCTCACCGCCACGCTCGACCTGGACCAGGTGCTCGTCACCGTCTTGGAAGAGATGCAGCGTCTGCTGGATGTGACCGGTTGCTCGGTCTGGCTGATCGAGCCGGAGACAGATGAACTGGTCTGCCGGCAGGCCATCGGCCCCCAAGGCGAGATCGTACGCGGCTGGCGACTGGCGCCAGGAGAGGGTCTCGCTGGATGGGTGGCGCGCAGTGGCGAGAGCCTGATCGTGCCGGATGCACAGGCCGACGAGCGCCACTTCAAGGGGGTGGATCAGCAAACCAGCCTGCCACTGCGTTCCATCCTCACCGTCCCACTGCGAGTCAAGCAGGATGTGATCGGCGTGCTCCAGGCGGTGGACACGGAAGTGGATCGTTTCGACACAACACACCTGACGTTGTTGGAAGCACTGACCACTACGGCCGGTATCGCCACCGACAACGCCCGGCTGGTCGAAGCGTTGCGCCAACGCACTGCCGAATTGCAGGCACGCAACGAAGAACTGGATGCATACGCCCATACCGTGGCCCATGACCTCAAAGCCCCATTGGCCCTCATCGTCGGTTTTGCCCATGTGTTGGACGAGGATCGCACTGCACTACCAGACGAAGTAATGCACCGCCACCTACACACGATAGCGCAGAGCGGGCGTAAGGCGAGCAACATCATTGACGAGTTGCTACTGCTGGCCGAAATGCGCAAGATGGAAGTGAAGATGAGACCACTGGACATGGCAAGCATCGTGGCCGAAGTCAGGCAGCGGTTGGCCTATGAGATCGAAGAATGCCAGGCCGAGATTGTGTCGCCCGAGACCTGGCCGGTGGCGCTGGGCTACGGCCCCTGGGTCGAGGAGGTGTGGGTCAACTACCTCAGCAACGCGCTGAAGTATGGCGGTCAGCCGCCGCGCATCCAACTGGGCTTTGGCGAGTCAGCGAGTCAGCGAATCGATGGCTCGACTGAGCCTGTCCTGAGCATAGCCGAAGGGCTCGCCGAAGTCCCGATGGTGCGCTTCTGGATACGCGACAACGGCCCCGGCATCCCACTGGAAGATCAAGCCCAGTTGTTCACTCCGTTCACGCAACTTCACCGGGTTCGAGCCAAAGGGTTTGGATTGGGACTGTCCATCGTGCGGCGCATTGTGGAGAAACTCGGCGGGCAGGTAGGGGTGGAGAGCGAAGTGGGCCGGGGGAGCACCTTCTCCTTTACCCTGCCCAGTCACAGCCAGGTAGACCAAGCATATTAAAGCCTTAATTCCTCGGAGTTTGCCCCGAAACAGAGCAGGATTAAGAGAATTATTTGGAGTTTTGACTCCTGCGCAATATTGGGCTATACTGAATCGTGCGCCAGCATACAAACACCCACCCACCGCCGAGGCGCGGCAAGTTCTTTGTTCCGACCGTACGAAGAATAAAGGAGTAAGGGACTATGTTCGATCACATACTCGTTCCCCTGGACGGATCTCCCCTCGCCGAGTGTGTACTGCCCCACACCGTAGCGATAGCCCAGGCATTCGGAGCCCGGGTCACGTTGCTGCGAGTGTTGGAGCAAGTCCACACCGTTGGGCAGATGCGCTCCGTCGGCCCACTCGACTGGCACATCCGCAAAGCCGAGGCCAGGTCTTACCTGGATGGGATCGCAACCCGCTTGCAAGAAGCCGGCCTGCGAACGGAACAAACCCTTCTGGAGGGCCCGGCAGCGGAACACATCGTTGAGTTCGCACACCGCCAAAACGCCAGCCTGATTCTTCTCAGCAGCCACGGACGGAGCGGCCTGAGCGAGTGGAACATCAGCAGCATTGTCCAGAAAACTATCCTGCGGGCCTGTGTGCCGACGATGATCGTGCGGGCCTATCAGCCCGTTACCGGCGACCTGACAGGCTTGTCTTACCGGCGACTGCTGATCCCCCTGGACTGCTCGCAGCGGGCCGAGTGCGCATTGCCGCTGGCAACCACCCTGGCTCGCTTCCACAAATCCCAAATCCTGCTGGCACACGTGGTGCGCAGGCCGGAGATGGTCCTTCGTGCGCCCCCCACGAAGGAAGACACTGAACTGACAAACCGGCTCACGGAGCGTAACCGGCTGGAAGCGACCAGGTACTTGCAGCAGCTTCAGTCCCGGCTGTCCCTGGACGTCCAGACCCATCTGTTCGTCAGCGACAACACCGCGGCAACACTGTATGAGTTAGTGAAGCAAGAAAACGTGGACCTGGTTGTGTTAAGCGCTCATGGCTATTCCGGTGGAACCAAGTGGCCCCACGGCAGTGTAGCCCTCAATTTCATCGCCTATGGCACCACTCCACTGCTGATCGTGCAGGACCTATCCCAGGATGAATTGGAGAGGACACAGGCCGAGTTGTCCGTAAGAGAATACAAAGGACATTGATGGAGGATATAGCGTTTCAATTGGCCGAGAGCCACGTCGTCTCTCGCCGCCCCAGGCCCAGGCCTCCGCTTCTGGACCGCCTCCGCGAACAGGAATCGCTCTTGCGCGACACCTATGAGTATTTCGCACAGGTGTCTGAGACACAGCGTGCCCTCCCTTACGCGGCCGAATGGCTGCTGGACAACTTCCACGTGGTACAACAAGCACTGCGCCAGGTTCGCGAGGACATGCCGGCAGGCTACTATCGCCAGTTGCCCAAACTCGGCATTTCCTCCCCGGCCTCCCTGGAAGGTTATCCTCGCATCTATGCACTGGCGCGGGAGGTGATCGGGTACTGCGAGAGCCACCTCGATCTCGACCGGGCGACGCGCTTCGTCCATGCCTATCAACAAGTCACACCCCTGACTATGGGAGAATTGTGGGCGCTGCCAACAATGCTGCGCCTGGGGACCCTGGAATGTCTGGCTCAGGCAATCGCCCGCATCGCGGAACTGCCCCCCCCTCTGTCCCCCCCATTGGGGGGGATGCCTCCCTACCCTGGCCCCTCCACAAAGCAGGAATGGGAAGGGGAAACCCACCCCGCTTTCGTGCCTCTACCCCACGATCTGGCAGACGAGGCAGTCGTTGCCAACTGTATCCTCAGCCTGCGCGCACTGGCGACCCAGGATTGGAAACCGTTCTTCGAAAGCGTCAGCCAGGTGGAGCAGATATTGCGCCGCGACCCGGCTGCCGTTTATGCCCGCATGGACTTCGACACCCGCGATCGCTATCGCGGGGTGATTGAGGAACTGGCCCTGGCGACGGGCCGGAACGAGGGAGAGGTTGCCCGGGAAGCAATTCGGCTGGCCAAAAGCGCATCCACTCGAATCGGAGAGGAGAAACAAAGTGGGTTATCAGGTGCACCTCGTGTCACCCACGTCGGTTTCTATCTCCTGGACACAGGCCGCGCCCAACTTGAGGCCTGCCTGGGCTATCGCCCTCGCTTGGGCGCTCGCCTGCACCGCTGGCTGTTTGGCCATCCTATGCTGGTGTACCTGGGCAGCATCGCCTGGCTTACATTGATCATCCTGCTCGGCCCGGTGTATTATGCCTTCGTCGCTGGCGGGACTCTCGCGCAATTGATAGGAGCGGGGCTGTTGATCCTGCTACCGGCTACAGCCATCGCTGTTCACCTGGTCAACCGGCTGATCACGCACACAGTGCCACCCCGGGTGTTACCCAAGATGGACTTCCAGGCAAGCATCCCGGCCGAATATAGCACGATAGTGGTCGTCCCTGCGCTCTTGAACGACGACAGCGAAGTCCAATCTCTGCTGCACCAATTGGAACTTCACTTTCTCGGAAACGAGGATCCTCATCTGCGCTTTGCGCTGCTCACTGATTTCGCCGACGCACCACAAAAGTACATGCCGGGCGACGACACATTGCTTGAGCAGATCAAGGCCGGTGTCCGGGCCCTCAACAAGAAATACGGCCGGCGGGTCGCTGCTCCATTTTATCTCTTCCACCGCGACCGGGAGTGGAACGAAGCCGAAGACTGCTGGATGGGCTGGGAGCGCAAACGGGGTAAGTTGGTTGAGTTCAATCGGTTGCTTAGCGGCGAGGAAACCGCTTATACCGAGCAGATCGGGGACAAAAACGGCCTGCAGGGTATCAGGTACGCCATCACACTGGATGCGGACACGCTCTTGCCTCGGGATGGTGCGCGTCGTCTGATTGCCACTCTGGCGCACCCACTGAACCAGGCCGAATTTGCCCCCCCCTCTGTCCCCCCCATTGGGGGGGAGGAAAGGGGGGGCAGCACTGTGATCGCCGGGTACACAGTGCTCCAGCCTCGAGTGGAGATCAAGCCGACCAGCGCTGGCCGGTCACTGTTCGCGCAGGTCTTCGCCGGGGACACCGGGTTGGATCTGTACACACGGGCGGTGTCCAGCGTGTACCAGGACTTATTTGGTGAAGGGATCTATGCTGGCAAGGGCATCTACGACGTTGTCGCTTTCGAACGCGGCCTGACTGGGCTTGTACCCGACAATGCTTTGCTCAGCCATGATCTGTTTGAGGGCATCCACGGGCGCACTGGGCTGGTGACAGACGTGATTCTGTATGAAGACTATCCCTCACACTATCTCGCCTACACGCGCCGGTTGCACCGTTGGGTGCGCGGGGATTGGCAACTGTTGCCCTGGCTGTTGCCCAGAGTGCCCCGTGCAGACGGCAGGAAGATGCCTAATGACCTCTCCGTGCTCGACCGCTGGAAGATTCTGGACAATCTGCGCCGTAGCCTGCTCGCACCGGCACTGCTGGCTTTTCTGATCGCCGGATGGTTATGGTTGCCTGGATCGGCGCTGGTGTGGACACTGGCGGTAATGCTGGCATTGGCCGTGATGGTTTTTGCCGGCCTGGTTACCGTATTGCTTCACCGACTGCGAGGAACATTGTTGGCCTGGACCACACATTCGGTGGGGATGGATGCTCTCCGCTGGCTGCTGGCGTTGGTCTCCCTCCCCTACGAGACCTTAGTCGTGCTGGATGCCATCGCGTGCACCCTGGTCCGTCTGACCATCACCCGCAAGCGATTGTTGCAATGGACCACGGCTGCACATACGATACGGCTGTTTAGCAAAGAAACGAAGTTAGGATTGCTCTGGAAGCAGATGGGCAGCGTGTCACTTCTGGTCCTGGGGCTGGCTTTGCTGGTGGGACTGATTAACCCGGTGGCGTTGCTAGTTGCCGCGCCACTGCTGTTTGTGTGGATGGTGTCCCCTTACATAGCCTATTGGGTCAGCCGGCCTGTAGTCCACGAACGAACCTCGCTCCCCGCTGGTCAACGCCAACAGTTGCGCTGCCTGGCTCGCCGCACATGGTTCTACTTCGAGCGCTTCGTCGGCCCGGAGGACCACTGGTTGCCCCCCGACCACTTCCAGGAAGACCCGCGCGGACTCGTCGCGCACCGCACCTCGCCCACCAACATAGGATTGCTGCTGCTTTCCACCCTGGCCGCCTACGACCTGGGCTACATCGGCCTGATGGACCTGGTGTTGCGGCTGCGCGCCACCTTCGACACTATGGACAAACTGGAGCGGTATCGGGGCCACTTCTTGAACTGGTACAGCACACACAACCTGGAGCCTCTGCCCCCGCCTTACGTGTCCACCGTGGACAGCGGCAACCTGGCAGGTTGCCTGTTGGCTCTCAAACAGGGCTGCCTGGCCCTGCCCCAGACCGCTCTGCATCGGCAGCACTGGCAGGGTCTGCTCGACACGCTGGGCGTCCTGGCGGAGATCGTCAAGAGCCTGGAGGGGATTGGCCTCGAGACAGCAGTCGCGCTGCTGGAAGCCCATCTGGCTCACACCCGCCAGCAGGTGCTGGCGGTGCAAGATGACCCCGCCGGTTCGGCACCTCTGCTGACCAGGCTGAGCAACACTGGCTGGCAGGAACTGGACCGGCTGTTGATGTCACTGGTCGAATCCGGCGCGCGCATCTCGGACGCCGCAGCCCTGCGTGACCTGCGCATCTGGTCGGAACGGGTGCATCACCAATTGCTCAACATGCGGAATGAATGGGACTTACTGCTGCCATGGCTTGTGCCTCTGAGTCAGCCGCCAGACCTGACAGGTTTCGGAAAACCTGTCAGGTCTGCCTGGCAAGCGCTGCGGGACACCCTGCCGATCACACCCCGCCTCGGCGAGGTGCCCGATATCTGCAAAGCAGCGCAGGCACGACTGAAACAACTGCAACACCTGCTGGACCAAGACCCTCCCACCCCCGAGTCTATCGAACGGGTACAAGAGGCTCGCGCCTGGTGCGCGGGCCTGGCCAAGGAGTTGGACTCCGCCCGTTTGGTCGCAGAGGGCTTGCTGATCGGTATTCAAGGCCTGAGCGGTCAGGTAGAGGCATACTTCCGGGCCATGGATTTTGGCTTCCTGCTTGATTCGCAGCGCCGCGTGTTCCACCTTGGTTACAATGTAGCAACTGGAAAACTGGATAGCAACCACTATGACCTGCTGGCCTCCGAAGCACGGCTAGCCAGCCTTCTGGCCATCGCCAAGGATGATGTCCCCCAGAATCACTGGCTCCATCTGGCCCGCCCCCTTTCCCGGATTGACGGCACGCGGGGACTTCTCTCGTGGAACGGAAGCATGTTCGAGTATCTCATGCCCTCCCTGCTGATGCGCAGTTACGAGGGCACGCTTCTGGACCAAACCTGCCAGGCAGTTGTCCATCGCCAGATTGCATACGCCCGCCAGAAGGACGTGCCTTGGGGTATTTCGGAGTCAGGCTACTATGGCTTTGACGCAGCATTGAACTACCAGTACCGGGGATTCGGCGTGCCGGGACTGGGGTTCAAACGCGGCCTGGGCGAGGATGTGGTGATTTCGCCGTACGCTTCGCTGCTTGCCCTGCCGCTGCATCCCCGGGCTGTGTTGCAGAACATCGAGCATCTCATCGAACAGCAGATGCTTGGTCACTATGGCTTCTACGAGGCAATTGACTATACTCGTTCCCGGCTGTCCCTGGGACAGAAAAGCGGGATCGTGCGCTCGTACATGGCCCATCACCAGGGCATGATCCTGCTCGCTCTGACCAACTACCTCCAGGACGAACCGATGCCGCGTCGCTTTCACGCCGACCCCCGCGTGCAGAGCGTAGAGCTGCTCATGCAAGAGCAGATGCCACAGCAGTCCCCCATCGAGGCCCCGCATCCGGCGGAGGCCGGCATCTATCCTCCGGCTCAACCCCGCCCAACCTTGAGACCCTGGCGCGCGTGTGTGGACGGTCCACTACCACAGGTGCATTTCCTCTCCAACGGGCATTACGACCTGCTCATCACCAGCGCCGGCGGCGGCTACAGCCGTTGGCAGGGGGTGGACCTCACCCGCTGGCGTGCCGATACCACCCTGGACAACTGGGGAACCTGGCTCTACATCCAGGATAAAGATAGCGGCGACCTCTGGTCGGCGGGTTACCAGCCAACCGGTTCCCCACCAGAAAGCCAGGAGGTACTCTTCCACACCCACAAGGCTGAATTCCGGCGCCGCGACCACGACATCTCTCTGCACATGGAGATCACCGTTCCACCAGACGACGACGTCGAGCTCCGGCGCGTTACCCTGATCAATCACAGCGACCAGACCCGCCGGCTGATGCTGACCAGTTACGGCGAAGTTGTGCTCGCACCTCACGCTGCCGACCTGCGCCATCCGGCGTTCAACAAGCTGTTCGTCGAGAGCGAATACCGGCCGGAGGTAAACGGACTGCTCTTCCGCCGCCGCCCTCGCTCGGCCGAGGAAGAACCGATCTACCTGGCCCACTTGCTGGTCGTGGGACGAGGGGGCAAGGTCACCGGCGCTCACGAAAGCGATCGCGCCCGCTTTCTGGGTCGGGGCCGGACGGCCCGTTTTCCGGCAGCACTCTCCCCCCCCTCCGTCCCCCCCAATGGGGGGGATGAAAGGGGGGGCGGGCTCTCGGGCACCACCGGCGCGACCATGGACCCGATCATGGCGCTCGGCCAGGAGGTCGTTCTGGAACCGCACGCGACGATGCAGGTCACCTACGTCACCCTGGCAGCCCGGTCGCGCGAGGAGGCATTGACCCTGGCCCGCCGCTACAGAAGATGGCCCGTGATTGACCAGGGCTTTGACCAGGCTCGCTCTCGCAGCGAACTGGAACTGCGCCAACTTGATCTCACCACATCAGAAGTGGAACGCATCCAACAACTGCTTTCTGTGCTTCTCTATCCCCACCCTGCCCTGCGCGCCGACCCAACAACACTGGCGGCCAACAGTAAAGGGCAATCTGGACTATGGGCCTATGCCATTTCCGGCGACTATCCGGTCATCCTGGTGCACGTTAGCAGCCAGGAGGAAACAGCTCTGGTGCACGAATTGCTCCAGGCCCATGCATATTGGCGCAACCGGCAAGTCAAGATTGACCTGGTTGTCCTCAACCAACGAGACACCGGCTACGGTCAGGAGCTACACAACCAGTTACACCGGTTGATCGCCCGCACGGGCGGCGATGCCTGGCTGAACCGGCGCGGCGGTATCTTCCTTCTGCGCGCCGACCAGATGAGTGAGGCCGACCAGGTGTTGCTGGAAACGGTCGCCCGGGCTGTCCTGGACGGGAAGAAAGGCCGGCTAGCCAAACAGTTGGGACGGCTGCACGAGCGGCCGGCCCACCTGCCGCACTTTGTCTCCACTTTATCCCCCTCTCAAGAAGAGGGACTCACCCCGCCACTGGTCCGTCCCACCGGCCTCCTCTTTGACAACGGACTGGGTGGCTTTAGCGCCGACGGGCGCGAGTACATCATGTATCTTGAGCCAGGCCAGTGGACGCCGGCTCCCTGGATCAATGTCATCGCCACCCCCGGCTTTGGCTTCCTGGTCTCCGAAGCGGGATCGGGCTGTACCTGGGCGGCAAACAGCGGCGAGAATCGGCTGACTCCCTGGCATAACGACCCGGTGACCGACGCGCCGGGCGAGGCGCTCTATCTGCGCGACGAGGAAGTGGGACACGTCTGGTCGCCCACCCCTCTACCTGCAGGCGCGCCAGCCCCCTACCTGATCCGCCACGGCGCTGGCTACTCCGTCTTTGAACATAACAGCCACGGCCTCAAACAACGATTGCGTCTTTTTGCCGTCCCGGACGCGCCGGTGAAGGTGCTCGGGTTGCGGCTGGAGAACACATGGAACCGCAACCGGCGCATCACCGCCACCCTCTACGCCGAGTGGGTGTTAGGCACGATCCGGGACACAACCCAGCAATATATCATTCCAGAGTTTGACGCCATTAGCAACGCGCTGTTGGCCCGCAACCCCTACAATGAAGAATTCAGCGAGCGAGTCGCCTTCTTGGCCGCCAGCAAAGAACCTCATGGCCTGACCACCGACCGCACCGAGTTTCTGGGGCGCGGAGGAAGTCTTCAGCACCCGGCTGCCCTCGACCGCGTCGGGCTAGCCAGCACGGTGAAGGCGGGCCTTGATCCCTGCGCTGGCTTACAGATCCACATCTGGTTGGCCCCTGGTGAGACGGAAGAAGTCTTCTTCCTGCTGGGCCAGGGCGCGGATCGACAAGAGGCACGCCAGTTGGTCGAGCGGTACCAGGATCCAGCGCAGGTAGAGGCCGCCTGGGAGGCTGTGAACGAATTCTGGGACAACCTGTTGGGCACTGTCACAGTGCGGACACCCGACCGGGCGATGGACCTATTGCTCAATCGCTGGCTGTTGTACCAGACACTCTCGTGCCGGGTGTGGGGACGCTCCGCGCTCTACCAATCAAGCGGCGCTCTTGGCTATCGCGACCAGTTACAGGACGTGATGGCTATGGTGCATGCCGCGCCTGACGTCGCCCGGGGCCACATCCTGAGCACAGCCCGCCACCAGTTCGAAGCGGGAGACGTGCTGCACTGGTGGCATCCGCCTTCAGGACGGGGGGTGCGTACGCGCTGCTCTGACGACTTGCTGTGGCTCCCCTTCGTCACGGCGCACTACGTGACCACCACCGGCGACAGATCAATCCTGGCCGAGGCGGTGCCGTTTCTCAAGAGCACCCCCCTGGAACCAGAGGAGACAGAGCGCTACGGGCATTACGAGACTACTGCTGGGACCCATACTCTCTACGAGCACTGCCGTCGGGCGTTGGAGAAAGGGAGCACCGCCGGGTCGCACGGCCTGCCCCTGATCGGCAGCGGAGATTGGAACGATGGACTGAACCAGGTGGGAATCGAGGGCCGAGGTGAAAGTGTGTGGTTGGGCTGGTTCCTCTACGCCACCCTGACACACTTCGCTTCCCTTTGTGAGCTCGTAGAGGATGACGGACAGGCCGCCGCGTATCGGCAGCAGGCCCAGAACCTGCGCCAGGCATTGGAAGCCAACAGTTGGGACGGGAAGTGGTACCGCCGCGCGTACTATGACGACGGCACGCCGCTGGGGTCGGCCGAAAACCGCGAATGCCGAATCGACTCCATCGCCCAATCGTGGGCCGTGCTCTCCGGGGCGGCTGACCCGGTACGTGCATCACAGGCAATGGACGCTGTTGCCGACCTACTTGTGCGCCTGGACGATCAACTGGTGCTGCTCTTCACCCCGCCGTTCGACGAGACGACGCGCGACCCCGGCTACATCAAGGGCTATCTACCAGGAATCCGGGAGAACGGCGGCCAGTATACCCACGCTGCACTGTGGGCTGCGTGGGCCTTCGCCAAGTT
>JADHWW010000049.1 GCA_016783285.1 Anaerolineae bacterium
TCGCCGCGCAGGAGAACTCTGGCAAGCTGGTGACGATGGTCAAACAGCGGGCTCGGCTCTTGGCCTTGGACGAGGGCCGCGAATTGCTCGTAGTGGATGGTCCGCCGGGCATCGGCTGCCCGGTCATCGCAGCCAGCACAGGGGCCGACCTGGCTCTGCTGGTGGTGGAGCCTACCATCTCTGGTATCCACGACCTGGAGCGCATCCTGGCCACTACTAACCACTTTGGCGTGCCGGCCCTGATCTGCATTAACAAGACCGACATCAACCCATCGCGAGCGGACGAGATCTCCGCTTTCTGTGCCGCGCGGGGGATCGTCCTGGTGGGGCGGGTGCCCTACGACACCGTGGTGACCGAGGCCATGGTGCAGGGCCTGCCGGTGACGGAATACGACGATGGGCCGGTGACGGCGGAGTTGAAGGCGATGTGGATGCGGATCAAGGGAGCGTTGAGGCAATGAAAGTAGACTTAATTGAGGAGAGAACAGCGATGGGTTCGATTGTAGCTGTCTGCGCCAGCCAAAGGCGCATGGATCCCAAGAGGGACATAGGTGAGGGTTATCTCCGGGAGGGCCACGGCCTGGAGGGCGACGCCCACGCAGGTTTGAGCGAGAGAGAGATCAGCCTCCTGGCTTTGGAAAGCATCGCGCGGGCTAATAGTGAGTATGGCATCAAGGCCGGCCCCGGTGACTTCGCCGAGAACCTCACCACCCAGGGCATTGATCTCCTTGCATTGCCCCTCGGCACGCGCCTGCGGGCCGGAGAAGCCGTTCTGGAGGTGGTTCAGATTGGCAAGTCGCCTCACTTGGCCCACACCTACAGCTTCCAGGGGCTCTCGCTCCTGCCCACCGAGGGCATCTTCTGCCGGGTGGTAAAGAGCGGCTGGGTGAGGAGGGGCGATGAGATCGTCGTTATTGAGAGGAGGCAGGAACGCAGACCTTTGTGAAGGTTTCATAACCTCAAGTGCTAGTGAGGCAAATGAAGCGCTTGGCTACGGACCTCTAGTGCCGCCTCGCGGACGGTCTCACTCAGGGTGGGATGGCCGTGAATTGTCGTGACTAGCTCATCCAGGGTAGCCTCCAGTGTCAAGGCTAGCCCGCCCTCGTGGATTAGGTCGCTGGCATGAGGTGCGACGATGTGCAGGCCCAGCACCTCACCGTATCGGGCCTCGCTGACGACCTTGACGAAGCCATCGGTTTCGCCGTAGGTCAACGCCCTGCCGCTGGCGGTCAGCGGAAAGCGTCCCAGCCGCACGTCGTAACCCTCCTCGTGCGCCTGCGCCTCGGTCAAGCCCACGCTGGCAACCTCCGGATCGGTGTAGACGCACCAGGGAACTGTCTTGGGGTCGAAAGCCGCCGCGTGGCCCAGGGCGTTCTCCGCAGCCACTTCGCCGCCCCGCATGGCGACGTGGGCTAGCAACGCGCCGCCTGTCGCGTCCCCGACGGCATAGACACCCGGCACGTTTGTCTGCATCCGAGCGTTCACCGGAATGCCGGCCTTGTCAAAACGCACGTCGGCCGCTTCCAGCCCTAGATCCTCGACGTTGGGCCGCCGCCCAACGGCGACCAGTACCCGGTCGGCCTCGATCTCCACCTCACCGCCGGGGGTGACGACCGTGGCTTGCAGGACGCCCTCCACAGCGTCCACGCGGGTCACCTGGCTGTTCAGGTGGAGCTTCACCCCGCGCTGCACCATCGTCCAGGCCAATGCTTTCCCCAGGTCGGCGTCCATCTGCGGCAGCAGCCGGTCCAGCATTTCGACGACGGCCACCTCCGCGCCAAAGGCATTGAACAGGTCTGCAAATTCGAGGCCGACCACGCCGCCGCCGATGACCAGCAACCGCCTGGGCAATGCTTCCAGCGCCAGCGCGCCGGTGGAATCAATCACACCCGGCAAGCCTCGCCCTGAGCCTGTCGAAGGGTCCATGCCGGGCAGTGGCAACTGTATTGGCTGCGAGCCGGTAGCGATGACGACGTGCTTCGCGTCTACTCGCTGCATGCCGTCAGCGGTCGTCACCTCCAGCGTCCGGGGGTCCACAAACCGCCCTCTGCCCTGGATCACCTGCATACCAGCCTTGCGCAAGAGGACCTCTACGCCGTGCACCAGTTGCCGGACGATGTCCTCCTTGCGCGTCTGGATCGCTGGCCAGTCAGGTGTCACGCTGCCCTCCAGCCGTAATCCGAATGCCTCCGCCCGGAGAAACGCCCGGTAGACCTCGGCGCTGCGCAGCAACGCCTTGGTGGGGATGCAGCCCACGTTGAGGCAGACGCCGCCGACGGTGTTCTCTTCGATGAGGGCCACCTGCGCGCCAAGCTGAGCCGCCCGCAGCGCCGCCACGTAGCCGCCCGGCCCACCACCCAGAATAGCGATGTCGGTCTGAATCATCATGTTCACCTATCCCAACAGTAGATAAGGGTTTTCGACCAACTGCTTGATCCGTCGTAGGAAACGGGCCGCTGGTGCACCGTCCACCAGCCGGTGGTCGAAGACCAGGCTCAGCGTCCACATTTGCCGCACGACGATTTCGCCGTCGCGGACAACCGGCTTGGGTTGGATGCGCCCCACGCCCAGAATGGCCGCTTCCGGCAGGTTGATGATGGGCGTGAAAGCGTCTATCTCGTACATGCCCAGGTTGGTCACCGTGAACGTCCCGCCGGTCAGGTCGTCAGGCAATGCCTGGCCCGCCTGTGCCCGTTCCGTCAGCGCGCGGAACTCGGCCCCGAAGGCGCGTAGGCCCTTCTGGTCGGCGTTCCGGATCACTGGTACCAGCAGGCCGCGCTCGGTGTCCACGGCCATGCCCAGGTTGACCACTGACAGTCGCTCGATGGCTTGTCCATCGGCACTGAGGCGGGCGTTCATGTAGGGGAACTCGCGCAGGGCGCGGGTGACGATGATGCCCAGCAGGTCGTTGTAGCCCGGTGCAAAGCCCCATTCGTCGGCTACGCTGGCTTTGAGCTGTTCCCGCGCTTCGACGAAGGCGGTGGCGTCGGCCTCGGTGACCAGGGTAACGCGGGCGGTGGCCTGGACGCTGGCGGCCATGCGCTCGGCGATGATGCGCCGCAGCCCGGTGAGGGGCACGCTCTCGACGGACGGCATCTCAACCGGCAGGGCAAGCGGGGCTGTGGGGGCAGCGACGGCTTCCACGTCTGCCTTCATGATCCGCCCGCTGACGCCGGTGCCGCTTACCGTGGCGATGTCCACGCCGAGGGCATCAGCGACCTTGAGGGCCATGGGCGTGGCCTTGGGCCGTCCTGAGTCCTGCCGAAGGGCTAGGTAGTCCAAAACGTCTTGCTCGACGATGCGCCCGTTGGGACCGGTGCCGGTCACCAGTTCCAGGTTCACCCCTTTCTCCCTCGCCATTTTCCGCGCCCGGGGCGAGCCGAAGACACGACTGGTTTCAGGTTTGAAGGTTGCAGGTTCCGCAGCCTCGGCAACCTGAAACCTGAAACCTGGAACCTGGAACCGCGACTCATACGCCGAGATGTCCTCATCGGGAGTCTTGGTGATCAGCGCCACCACGGTGAGGACCGGCGCCGTCTTGCCCACCGGCACCAGGATCTTGCGCAAAAAGCCCCGCGCCGTGGCCTCTACCTCCAGAGTCGCCTTGTCCGACTCGAAGACGAAGAGGAGATCGCCCCGCTCGATCGAGTCTCCCTCCTTCTTGAGCCACTCGATGATGGTGCCCTCTTCCATAGTCTGCCCCAACTTGGGCAGGATCACTTCGGTAATCATGGCTCCTCCTACCGCAACACCTGGCGGATGCCGGCGATGATCGCCTCCACGCTGGGGATGGCCGCGTCTTCTAGCGGCTCGCTCATGGGGACGGGCACGTCCGCGGCACAGACCCGCACCACCGGCGCATCCAGCCAGTCGAACAACTCCTCCTGGATGCGCGTGGCCAGTTCGCTGATGAATGATCCCGTCTTGTAAGCCTCAGTGATGCCCATCACGCGCCCGGTCTTTTTCACCGACGCCGCTATTGTCTCCATATCCAGCGGCTTGAGTGTGCGCAGGTCAATTACTTCCACGCTGATCCCTTCCCTCTCTAGCCATTCGGCGGCCTCTAACGCCCGGTGCACCATGCGCGAGTAGGGAATCACCGTCACGTCGGAGCCCTCGCGCTTGACGTCGGCCACACCGAAGGGGATGATATAGTCCTCGTCGGGCACATAGCCCTCGATGCCGTAGAGCATCTTGTGCTCGATGAACATGATCGGGTTATCGTCGCGAATGGCTGCCTTGAGCAACCCCTTGGCGTCGTAGGGGGTGCTGGGCATGACCACGTAGATGCCGGGGAAGTGCACCCATAGCGCCTCCAGCGATTGCGAGTGGTGGGCGGCGATGCAGCGTCCAGCGCCTCCCTCAGTACGGATGACCATAGGCACCGTCGTCTTGCCGCCGAACATATAGCGGTTCTTGGCCCCCTGGTTGGCGATCTGGTCCATGGCCAGCGGGGTAAAGTCTACATACATGATCTCGGCCACGGGCCGCAGGCCGCACATAGCTGCGCCTACTGCCGCCCCGCCGATGGTCGCCTCGGAGATGGGTGTGTCGCGCACCCGCTCCGGCCCGAACTCCTCAAAGAGCCCCCGTGTAGCGCCGTAGGCCCCGCCGTACAACCCCACGTCCTCCCCCATCACAAACACGTTGGGGTCGCGGTTCATTTCCTCGCGCAACGCTTCCTGGATGGCCTGCCAGTACAAGATCTTGCGCGTGCCCGGGCCACCCGTCCGGCAGCGCTCCCGCAGTTCCCTCTCGCGGGCCATGTCCGCCTCCCTCCACTTGAACGGCGCGTAGACATGCAGTTCCAGCTCCTCCATCGGCGGCGTGGGCGAATTTAGGGCGAACTCTGTCGCCTCTTCAATCTCCTGCTCCACCTTTTCCTCCAGAGCGTCGATCTCTTCCTCAATAGCGATACCTGCCTCCACTAGCCGGGCGGCAAAGGTGGGAATGGGATCGCGCGCCTTCCAGGCAGTCTCCTCCTCCTTTGTGCGATACTTGCGCGGGTCGGAGCGGGAGTGGCCGTACCAACGGTAGGTCTGGCACTCAATAAGCGAGGGCCCCTCGCCACGGCGGGCACGCTCAACGGCCTTGCTCACCGCCTCGCGGACGGCCAGCACGTCCATGCCATCCACCACCTCGCCGGGGATGCCGTAGGCACAGGCCCGGTCGGCGATGTCCAGTTTCGCTGTGGCTTTCTGGATGGGCACGGACATACCGTACAGGTTGTTCTCCACGATGTAGACCACGGGCAAACTCCAGAGGGCCGCCAGGTTGAGCGACTCGTGGAAGTTGCCCGTGTTGGACGCGCCGTCGCCGAAGAAGCAGAGCACCACCCTGTCTGTGCCCAGTAACTGCTGGGCCAGCCCCGCCCCTGTGGCCACCGGGATGTTGCCGCCCACGATGCCGGTGGCCCCCAGGTTGCCCTTCTCCACGTCGGCAATGTGCATGGAGCCGCCGCGCCCCAGGCAGTAGCCAGTGGCGCGACCGCACAACTCGGCCATCATCTTGTTGTAGTGCTCCTGCCGCGCCTCCTCCGTCTTGGCCAGGGAAGCACCGCGGGCATGGCAATGCCCGTGGCCGCGATGGGTACTGGTGATGAGGTCGTCGTCTCGCAGGGCGGAGATAGCCCCCACAGCCACCGCCTCCTCGCCTGCGTACAGGTGAGACGCGCCCTTGATCAGGTCGCGCCCTAACAGCTCGTAGACTTTATCCTCGAACATACGGATCTCCCACATCTGCCGCAGGAGATCGAGGGCCTGTTCCTTGGCAAGCTTGTGTTCCTTCAGATTGATCTTGTCACTCACAATTGAATCCACCTCACATTCGTATTAGACCGATAGAGAAACCAGCTTCTCTCCGCTCCACTGCTCTTGGACAGTTTAATGACGCTCGTGTCGTGTCAGCGCATCTCCTGGCCGCCGGTTACGTTGATGGTCTGTCCGGTCATGTAACTGGCCTGGTCTGATGCCAGAAAGACGACGACGTTACACACGTCCTCGTAGGTGCAGCCGCGCTTCATTGGCACCTGGTCAATGTACTTCTGGCGCACCTCCTCTTCGGTGACCCCCCACTTTTTGGCATACTGCTTGTAGAGCGAGTCAACCCACAGCGGCGAGTCGAGCAGGTTGCCAGGGCAGATGGCGTTGACGCGCACATTGTACTCGGCCAGTTCCAGGGCGATGCTCTGGGTCAGCCCAATGCCGCCGAACTTGGAGGCGGCGTAGGCCGAATTCTTGTAGCTCCCCTTCTTGCCGGATTTAGAGTTAATCTGGATGATGACGCCGCTCTGTTGCGTCTTCATCACGCGGGCGGCGTGTTTGGCGCACAGAAAGTAGCCAAACAGGTTGACTTTGAGCACAGCCTGCCATTTGTCGGCCGGGAACTCGTCCACCGGCTCGGCGATGAGGATGCCTGCGTTGGACACGAGGATGTCGAGCCGCCCGAACTCCTGGACGGCGCGGTCCACCATCGCCGTCACCTGAGCCTCCTCAGTCACGTCTACCTGGACGGCGATGGCGCGCCGATCGGTCTGCGCCATGATCTCGGTCGCAACGCGCTCTGCACCCTCCAGGTTCAGGTCGGCGGCAACGACGTAAGCGCCTTCGCGGGCCAGCCGATGGCAGATGGCTTCGCCAAGCCCCTGGGCGCCGCCGGTGACGATGGCAATTTTATCCCATAGTGTTTTCTCCATGACCTTTCTCCAATACCGGAAGCGTGAAGTGTGAAATGTGAAGCGTGGAGCGCAATCACGTTTCACCTCTTCCGTCTCACGACCTACGGCAGCATCAGCCTCAAGAACTCTTGCTCCGCCTCAACTGTCCATTCGCGCCCGTCCTTGAGCCTGGCATAGACACTGGGCAACTTTTCTTTCAGGTCTGGTAAGGCAGTGAGGGGGAAATCCTTGATGTGGGGGTAGATGACGATTTTACCGGGGAAAACCGCATCCTTCGCCGCCTGCAAGCCGTCACGGGCGGCGCTGAGCGAGCCGACTGCCGCCACCGACCGGTTGGGCGATAATGTGCCCGACTCCACCTGGCGTAACATCAGCCGCAGATCTTCGATGGTCGAGGCTGAGTGTCCGATGACCCGCGCGTCTTTGAGGTAAACGTCGCTCAGGTCAAGACTGACCATCGTCCCTCGGGCCACGCCAGCAAACACGTTCATCACACCTTTGGGAACTAGATAGGTTATGGCATCGGCAATGATGGCAGGGACAGGCGCCAGCACGACGATGTCGTCAAAGCCCTGCTCTTTGAAAGGGGCCATGCCCGCCGTGTAGACTTTTTCGTGCATCGGGTTGAGACAGACAAGGTTGATGCCCTTGGCTGCCGCCTCAGTAGCAAAGGTAACCCATAGGTCGTCGAGACGAAGGTCGCTGACATCGGTGCAGACGATGGTTGAAGGACCGTCGCTGATCTGTATGGCGCGCTGGACATGCATACGTCCCATCGGCCCGCCAGCGCCGACAAACCAGGCCCGCCCGCCCGCCTTGAGTGCAGAGCGGACCGGCACGCTGCTGTAGGCGTGGGCAATGTCGGGGCCAGGACCGCCCACATAGACCCAGCGGTTGTAGTGCACCCGCCCCACGTCTACAGCCACCTTGCGCGGGAGCGGCGCGTCGGCGACGAGAGCCATGATGCCAAAGTCGGCCAGGCGCGGGCTGACCATCTCGATGAGGTCAGGATCGGCACCGAGCAGGACGATGTCGTCCACCTGGTCCACGGGCGGGGCAGTGACGTCGTCCATTTCGATCACCTCCACGCCCAGCGCCTCAGCCCGTGTCTTTAGCCAGTCGGCAAAAACGGCGGGGACGTCCGTCAGCAGCAATCGGTCGGGGTACGAGGCCTCGTCAAAGCTGGCACTGATGGTGTAGTCCCTTACCCCGCCACCCGGGGAGGGGTGTGCTCCGATGATCCAAGTTGTGCCACCCGGCTTCAGTCCAGTCCTGTATTGCAGCCGGTAGGCAGCAATGACGCAGGCCCATGGCTCGAGGAGGGCGCTCTCGGCGTAGCCAATGTCGGGTTTGAGGGGGATGAGGTAGTTGCCGTGGTCCCCATTGAGCACCCGCTGGTCAATCACGTTGTACTGGGCAAGGCCGCCCTGGATCTCGTAGCCGAAAGCATAACCCACGCCCCCTACGTAGATGTCGGTCTGAAGGGTGAGACGGTCGCCAACGTGGTACTGGTCGCGCAGGTCATCGCCCACGCCGACGACGGTCATTGTGGTCTCGTGGCCCAGCACCACCGGGTCGGATTGCATGTCGCGGTAGATGCGGGGGTGCTGCGAGCCGAGCTGGATGACTTTGATGTCGGAGAAGCACAGCCCGCAGGCGTCGTGGCGCACCAGCAGTTCGTCGGGACCGTATTCGGGCATGGGTACTTCGATGGGCTGCCCGTCGCGCCCCAGGTTCTCAAAGCCGGCGCCGTACAGGGGCCAGAGGCGGTTGCGGTCGGGTAGCGACGCCTCAGCGCGCCGGTAGTCGGTTAGCTTATCGGACACAAGTTCCTCCCATCCCCTCAACTACTCGTTCAACTTTGATAAGACATGGGCAGGTGGCATGGTCGCATCCAATTGCTTGAGCCGTGCCACACCTGCCTTGCCCGGCGGCACCAGGTATCCCACCCTGGTGTAGAAATCGTTACGCGCCCGGCGAGAGGGCATATAGATTTGCGCCCACTCGCTCTGATAGCCCAGCCCCAACGCGCGTTGAAGGATGGTGTGGCCATAGATGAAATGCGCGCCGTCGAGAAATGCCTGGCGCACCGGGGCCAGTTCCGCGGCATCAAAATCATCAACCAGCTTTTGCCCAAAACTGTTCATCTCCGTCCCGACGTTCAGCGGCAGCGCCAGGTCCTGGGCCAGCCGGACGACGTCGTACAGTTTCTGCACCTTCAGGCGGCGGGTCTCAAGGTCGGCGATGTTCCAATTGCGGTCGGGTATGATGTTGAGGGCGACCACGCCCTTGCCGATCAGCAGATCCAGCAACTCTTCGATGGCCTGTTCGCCAGCAGAGGTGCCATCCAACCAGGCAGCGCAAGGTAGCGCACCACATGCCACGATCAGCTCGTGAAACTCCTCCACCGTGGGGAAAGTGCCTGGGTTAGGTTGAACATATCCCACACCACCACGCTTCATCAACTTGGCGCGAATCAGATTTTGGAACCCGGGCGTATCGTCCATGAGCGTTGCCACTTGCTCGGGCTCGACGTTCAGCTTGTCGGCCCAGAACTCAACCGGGTTCGGGATGATGCGTTCTGCTGCCCGTATATAGGCCACGACCATGTGACGCTCGGTGGCGGTCCCCGCTGGCGTAAGAGGCAATACGTCTCGCTCGTAATCAATCGCCACCGGGTCCAGGTGAGCGTTGATGCGATCCATCATATCTCGGCTACGCCAGGCGGCCCGCTGACGCAAATCGCCCAGGATGCAGGCGGCTGTTTCAGTCACTTGGCTGGAGGTGAACCCAATGCCCATGTGGTAGCAGATGCCCGGCTCGCTGGGAGAGTTGATCTCGCGCCTCGCAAACTCGGGGATGAAAACGCGGGTCTCTATCCCCGCGCTGCCCCGCACTCCGACCAGCTCGCAGGCACCCAGAAACTCGTCCACGCCATCCAACACATCGAAATCAACGATGCCCATCAGCCGGAAGCCTCGCCGCTTGGCCAACCAGGCCAGCGACGTGGGCGAGTGACCGCAGGCATTGAAGGAGAAAAAGGTGTGGCAATGCATGTTGGCCACGTCGGCTTCCGGCTCCAGTGGAACAGTGCCCTGTTGGGCCAGCGAGACTAGCTCTGCCAGGGCATTGGCACGGACATCCGGGGCAAAGTCATTGAGGCTCGTTTCTAAGTCAGCAACTCGCTGGTTGATTGGTCCCCTCCTCTTTCAAGAAACCAGGTTTTTTTGAAAAACCTGGTTTCTTATGCGTTGGAAACCTGGATAATCGCCCGCAACACCCCATCGTCGTAAGCGGCGACCATCTCAAAGGCCTCGGTGATGCGCTCTAGGGGAAATGTGTGGGTAACCAGGGATTTGACATCCACCATGCCTGTCTGCACCAGGCGGATGGCCCGAGGGTAGGTGTGCTTCATGCGCCGCACCAGCTTAATGGTCAGACCCTTGTGGCGAACGGTGGAGGCGTTCATGGTCATGGTGTCATCGGCCGGGATGCCAGCGACGATCACCTTGCCGCCGATGCGTGCCACAGCAGCGGCTTGCTGAGGAGTTTCCGGTGCGCCAGCGGCCTCAAAAGCCACGTCCACGCCACGCCCGCCAGTCAGGCGCATGATCTCGGCAACGACATCCGTCCCATTTTCATAAGGGTCCAGCGCTGCATCGGCGATGTAGTCCAAGGCGAATTGCCGCCGGTAGGCCAGCGGTTCGGTCATGTAGATCGCGCTGGCACCAGACGCCTTTGCCACCGCCGCGATCAATAGCCCGATGGGACCGGCTCCCAGCACGGCGACAGTATACCCTGGTCTCAGGTGTGCCAGGTCAACAGAGTGGATGGCGACGCCCAGCGGTTCCAGCATCGCGCCCTCCGCAGGCCCAAATCCTGGCGGCAAGGGAAAGCAGTTTCCGGCGGGCATAACGGTGTACTCGGCGAAAACGCCATCTATCGGCGGCGTACCGCGAAAGTGAACGTTTGGGCACAGATTGGGATGCCCATGTTGGCAGGGTTCGCACTCTCCGCAGTAGATCGCCGGATCGACGGCGACCAACTGCCCGACGTCCAGCTCCTCGATGCCCGGACCCAACTCAGCGACCCAGGCCGAGAACTCGTGGCCCATGATGATGGGGCCGGTCACCACCTGGCTGCCGATGCGGCCCTCCAGGTAGTAGTGGACGTCGGAACCACAAATACTCACAGAGGCCACTTTCAGAAGCACCTCGTCAGGGCCGGGTGTCGGTCGGGGCAGGTCTTCCAGCTTTATGTCACGGATGCCGTGCAGGCGCGCTGCACGCATTGTACGTAATTCGTCACTCATACCTGACACACCTCCAAAAGAGTCTGGGCTTGCTCTAGCCGTTCTGCTCCATCACGGCCAGGAAGCGAGTATAAGCCTCATCCCACTCAGCCCCGCCGGTAGGCTCATAGGTGGCGACGTCAAAGGAATGGCGCACGATCCGCCGCCCCTCCTCCAGGGATCCGATGTGTCCCAGCGCCATCGCCTGCATGATGACATTGCCGGCAGCCGTAGCCTCGATGGGCCCGGTAATCACCTGCCGACCGGTCGCGTCGGCGGCGAACTGGTTGAGCAGCCGGTTCTGCGTCCCGCCGCCGACGATATGGATGGGTGCCAGGCGACGGCCCAGGATCTCCTCAAGCCGCTCCAGCACCCAGCGGTACTTGAGCGCCAGGCTCTCCAGCACGCAGCGAACGATCGCCCCCTTATTGTGCGGAACCCGCTGGTCCGTCTTCTGACAGAAGGTGCGGATGCGAGCTGGCATATCGCCCGGCTTGAGAAACTCGGGGTAGTCGGGGTCAACGACAGATTGCAGAGGGGCGGCCTGAGCCGCCATCTGCGTCAAATCGTCGTACGAGAATTCTTCGTCCTGGCGCGCCCACGTGCGCCGGCACTCCTGTACCAGCCACAACCCGGTAATGTTCTTCAAGAAGCGGAAGGTACCGCCTACGCCTCCTTCGTTGGTGAAATCGAAGGCCAGGCTTTGCTCGTTGATGACGGGCTCTGGCAACTCGGCGCCCATCAACGACCACGTACCGGAACTGATGTACACAAAGTCCGATCCTTCGGCGGCGCTCAGGACAGGCCCTTCGGCGGGGACCGCCGCCACTGCGCATCCGGTGTCGTGGCAGGCTGGGGCGATAACCGGCAGGCCACTCAGGCCAACCTCCTCGGCTACTGACGGCAACAACTCGCCCAAGACAGTCCCTGGCGGCACGATCTCGGGGAAGATGCGAGTGGGGATGTCCATCTTTTCGAGCAACGGCCTGGCCCAATCGCCTTGGCGCGGGTCGTAACACTGGGTGGTGGTGGCAATGCTGAACTCGCACACCTTGCGCCCGGTGAGCCAGTAATTGAACAGGTCGGGCATGGTCAGGAAGGTCTCGGCGATGTCGAGGGCCGGTGATTGGCGGACAACCATTGAAAGCAACTGGTACAGGCTATTGATCTGCATAAACTGAATGCCGGTCTGCTCGAATATTTCCGCGCGGGGCACGCGGCGGAAGGCCTCGTCGAGCATGCCATCGGTCCGGCTGTCACGGTAGTGGTAGGGATTCGAGACCAACGCGCCGTCCCGGTCAAGCAAGCCAAAATCCACGCCCCATGTGTCAAGACCAACGCCAGACAGGTCGGCCCCGTACTCCTGAATGGCCAGTGCTAAGCCCTGCTTGACCTCGCTCCAAAGACGCAACGCATCCCAGTGCAGGCCATCCGGCAGGCGCACCGGGCCGTTGGGAAACCGATGCACTTCTGAAAGCCTGAGCCTCTCTCCGTCGAACTGGCCCAGTACAGCGCGACCACTCTCCGCGCCCAGGTCGAAGGCCAAAAAGTTATGCTGATGAGACACGATCATCTCCCCCTTAATTCTACACAGGTTCATTGAAACCGGGCGGGTGTCATCGCTAATCAGACCGGCACCCGCCCGGTTGCTTGATCCATGGCGAAAGCGTGAACACGAATGACGCGAATGTGAGCGAAGGGCACGAAAGGGGTGTCTTGTGTTTCGTGGCTTTCGTCCCTGTTCGTGGTTTTCGTGTTCAGTACAACGGCCCAAAATTAGCGCAGGCTCTAAAGTCGGCACCCTGCGGGTCCATCGCGCCAAAAGCGGTCCAGGCGCTGGGCTGGAAGATCCTCTCTTCAGGCACGTTGTGCATGTAGACCGGAATACGCAGCATAGAGGCCAGGGTGATCAGATCAGCACCGATGTAACCATAGCTAATCGCGCCGTGGTTGGCACCCCATTTGTACATCACGGAGTAGACGTCCTTGAAAGGGCCACTGCCCGTCAAGTTGGGCACAAACCAATGGGTTGGCCAGGTGGGGTTGGTGCGCTCATCCAAGGTGTGGTGGACGTCCTCCGGCAGGTCCACGGTGTACCCCTCCGCAATTTGTAACACTGGACCAAGCCCTTTGATCAGGTTGACTCTGGACATGGTGATCGGCATGCCCCCACGGGTTAGGAAGCTGGAGGAGAAACCGCCCCCTCGGAAGTATTCCGTGATCGCTGGGTACCAGGTTGTAGCGTTAAGGCACTTTTCAACCTCTTCGGGAGTGATGTCCCAGAAGGCTTTCATGGCCGGCTGACCGTCAATCGTCTGCAGGCCGGTGGCGTCCAGGGTGGCGGAGCCAGAGTTGATCAGGTGGATGATCCCACCCTCCGCTAGGCCGGTCAGTTCGTAGTCCGTCACCCGCTTGAGCGCTGCCGGGCTCCAGTAGGTCCTCACATCAGCAAAGACCTGAGCAGTGTTGGTCAAGAGGTGCCCAAAGAGCATGGCTACCCCGTTGAGGCAGTCGTTTTCCGTGGCCACGACAAACGGTTCTCGAATGCCGTTCCAGTCGAAGGAGGAGTTGAGGATGGCCTCCAGGAAATCACCGTTGGGGAAGTGATCGGTCCATTGCCGCTGCCCCTGAAAGCCCGAAGCGATGGCGTTGTGCCCTAGCGCCTCCTCGCCGTAGCCGAGTTCTGCCAGCCGGGGGTTGCCCACCATCAAGTCCCGAGCGATCATCGCCATCTTTACTGAGGTCGCCCAGTCTTTATCCTTCTGCTCTCTGCTGCGCTGTTGACCTGGAGGATTATAGTCTTTGCCTTCCTCGCAGTTCTCCCTGACCCACGCCAAGGCCCGCTCGAATTCCTTCTGATCGTAGATCTCCTCGTCAATACGGCGGACGAACTCGGTCATATCTACCGCCTCTACCCGCATTCCCAGGTAGCTCTCAAAGAAGGATGGATCTACAATTGATCCGGCGATGCCCATTGAGACGCCGCCCATCGAGAGGTAGGATTTGCCGCGCATGGTAGCCACGGCCAGTCCCACTCTGGCAAATTGCAGCAGCCTTTCCTGCACATCGGCCGGAATCGAGGTGTCCCCTGCGTCCTGGACGTCGCGTCCGTAAATGCTGAAAGCTGGCAGCCCCTTCTGATTGTGCCCGGCCAGGACCGCCGCCAGATAGACCGCGCCAGGGCGCTCGGTGCCGTTGAAACCCCACACCGCCTTGGGCAGGTGAGGATCCATGTCCATCGTTTCTGCGCCGTAGCACCAGCAGGGCGTGACGGTGAGCGAGACGCCGATGCCTTCTCTGGCGAACTTGGCAGCGGCCTGGGCGGCTTCGGCCACGCCGCCGATGCAGGTATCGGCGATGACGCACTCGACCGGCAGGCCGTTGGAGTGGCGCAGGTTTTCCGTCAGGAACTCCGCCACCGCTTTGGCCAGGGCCATCGTTTGGTCTTCCAGGGACTCTCTCACCCCTTTCCGCCGGCCATCAATGGTGGGGCGAATGCCGATTTTGGGCATATCGCCGATCAGTCTGTTCTGAGGGGGATTCATCTTAATATCTTTTACATTCGCCATTGTTATCCTCCTTGAAGTAGATCTCCGCTCACATTCTGAACCTCTATCCTATGCGCAAACTGCGTAGGACTTTCATCACGTTATTTTCGCCCCGGCCAAAGTAATCATACAGACAGCGGTATTCGGCATAAAGGGTGTTGTAAGGGGCCAGATGCTCCGGTGTGGGGCGGTACACTTCGGCTGGAGGCGGAGCCATGTGGGCTACCGCTTCGCCTGGAGAGTCGTACCCGCCAGCGGACTGCCCGGCGGCCACTGCACCCAGCATCGCCGCCCCCAGGGCTGTGACCTGTTCGGCCCCGGCTACGGCCATCTCGCGGCCAGTAA
>JADHWW010000050.1 GCA_016783285.1 Anaerolineae bacterium
CCCACCCCCGCGTAGACCAGCGGCAGCATCACGTTCTCAAAAGCGCTCGTGCGCGCCAGCAGGTTGAAGGTCTGGAACACAAAACCAATCTTACGGTTGCGGATCTCCGCCAGTTGGTCGTCGTTAAGACGGCTGACATCCCCTCCATCCAGCAGGTATGTGCCCGACGTAGGTTGGTCGAGACAGCCAATGATGTTCATGATCGTGGACTTGCCGGAGCCAGACGGGCCCATGATAGCCATCATCTCCCCCGCCTCCACCTCCAGCGAGCTCCCCCGCAAAGCGTGCACCTCCACCTCGCCCATCTGGTACACTTTGGTGATGTCCCGCAGTTCAATGACCGGCGATGTCACTTGCGCCTCCCTGCCCTTACGGGCGCCCGAAGTCGAAAGACGCGGACTCGACCCAGACGACCACGTCTCCTTCAGAAAGGCCGCCGAGCACATGGACGACTCCCTCGTGACGGACCCCCAACTCCACGTCCACGCGCTCGATGTGCTCCCCCACCTGCCGGTCCACGTAGGTCTGACCTGCGCTGCGGTCCACACGCACCACCCAGGTGGGGATCACCAATACGTCGGCGAGTTCCTCAACGATGATAGTCGCGTTGGCCGTCATATCAACGCGGATGAGTCCGTCGGTAGGCGCCAGCCCGATGATGACGTCGTAGTAGACAACGCCTCCCTCAAGCGTGGCGGCTGGCGCGATATACTCGATGGTACCGGTGATGACGATATCCGGGAGCGCGTCGAGCGTCACCTGAGCCGTCTGTCCCTCGGTCAATCGCCCCACATCCATCTCGTCCACGCTGACGGTGATGCGGAACTCGGAGGTATCGAGCAAGGTGACGGCTGGCAGCCCGGTCGAGGCCATCTCACCAGCCATCACATCGACCGCCGCGACGACGCCGTCGAAGGGAGCACGCAGGGTGACCTTCTCCAGGTCGCTGCGTGCTTTCTCCAGGCTCAACTCTGCCGCATCCACGTCCAGTTGGGCGGCCTCGATGTCCATCTCGCTGGCCCCTTCCAACAACTCGTCAAGATTATCCTGGGCCTGCTGGAGCGCGTGGTAGGCGTGGGTCACCTCGTTCCGGGCATTGGTCAGTTGCAATTCGGCGTTCTCGACCGCCCGGTTGTACCGGCCTAGCGCGTCGAGGTAGGCGTCGTGGATCATTGCGACTATGTCATCATCCACGAACCGGTGATGTCTATCCGCCTTGGCCTGCATGTCTTGATAGGTGCGAAAGGTCTCGTCGCGGGCCAAGCGCGCTGCCCGCACCTCGTCGCCCACCGAGACACTGTGTTCCGTCACCGTCAGGTTCATCTTGGACACCTCGTAGGCCGCCGCCGCGTCGCTGACGGCAGCACGGGCCACCTCAATGTCCGCCTCGTTGGGTGGCTCCTGGATCTGTTCCAGTCGCAGTCGAGCCGCGCTCAGGTTGATCTCCGACTGTTGCACGGCGAAGTCCAGGTCAGTGGTATCCAGACACACCAGCACATCGCCGGCCTCGACCATGTCCGCAACTTCTACCGCCACCTCGGCAATCCGACCGACCACCTCGCAAGCCAGGCTCACGCGGGCCTGTGGTTCGACGCTGCCACTGGCCGAAACGGCCACGAGCATCGTACCTCGTTCGACCACAGTGGAGCGGAGCTCCTGCTCCGGCTGTCGTGTAGACGGCGACCGCCGCCAGACAACCACGCCGACCACCACTGTGACGACAATACCACCCAAAACCACGTAAAGCATAACACGTTTCATCGTTCCCCCTTCATTCGTGACCGCAGGACAAAGATGGTCAGGGTCACAATCATATGCGATGTGGAGAAGATGTCAAGGGATGACTTGCACAGGGAAAAAGCAGTCACGGGAGCCAGTTGAGGGGATTATAGTTATACCCATGACGGCGGAGTTCAAAATGGAGGTGCGGGCAAGACGCTTGGCCAGTCTCACCGACAGTACCAATCGTCTCTCCCTTGGTCACACTCTGTCCACAACCGACGTACACGTCTGCCAGGTGGGAATAGAGAGTCTGCCAACCATTGCCGTGGTCAAGGATGACCAGATTGCCGTACCCCCAGGTGTTGTATCCAGCCCAGATTGCGACACCGGTCGCTGACGCGTAGACAGGAGTACCAACTGGTGCATCAATGTCTATGGCCGGATGCCATGGTGTAAAGATGCGAGATTGGTCAACTTGGCCACCATACACCGGCCAGGATAGACTCCCGCTCCATCCCCAACCCGGAGGCGGGTTGGGACAATAACCTGCATCATACCAACTGAGCAAATACCAGGGATCGTGGCGTGATGGAAGAGCGTCTGGAGAGGCTGGTTCACCAGGCACAGCGGGGGGCGGAGTTACGTCAGGCGCAGCGGGGGACGGAGTTGCATCGGGCGCAGCAGGGGATGGAGTTACAAATGTCGGGGGCGGAGGCTCCGCCGGCGGGCTCCAGAGGTGCAGGGGAGCGACGCCGTTGTGAATCACGATTTCTTGACCGACCGTTAACTCACTCTCTGGCGTAAGCTCGTTGGGTCCCCAGGCGACAATGTCGGCCACCCCGACCTGATACTGCTCGGCGATGCTCTCCAGCGTGTCACCCTCGACGATGGTGTGCAGCACACCGTCCAACGGTAGGATGGTCAATGTCTGACCAGGATAGATAAGGTCGGGTCCTTCACGCAACAGATCGATATTGGCCCATTGAATCGTGGCCATCGAGATGCTGAATTTGTGCTCCAGGCACGACAGATTGTCACCAGACTGAACGACATACGTAATAACCTCCGGTCGGTCTGGCACACGAGCACAATTCAGCGGATCGTCCAGGCTGCTGTGCTCCGGTATGCGCAGTACCTGGCCTACACCAAGCGGATCAAAAGGCGACTCCAGGGTACCCGCGTTAGCCAATATCCAGTCCTCAATAGTGCATTGAAACTTCCAGGCGAGCGACCACAAGGTATCGCCGGGTTGGACGACGTAGTAGCCTTCTGGGAGCGGCGTTGGCGTCGGTGGTGGAGCCGGGATGCAGACCACCATGCCTGGGTAGATCGCATCAGGCGAAGCCAGATGATCGTTGGCGTCCACGATGGCCTCGACGGTCACGCCGAAAGCCAGAGCGATGCTCCATACGGTATCGTCTTCTACGACAGTGTAAGCGCGACATTCGGCAGTGGGCTCGAGGGTTGCTGGTACAGTGCTCGTGATCACAGTAAGGTGCACTTCGTCCGTCAGGGCGAGCCGCAGTGAATACCGGCCCAGCGAACCCGAAAGGGGGATGACCCGGACGCGATAGTTACCGCCGGTGGGCAGCGTCTGTTCCAGATAAGGTGGAAGCGATACCGAGCCCGCCTCATGCACCAACAGCACACCCTCAGGACCGGTCAGCTCCAGCCCGAACCTGGCCTCTGGACTTGAAGCGTCGAGAGGATCAACCCGTATCTCAAGGGTGGCGAACTGCCCAGCGTCGGCATAGAACTGCCAGATACCCATCATCTCTGGCCCCAGGGTCCCATAGGCGGTCTCGCCTGGAACGAGCGACTCCGCCCGACTGATCGCAGTTGGGGTAGTGGGCATCTGCTGGGAAAGCGGCGTGGCCCAGAGGCGCGCGAGCTGTGCTCCTGCCAGATAGGCAGTGATAGCCAATGCGATCACCAGCACAGCCCACAACGTGAATCGCGTAGGAGTTGTCCTCCACCGGCCTGATGACATAGGGTTCCCTCGGTTTACGAAAGTATACCGCAGACACCCCATTCTGACAACACGCCCGCCTGCGGCACGGCGGAACTCGACACACACAAAATCACGGGCCGGTCATACGACCAGCCCGTGAAGATGTGCCTCGCAGTGAATGATACGGGTCGTGACTAACGCGGAGCCCGGGGGTCCCAGAACACCACGCCGTCGCCAATCCACGCTGTGGGCTCTACATACACCGTCCCGACCAGGTCTATGAGAGCAACGTCGTCCCAGCCAAACACGGTCCAGGCGTAGTAGTCGGGGAACTTCATCTCGCCCTTCAGGAAGATGGAGCTGCCAGGTTCGACCCACACCACCTCCTTGCGGGCCAGGTGGATGCAGGCGCCCCAGGTGTTGGGGCAAACCGCTGCGTCGGGGTAGAGCTCGCGCCAGGCTGAGGCCGGCACCAATGCCGGATCGTCGGTCTGGGCGATGGCATACCAGGCCTCGCTGTTGTGGAGAATGTTCTTGTCGTACTCACCCCATGCCGTCACGTGAACCATGGCCCAGTAGTAGCCGGCCGCTGTGACAGATAGTGGCGAGTAGGTGATGCCATAGCCCGGTGCTGTCGCGCTGTTGCACTGGGTGAACAGGCCGAGCGCGAAGTTGGGCGTGGCCGCACGCGGGTCGGCGTAGTCCATCTTGGCCCAGTGGATGTTGCCCGCTGGATTGTAGACGTACTGCTTCCACCCGATGGGCATGCCGTCGGCCTCCGCCCAGTCGTCGAAAGCGCCATTGCGCACATAGCTGGGCCCCTTCGCCGCATCATGCGGGAAGACCCGAACAGCCTCAGTGTCATCATAGAAGACCACCGGGGCATCGCCAGCGAGGACGGTGCTGGCCGTGGACGCGCACAGGACCAGTACCAGTATCAATGCGTACATCAAACGTGTTTTCATGTGAATCTCCTTCTGTCAAAGTTAATGGTCAAAGCGAATGGTTTTCTCGATCGAGCCTACCTACTGTGTGTTTCTACGTGGACCCAAAAACCCCCTGTGCATCACCTCCCTTCCGCAACAAATACCAATGGATTGAAGCGACCGACTGGGCATCCACTCAGGATGCCTCCCTGCACACTAGTGTAACATACATTCTGTCTGTTGTCAAGCACTGATACCAGTGACACCAGGGCGTCCGTCTTGGCCCACCGGACACGGTGCGGCCGCTCCCCATATCTGGTGCTCACTGACCGCCGCACCCCAAATATGGGAGTCCGATGGATGTAATAACCATCTGCTATTTTACACCCCATGCAGGATAGAGTCAATAGTGCAAAAATACCAATCAGGGAAAGGGACCGATAAGACGTGGACAATCACCAGCCATGACTACTCAGGCTCTTCCCAAAACAAGCGCAAATAGCACACGGATACACACGAATGAACCCGCCACGAGTACTCGCGGTGGACGGGTTCTCACAGGTTTTTTATCTTTATCTGCGTACATCCGTATGATCCGTGTTGATCCGTGTTCCATTTATGACTGGCTGAGCAGTTACCTAAATCCCATGGCAGACAACTGAAAAATCGTACGGACGTATCTTCTCAAAAATTCGGGGAAAGAAACCGGGTTTTTTCTGAAAAACCCGGTTTCTCATCTGTCAAACCCCAGTTTATTGAGAAGATACGTTCACCCACACCTGATGATCGAAACCTGCAACCCTCTACAGCCGCAAGTCCTGGATGTCCTCCTTGCCGTTGTCGTGGCAGTCGTTGTCCGCCAGGTCCGGGCCGGCGGTCTCTGCAACGTAGATGCCATACCCCCCATTCCCCGAGCACTCGTTCCGCCGGGCCACGCCGCCACCGCTGCCCAGGTAGCCAATGCCAGCCTGCCCGTTGCCCGTACAGACATTCTCCTCCAGCGTAGGCGCCGCATGTTCACCAACACCAATGCCCACCCCGTTCCCCGTGCACTCGTTCCCGCGGGCCACCCCGCCAGTGCTCTCGAAGTAAACAATGCCTGTCTGCTCGTTGTCCGCGCAGACATTCTCTTCCAACGTCGGCTCCGCCTGATCGTTCACCGAGATGCCATGGTACCCATTGTCGGTACACTCGTTCTGGCGCGCCACCCCAGCCCCGCTGTCAGAGTAAAGAATACCACTCCGCGTGTTCTCCCGGCAGAGATTCCCCTCCAGTACCGGCTGGGCCTGACCTTCCACTACGACCCCGAAACTGTCGTTCCCTTCGGCTACGCAGTCCTGCATCACTCCAGCCGTGCTCCCCTGGAACCGCAGACCAGCCCTCACTTCCTCTGTCTCCGCACGGACCGCCCCGGTGAAGCGGCAGCGGGCAAAGGCCACTCCTCCTCCCTGCACCACCACCACGTCGGCCGCCATCCCGCCCTCGTGGCGGAAGGTGATATCGGCGACAGCGAAGGGACCATCACCGCTGAAACGGAGTACGTATCCCTCCGCCTCAGAGACAATCTCGGTCCGATCCATCCCCGCCCCCACCAGGCGCAGCGGTTTGCTGAGGTCCAGCCCCCGCTCCAGGTGATACGTACCAGGGCCGAGGATGACGATCGCTTCCTCCGGCGCTTCCTCCAGCGCTTCCTCCAGTGTGGAATAGTCCCCGCTGCCATCGGCTTCCACGCGGATTCCCTCCTGGGGAAGGGCTTCCTCCTGGGAAGGGCCGCATGCGGAAAGCATGGCACCCACCAGCAGGCACATCAACAGCAAGTAGACCCTTTTCATCGCCACACCCCCTCGCAGCCTCAGGACCGCAGGTCCTGGACGTCCTCCTCGGCGTTGTCGTGGCAGTCGTTATCGACCAGGTCTGGGTCAGCCGTCGGTCCAACGAAGATGCCTATCTCATTCCCCGAACACTCATTCTCGCGGGCCTCGCCACTAGCGGTGCCCCGATAGGTAATGCCAGTGTCCGCGTTGTCAGCACAGACGTTCCCCTCCAACGTAGGCTGAGCCTGCTCACCAACGTAGATGCCATCCATCAGGTTTTCCGAGCACTCATTCTCGCGGGCCTCGCCGCCGGCGCTGTCGAAGTAGGCGATACCAGCCTGCTCGTTGCCAGTGCACACGTTCCCCTCCAGCGTCGGTTCGGCCTGGCCGACGACGTGAATGCCATACTTCCCATTCCCCGAGCACTCGTTCTCGCGGGCCACACCGCCGGCGTCATCAAGGTAGACGATGCCGGCCTCCCCGTTGCCCGCGCAGATGTTCCCTTCCAGCATCGGCTGGGCCTGATCGCTGACCGAGATACCGCGGCGCCCGTTCTCAGAGCACTCGTTCCCCTCCAGCGCCGGATTGGCCTGGTCACCGACATAGACGCCATACATCCCATTCCGCGAGCACTCGTTCTCGCGGGCCACACCGCCGGTGTCATCAAAATAGACGATGCCCGCCCGCCCGTTGTCTGTGCAGACGTTCCCTTCCAGCGTCGGCTGCGCCTGACCAACGACGTGAATGCCATACTGCGTGTTTCCTGAGCACTCGTTCTCCTCCAGCATCGGCCTGGCCCGCTCACCGATGTAGATGCCATATCCCTTATTCCTCGAGCACTCGTTCTGCCGGGCCACGCCGCCCTCGCTGCCCAGGTAAGCGATGCCGGCCTGCCCGTTGCCCGTGCAGACATTCTCCTCCAGCGTCGGCGCCGCCTGCTCACCAACGCCAATGCCCACCCCGTTCCCCGTGCACTCGTTCCCGCGGGCCACTCCGCCACCGGTCTCGAAATATCCGATGCCTGTCTGCTCGTTGTCCGCGCAGACGTTCCCTTCCAACGTCGGTTCCGCCTGATCGTTCACCGAGATGCCATGGTAGCCGTTGTCGGTACACTCGTTCTGGCGCGCCACCCCGCTCCCGCTATCAGTGTAAATAATGCCGCTCCGGGTGTTCTCCCGGCACAGGTTCCCCTCCAGCGTCGGCCGGGCCTGGTCACCCACCACGATGCCGAAACCACTGTTCTCTTCGGCCACACAGTCTTGCACAACCCCGGCTGCGGTCCCCTGGATCCGCAATCCAGCCCTCACATCCTCTCCACGGACCGCCCCGCTGAAGCGGCAGCGGACAAAGGCCACCTCCCCTTCCTGCACCACCACCGTGTCGGCTACTGCTTCCCCCTCGTGGCGGAAGGTGATGCCTTCGACGTCGAAAGGACCATCACCGCTGAAGCGGAGTACATATCCCTCCGCCTCAGAGACGATCTCAGTCTGATCCATCCCCGCCCCCACCAGGCGCAGCGGATTACTGACGTCCAACCGCGACTCCAGGTGATAGGTGCCAGGGCCAAGGAAAATAAAGGCTCCCTCCGGGGCTTCTTGCAGCGCCTCCTCCAACGTGGGATAGTCCCCGCTCCCGTCGGCTTCCACGCGCATGGGAATGGGCGTCGGCGTGGGGGTAGATGTTGGCACGGGGGTAGATGTTGGCGTGGCTGTCGGGATTGGAGTAGAGGTGGAAGTAGCGCTGGCGGTCGGCGTGGATGTGGGCACAGACGCCGTCAGGGTAGCGAAAACTTCGGAGACGATCTGAGTAGCGGCAGCCTCCAGTTCCGCCGGCGATGGACCACAGGCGGAGAGCAGGAGCCCCACCGCCAGACACACTAGCAACAGGTTGACCTTCTTCATTTTCGTTGGAATACCTCCTCGCATCAGATAACCGTCCCATCGGGAATGATCGCGTTCTTCGGGGTGACGACGACGCCATCCCGGATGACGTAATTCTCTGCTTCTACCATCCCTGCGTCGGGTGTGTGGGACCGGATCGTGACCCCTTCCCCAATGCGGGCGTTTTTGTCAATGATGGCTCCCTCAATGCTGCTGCCACGACTGATACCCACGTCTGGCCGGCCCAACCTACGGTTCTCCGCCTTTCGCTCCTCCGTCTCGTAGAAGTCGGCACCCATCATCACCGTCCGCGCCACCTGCGCGCCTGGCCCAATGACGCTACGCAGCCCAATGACCGACTCACGGATATCCGAGTGCTGGACCAGACACCCCTCGGCCAACACTGTTCGCTCCAGGTGACAGCCATCAGTACGAGAGGCAGGCAAGAAGCGCGGTCGTGTGTAAATCGGGTGTCTGGGATCATAGAAATCGAAGGGCGGCTCAGGGAGCGTGAGCGCCAAATTGGCTTCGTAGAAGGCGCGGATGGTGCCGATGTCCTCCCAGTAGCCATCGAAGGAAAACGCATACACGCGCAGGCTCTCTATGGCGGCCGGGATAATCTGCTTGCCAAAATCCTCGGCATCCGATGCCTCCAACACCTCTCGCAGCATGTCGAGGCGGAAGACATAGACACCCATCGAGGCCAGATAGGGCCTGTCGCTATCCGGTACACTCTCCAATCCCTCTAACTCGTCGGTCTGGGGCTTCTCGTGGAAAGAGATGATGCGGCCATTCTCATCGGTCTTGAGAATACCAAAGCGCGAGACGTCGGCACGGGCCACCGGCTGCACAGCGACGGTCACATCGGCCCGTCTCTCACGATGCAATTCGATGAACTCCGCATAATCCATGCGATAGAGGTGATCACCTGAGAGGATCAGGATATCCTCGACGCGGGCGTGAGCAAAGCGCGAGAGTTGCTTGCGTACCGAGTCGGCTGTGCCCTGGTACCAATCCATGCCGCTGGGCGTCTCCTCGGCAGCCAGAATGTAGACAAAGCCGCCGGAGAAAAGATCAAACTTGTAGGTCTGGTAGATGTGGCGGTGCAGCGAGGCCGAGAGAAACTGGGTCAAAACGTAGATCTTGTGAATGCCGGAGTTGAGGCAATTGCTGATCGGGATGTCAATCAAACGGTACTTGCCACCGATCGGCACAGCCGGCTTGGCCCGCAACTTGGTAAGCGGGTAAAGGCGTGCACCCCGCCCTCCGCCCAGTATCAAAGCCATCACGTCTCGCATCGCCATAGCCCTCACCTATCAACCTGTGTGTTATATCTTACACCCATATTCCGTTTTGCGCCAGATTTGCCAATCACTGACCCATCGCCGCCCGCACAGCGGCTCCCGCGTCAATGAACCCGCACCCGTAGACATTGTTGGGCACATCGGTCACGCCACCGCAGGCACAGACGGGGTTGTAGAGCAGCGCCGCGAATGGCCCCTCCACCGCTTCCTCCCCAGTGGTGCAAGCATTCTCCACCGGCTTTGGCGCCGCCGTCTGGCAGATGAGCACCTCCGTCGCGTCAATGTCGCCGACGAGGGCCGGGTTGGCCGACCACAGGAGCGCTACCAACCCCGCCACGTGCGGCCCGGCCATCGAGGTACCGCCAGCATAACCGTAGCCGCCACCAGGCACGCTCGAACGCACGTAGGCCCCCGGCGCGGTGACGTCGGGTTTGATCAGGCCATCCACCGGACCCCGACTGCTGAAACTTACAACGTCCCCATCGCCGCTTGTTGCGCCGACGGAGAAAACGGCGTCGTAGTTGGCAAGGGGCGTCGTCACCGTCGCGCAGGCCGGGCCGTCGTTGCCCGCGCTGACGATCACCATAATCCCCGCCGCCCGCAGCACCTCGGCCGCGGGCTCTAGCGTGTCGGAAAAGCAGCCCTCGAAATCAGGGCAACTCCAGGAATTGTTGATCACGTGGGGAGCCAAACTCACGTCCCCGTCGGTGAAGGGATCACCCCCGTGCGGGTACGGGGCAAGGAAGAACTCCATACACTCGGCGTAGGATCCAGGATTCCCGAAACCGCGCCGCATATTGCGACAACCGATCCACTGCGCACCAGGCGCGACCCCCGTGCGGTTGCCCGCGCCATCATCCCCCAGTGCGATGCCCATCGTGTGCGTGCCATGGGAGTCATCGTCAAAGGGGACACTGGTACCGTCCCAGGCGTCGTGCCAGTTGGTATCGTGGTCAGCGCTCTGGCCGTCCCAGCCACGGTAATGAGACTTGAGCGCGGGGTGAGTCCAGTCGTAGCCTGTGTCCTGCCCAGCCACGACGATCCCCTCACCCGTCACCCCCATCGCCCAAGCCTCGTCGGCGTGAATGGCCGCCAGGTTTGGCTGCACGTTCTCGGATGGCTCTCCGTCTCCGCCGTAGTAGGAAGATAGAACGGAACGGGGATACTCTCGCACGTTGGGGTTGAGGAGTACCCGCGCTACCCCCGGCCGACCCTCGAAGCGACGCATCAGCCAGCGGTGTCCGTCCACGCGGATCATGTTGATGATGTAGTAAGGGCGATAGGACACCCCCAGTGCGTCCAGTTCTGCCCGCAGCGGAGCCTGCGTGCGCCCGGCTGCCTCAACCATCGTTTCGTAGATGTACTGCGACCGCACCTCCCGGTCAGGAATAGCATAGGCAGCGCTCAGGACTTCAGCGAGCGCAGTCGAACCGCCGGCTTGCTCCTCCAGGATGATGAGAAAACCATCGTTGGCAAAGCCGGGCTCGCCAGCGAAGATGTACAGCCCACCCCACGCCCCCCAGGCCACGAACATTACAAACGCGGCGCCGGCGGCCCAGATCCAGGCGGACACCTGCACGCGGCCTCGGAGCAATAGCAGCAACCGCCGCCCGCCCCACAGCGCCATACTGAGCGCGGAGACCGTCATCACGACGATCCTGTAACTGACGATGTGCTGCGGTTCGGGAGCGCCATTGACGACGATGTCGCGGGGGTCCATGAAGAGAAGCGGCGCGACGCGATAGCAAAAGGCCACCAGCAGCAGAGGGTAGATGCCGCACTCGCGGGCGCGCAGTTCGGTGAGCAACAGCGCCATCGGCAACAGGTAGATACCATCTTCCAATACACCCCAGCCGGCCACGGGAAGAACACCGCTGAGCATGGACAGCCCATAGAGCACGATCGTCGTCAGCGCCGCCGCCCACGGCCGGGCGAAAGTGGAAGTCAGCAGACAGAAAATCACCCCCCAGAAGATCAACACCAGGGGGATCGCCCACACCAGCGTCTGGAACACCAGACTCAGGCTGGTGAGGCTGTCGCCCAACGCCCCCGTCACAGGCCAGGGGACGGTCACCAGCGCTGCTACAGCCAGCGAGAGCAACAAAGTCGGCAGGTCGAAGCGGTTCAGCCCCAGCCATTCCCACAGGCGACGCCTGGCTGCCCCCGCCAGGCGCGGGGCCAGCCAGGCGGCTAGCAGCGCGTAGGGGAAGAGGACACCCAACCGTAAGGCTCCCCCCGCCTGGAGGGAAAGGGGCGCGGCAGGGATAGAACCTTCAGGAGACATAGCCCGCATCGCCACGTCGAGCAGGAAATAGCCAGCGGTGGTCACAAATCCCGAGGCAGCAGCGGCCGTCGCCTCCCAGCCAGCCCGGCGGCGGGTGAGCAGTGCCACACCGACGAAGGGCAACAGCAGTGCCACAGCGGCGACGGCAATGGCGGCCGTGACCGCCACGCCCGACGCGCTATCCGTCAAGAACATCACTCCGACCAATACCACGCCCAACCACAGAAGCATCGAACCAATCACGATCACCTGACCGCAGCCCATACGCTTCACCTCTGCTCTTTCGCCCACAGACAACCTCCAGCATCCAGTATCCAATATCCAATATCCAATACCCAATACCCAGTATCTAATACCGAGCGTCCAGCATCAGATTATAGACCAGGGTACAGAAGTGGACAAATCAACCCATCAGGTCTATAATTAAGCCAAACCCGAGCGACAGCGCCCGTTGGGCGAGGTCTCTGACCGAGCACCTTTCGGCGGCGGTCGGAGACCTTGCCGAACATAGAGCCAGACCAAGGGAGTGATGGCTATGAAAAGCAAGACGTTCGTAAACGGGTGGCTATGCGCCGCCGTCATCGGGGCCGGTTTGCTGAGCGGCTGCGCCAGCCGGCGGCCAATCTTGGTCGGCTTTGCCGGCGAACTGAGCGGCAAAAACGCCGACCTGGGCACACACGGGCGGGACGGGGCACAACTGGCCGTGGAGACGCTCAACGCGACAGACGGCATCGCCGGTCGCCCCATCGAACTGCTGGTGCGCGACGACCTGGGCACGCCCGAGGGGGCACGGGCCGCCGACCGGGAACTGATTGACGCCGGCGTGGTGGCCATCATCGGCCACATGACCAGCGGGCAGAGCATGGCCGCCCTGCCGGTGACCGAGGAGGCGGGCGTGGTGCTCCTCAGTCCCACCACCTCGACAACCGAACTGAGCGGCCTGGACGATCACTTCTTCCGCGTCAATCCCGTCAACGCATTAGCGGCGCGCACACTGGCCCGGCACATCTACCAGCATCACAGCATGTCCCGCATGGCCGCTATCTACGACACCGACAACGCCGCCTATACCAAAACCTTCTGGACCGCCTTCGCCGAAGCCTACCGCGCCCTGAGTGGCCAGGTGACCGGCGAGGCGGCTTTTTCCTCGGCCGGGGAGCCGGACTTCGCGCCGCTGGTGGCCGAACTCCAGGCCACCGGTCCCGACGGATTGCTCATCATCGCCTCGGCCCTCGACACCGCCCTCATCGCCCAGCAGACCCGGCTCAGCGACTGGCAGATACCCTTGTTTGCTTCCAGTTGGGCGCAGACCGAAACGTTGCCCCAAAACGGCGGACAGGCGGTAGAGGGAATCGAAATCGTGATGCAGTATGACTCGAACAGCCAGAAGTCCGCTTTTCTGGAATTCCGGGCCCACTACCAGGAACGCTTTGGCCGCGCCCCCACCTTTGCCGCCGCCCAGGCTTACGAGGCCGTACTCGTCCTGGCGGCGGCCCTGGAAAAGACGGGCGGCCAGGCCGAGGGGCTGCCCCAGGCATTGCTGGAAACCCAGAGTTTTGAGGGGCTGGTGGGTACGATTTCGCTGGATGAATACGGCGACGTGGTGCGCACCCAATTCCTGGTCACCGTCCAGGACGGGCAGTTTGTGACCCTGGCTGCGTTGGAACCGGAAGAACCTGAGTAGGTAACTGCTCAGCCAGTCATAAATGGGACACGGATCAAGTACGCAGATAAAGATAAAAAATCTGTGAGAACCCGTTTCATCCGTGTGTATCCGTGTGCTATTTGTGCCTGTTTTGGGAAGAGCCTGAGTGTAGTCACCTGAGTATAACATAACGCAGTCTCCAGCCGCAACCAACGTAGGACAAGATGGCATCTTGTCCCACAGATTCTCGCGGACAGCGCAAATGTTGTAGGGTAATTCTATAAGAGGCAGACCAATGAAACAACCCAAACCTCGCCCGTTAGATAGGGTGCTATTGCGCCTGTTGCTCCTGCGCATGCTCCTGCCCTCGCTGGTCGTGACCCTGCTGGCGGTCGGGCTGGCCGGCTACCTATGGGGACGCAACCTCGGGACCCGGCAACTGCAAATGGCCCGCTCCACGGCTCACACGGTCGACGACTATCTGGAGCACGCCAGCCGGGTGTTGGGCGCTGCAGCCCGGATGGCGGAGACGGCCACGCCAGAAGAATTGGCGCCCTATATGCAGGCCACCTGGCAGGCGTACGAGTACTTTGACACCCTCTACCGGCTGGACGAAAGCGGCATCGTCACCGTGCTGTCGCCGCCCGACCTACGTTACCAGGGGCTGGACATGTCAGGCCAGCCATACTTCCATCAGGCCAGAGCGCAGACCGGCGCCACGATCTCTCAGCCCTTCACCTCGTCGCGCACCGGACAGCCAGCCGTCTACATAGCCTGGCCGCTCACCGACGGCGGCCTGATGGTCGGCGAACTCAACCTGGGAGAACTGCAACAGGCCATCGCGGCCGGGCTTGATGAGCCGGGCCGCACCGTCACCTTCGTCGCCGACCGTTCCGGCACATTGCTGGCCCACCCCCAGCCTAACCTGGTCGCCCAGCAAGCCAACGTGGGCGATATGGAGATCGTGCAACGCGGCCTGACCGGTGAGGCAGTCTCACTCTACTCCACCGATGGAACCTTCGTCCTGGGCAGCGCCGCCCAGGTGGAATGGACCGGGTGGGTAGTCGTCGCGCAGGTGCCCCTGTACGTCGTCTATGGCCCCTACGTGGGAGCAATAAGTATAGCCCTCTTGCTCGCGTCAGCCGTCTGGCTGGGCCTGATATTGTACCTCAGGCAGCAGTTAATACGCCACGTCGTCGCCCCGCTGGCCCGCCTCGGTCGGGGAGCCGACGCCCTGGCCGCTGGCGACTTTGCCCAGGGCGCGGCGCTGGCCGCCATCCAGGCCCCCTTTGCTGAGGTCGGCGCGCTGGTCACGGATTTC
>JADHWW010000051.1 GCA_016783285.1 Anaerolineae bacterium
AAATCGCCGCACCAATGTCCCACACTATTGTCCGATTGCACTTGTGCGTTTGCCCCAACCATTGTACCATGGGCCCCATTAAATTACCGTAGTCTGTAGGGAAAGATGAAAATCTACTTCGCTGGCTCCATCCGTGGGGGGCGGGATGACGCGGCGCTCTACCGCCAGATCATCGCGATGCTGATGGAATACGGGGAGGTGCTCACCGAACACGTCGGTGATGCAAGCCTGACTCGCGCTGGGGAGTATGGGCCGTCCGACGAGGCAATCTACAGGCGGGATATGGCATGGCTGGCGGAGGCCGACGCCGTGGTCGCCGAGGGCACCGTCCCCAGCCACGGCGTGGGGTACGAGGTCGCCTGGGCCGAGGCGTTGGGCAAGCCAGTATTGTGTCTCCACCGCCGCGGGGCACGGAGCGGCGGCTTTCGGCCACGCTGACCGGTAGCCCCACGCTACGGTGTGAGCATTACGACAGCGTGGAAGAACTCAGGCCAGACCTGACAGGTTTCCGAGAGATCTTTTGCGTCAAAGGATCTGTCCGTTCACAAGTGTACTTGTCTCGGAAAACGGTGGCAAAAACCTGTCAGGTCTTGAGTAGTACCCCTATCCGAAAAATGTCCTGGTCAGTCTCTGACCGAGCCAGGGGGATCGGTCAGAGACCGGCACCAGCGACTTTTCAGATGGTCTTTAGTACCCCAGTTCCTTCTTTAGCGCCACACCAAGCCTGTGAATACCTTCGACGATGACATCCGGCGGGCAGTAGGAGAAGTTGAGTCGCATGGCGTTGTGTCCTCCATCCTGGTTGGGATAGAAGTGGACGCCAGGCACGTAGGCGACCTTCTCGGCGACGGCCTTCTTCGCAAACTCGAGTGTGTCAATGGGCTCCGGCACACGCGCCCAGAGGAACAACCCACCATGCGGACGGGTCCAACTGCTGCCCTCAGGCCAGAACTCGGCCAGCGCATCAAGCATCGTATCCCGGCGCTCCTTATAGACCTGGCATATATGCTTGACGTGAGGCTTGATCAACCCACGCTGGCAGATGTCGTTGGCAACGTATTGGATGAAGGAACTCGTGTGCAGATCAGCGCCCTGCTTGGCCTGCACGAAGCGCAGCATCAGCACCTCCGGGCAGACGATCCATCCCAACCGCAGGCCCGGGGCCATAATCTTGGAAAAGGTCCCCAGGTAGGTAGTGCGCTCAGGGATGAAGGTGCAGATAGGAGGGATGTCCTCGCCCTCGTACCGCAACTGGCCGTAGGGGTCGTCCTCGACGACCGGGAGGTTCAGTCTCGTAGCGACCTCTGCCAGTTGCTGGCGGCGCTCCAGGGGCATCGTCGTACCGGCAGGGTTGTGGAAGTTAGGCAGAACGTAGATAAACTTGGGCGGCTTGCCGAAGTCGGCAAGCACCTTTTCGTAGGCATGCTCCATCTCATCCACGATCATGCCATACTCATCGAGGCGCACGGTGTGATAGCGCGCCTGATAAGCGTTCCAGGCCTGGATCGCTCCCAGGTAGGTGGGACGGCCGGTGAGCACGAAGTCACCGGGGTCAATGAAAATCTTGCCAATCAGGTCCAGGGCCTGCTGAGAACCATTGGTCAGCAGGACGTTGCCGGGCACGGCCGGGACGCCATACTTGTGCATTGTGGTGGCCAGGTACTCCTTGAGCGGTCCATACCCCTCAGTGGCGCCATATTGCAGTGCCTTGGGGCCGTCCTCGTGGATGATGTAGCGGCAGGCTTCCTCGACCTCGCGCAGAGGGAAGAGGTCCGGGGCCGGCAGACCACCGGCGAAGGAGATGATGTCCGGCTGTTGGGTCAGTTTGAGCAGTTCGCGGATAGCAGAGCTCTTCATGCTTTCCATACGAGAGGCCAGGTGCGGCGACCAATCCAGCACTGGTATGTCGCGGTACAGATCAAAATTCAGTTCCATCGTTCACCTCCTGACTTGAGATTTATGGTCGGGCAGCGCAACAAATAGCCCGCCATAGCCAACGGCGTGACGATTCCTTGTGCGAAAACGTCACCGTCGGCTACCTGGCGGGCGCTGCAGACAAATATCAGTTCACCACCCGTGTCATCGGTTGCCATACGGACCATGTACTGTTCCAGCCTTGCTCTCACTATAATTGTAGCACCAGAACGACAAGGGGTCAAATGGACGAGGAGGCAAGTGGACGGGCAAACGAGTAAATGGGAGAGGAGAGATGTCACGACGTAGGCGCGATGAGCGTCACTTGACTATCAGGCGAAATGGAAGTATCCTTAGTCAGTATAGTAGTCAGTAGTCAGCCGTTAGCGGGTAGCCGCTATCGGCCAAGAGATTGGGAGGTTGTCTATGTACGAAATCTTGCACAAGGAAACACTCGGTAGTGATGTCAACAAGTTGCTAGTCATCGCCGCACCGGAAGTGGCACGCAAGGCAAGGGCGGGACAGTTCGTCATCGTGCGCATTGACGAGCAAGGAGAGCGCATCCCGCTCACCATCGCCGACTACGACCGCGAGGCCGGTACGGTGACACTCATCTTCCAAGAGATCGGCAAGACGACAATGCACCTGGGAACACTCGAGCCAGGCGACGAGTTGGCCACCTTCACCGGGCCACTGGGTCATCCGACCGAGATCGAGAACTATGGGACGGTGATCTGCATTGGCGGCGGGACGAGTATTGCCATTATCTTCCCCATAGTTCGAGCCCTCAAGGAAGTCGGGAACCACGTCATCTCAATCATCGGGGCGCGCAACAAGGAGTTGCTCTTCTGGGAGGACGAGATGCGCGCGGCGAGCGACGAACTGATTGTCTGCACCGACGACGGCTCCTACGGGCGCAAAGCGTTGGTCACCGAGCCGCTCAAGGAGTTGCTGGAGCAGCACGATGGAGAGATCACCCGCGTGTGGGCCATCGGGCCGGCAATCATGATGAAGTTCTGCGCCAAGACGACAGAACCCTTCGGTGTGAAAACCATCGTCAGCCTGAACACGATTATGATTGACGGGACGGGCATGTGCGGCGGCTGCCGGGTGCAGTTGACCGACGGTGCCAAGTTCGTATGCGTGGACGGGCCCGAGTTCGACGCCCACCAGGTGGACTGGGACCTGTTGCTGGCACGGCAGCAGTTCTATCTGGAAGAGGAAAAGCAGGCTGTCGAGCGGTGGCGACATCAATGCCGATTGGAGGTAGCAAGTGACTGAATTGACCAACAGAGAACGGCTGCGCATCCCCCGCCAGACGATGCCGACCCAGGATGCACTCGTCCGGCGGGCCAATTTCGACGAAGTGGCGCTCGGCTTCACCCTGGAATTGGCGCAGCAAGAGGCAGAGCGGTGCCTGCAATGCGCAAAACCGCACTGTGTGGAGGGCTGTCCGGTGGGAGTCCTGATTCCTGAGTTCATCCTGGCACTGCGAGAGGGAGACATAGAGGGCGCGGTACGGGCGATGAAGGAGAAGAACGATCTCCCCGCCATCTGTGGCCGGGTCTGCCCGCAGGAGACGCAGTGCGAGATCGTGTGCGTGTTGGCCAAGAAGGGCGAGCCGGTAGCGATCGGCCGGCTGGAGCGATTCGTGGGCGACTACGAACTGGAACACCACGTCTGTCCGCTCGAATGTGCCGCGCCGACGGGCAAGCGGGTGGCCGTCATAGGCTCCGGCCCGGCCGGGGTCACCTGCGCTGCGGACCTGGGGCGGCTGGGGCACGACGTGACGATTTTCGAGTCGTTGCACAAGCCCGGCGGCGTGCTCACATACGGCATCCCGGAATTCCGTATGCCCAAACGTGTGGTGCACGCCGAGATTGACTACGCCGCCGAATGCCTGGGCATCAACATACACCCGGACGCGGTGATCGGGCGGCTGTACACGATTGACGAACTGCTCGACAAACAAGACGGGCAGGGCTTCGACGCCATTTTTCTGGGGACGGGCGCGGGGCTGCCGTCATTCATGCGCATCCCTGGCATCAACTACAATGGCGTTCTCTCGGCCAACGAGTTCCTGACACGGGTCAACCTGATGAAAGGTTACCTCTTCCCGGAGTACGACACGCCGGTCAAAGTAGGTAAGCAAGTGGCAGTGATTGGCGCAGGAAATGTGGCGATGGATTCCGCCCGTTGCGCGCTCCGGCTAAGCACGATCCACGCACGGGAGAAGGGAGGTGAGCCATCGGAGGTGCACATCGTCTATCGGCGCTCGCCGGTCGAGGTGCCAGCCCGAGCCGAGGAAGTGCATCACGCCGAGGAGGAAGGAGTCGTCTTCGATTTCCTGACCAACCCGGTGGAGATTTACGGGGACGAGAACGGCAACGTGTGCGGCATGCGCTGCATCCGTATGGAACTGGGCGAGCCCGACGAGAGCGGCCGGCGACGTCCCATCCCCATTGAGGGCTCCGAATTCGATATGGATGTGGACTTGGTAATTATGGCGCTGGGGACGCGGCCCAATCCGGTGGTCTTCAACGAGGCTGGTGGGCTGGAACGGACGAAGTGGGGCACCGTGGTCGCCGACCAGGAGACGGGTCGGACGACGAAAGCGCGGGTGTGGGCTGGTGGGGACGTGGTCACCGGTGCAGCGACGGTCATCAGTGCAATGGGTGCCGGCAAGCGGGCCGCCGCCGACATTGCCCGTTTTCTGCGGGGAGAGAGCAACCCCTGGCAAAACAGCACATAGGAACCGTGTGGAACGTGTTGCGTGTTGTGTGAAAGGTCGGCAGGGCACCAGGATCACAAATCACGGCCTGAAACGCAGAACAATGAAAGCGTCAGCGCCGCTCAAGAGAGCGGCGCTGTACTTCTTCAGGGAGTAGGAGTGGGAGAAGGAATGGGCATAGGCGTCGGTTCCAGCCAGGTGAAAGCCCGCACATCGCTGGGATTGCCGGCTTCCTCATAGACCAATTCACCGCCCCCGTCCCGTGCCTCCCGCACGACTTGCACCTGCCAGCGGAACTCGCGCACAGCAACGTCCGAGGGTGGCAGCAAATCGAAGGGGACACGCCAGGCGGTGACACGGGTGTAGACCGTGTCCGACACTACACCGCCGGGTGGTTGAACGAGGGTCAGCGCGTACCACTCGTCATCGCGTAATATGCTCACCGAGGCCCATTGCAGGAGAATGGGCTCATCACTTCCCACGAAGATTGCGCCGTTGGGTGGGCTGAGAAGCAAAGGCAACTGGTAGGGCGGGACAGGCGTGGGCGTGATGTTGGGGTCTATGGTCGGCGTAGGACTGGGCACGAGCGTGCCCACCGGGATGACGAGCGACTGGTTGACGCGGATGGTATCGTCGTCGGGGGCCAGGTCATTGGCACGACGGATGGCCTCAACCGCGACCTCGTGTTCTTCAGCAATGAAGCTGAGCGTCTCCCCCGAAGCGACGACGTGAATAACAAAGTCGCCTGGCGCGGCCGTAGCAGTGCCCGGTCCGAGCGTGCTGGCGGGCCCGGGAGGGGCCGCAGGGATGAGCAGAAGTTGCCCTACCTGAAGCAGCTCTGGATCCACGTCCGTGTTCAAGGCCAGGATAGCCTCGACGGTGGTGTCGTAAGCAACGGCGATGACGATAAGAGTCTCATCCTCTTGTACCTGATGGACACGCGGAGGGACGGGGGTCGGGGTGGGCGCGATGGTAGGAGTCTGGGTAGGTGTGGCGGATGTGGGGGACGGCGTGGCAGTAGGCGTGCTGGTGGGAGCGAGTGTGGGAGGCACGTGTTCGGGCTTGGTGGTCAGCAGCGTGTAAAGCCCGAAACCACCTGCCGCCAGGATCGCCAACGCCAGCACGACGACGATCAGGGCACTGACCCAGCCGGGTAATCCCCGTCGGACCTCCTCCTCCTCCGGTGCGACTTCCTCAACGAGCGAAGCCCCGCACATCAAGCAGGTCGTCGCTTGGGAAGCCACCCGAGCACCGCAGGCAGAACAGCAACGAGGCTTCTCAGTTGAAAGAGAGACTTCAGGTTCTTCAGCCATTGTCACCCACCAAACAGCGGGGCGCATGATAACATGGAAACGGGAAATAACAAACTAAAGTGGGACAGGCTTTTCAGTCTGCCGCTCAAGCAGGCTAGAAAGCCTGCTCCACGCTACGCCAGACGGCCATCCAGTTCCAGGCCCTCGGCAATGGACTGCATCGCCTCTAGCACGACGCCGACGTGCTCCCACAGTTCGACGCCGATCATCTGAGCACCTTCTTCGATCATCCCCCGGTGCGCGCCGGCAGCGAAGCGCCCGTCCTTCCACTTCTTTTTCACCGACTTGACCCTGACATCACGGATGTCCTTGCTGGGCCGTACCAGCGCGACAGCGACGATGAGACCGGTCAGGTCATCCACGGCATAGAGCGTCTTCTCCATCAATGCCTCACGTTCCACGCCGGTGATCTCGACAGCGTGGGAGAGCAATGCGCGGATGATCTCCTCCGGCCAGCCGCGCTCGCGCAGGATGCGAGCACCAGAATTGGGGTGACCGTCGGGGCCCATATCGGGGTAGCGCTCATAGTCGAAGTCGTGCAGTAGCCCGACGAGACCCCATTTCTCCTCGTCCTCCTCGAAGCGACGGGCGTAAGCCCGCATAGCCGCCTCGACGGCGAGCATATGTTTGATCAGGTTGGGACTCTTGGTGTACTCGTTGACCAGTTCCCATGCATCCTCGCGATTCATCGTGTCCCTCCTATTCTGACACAGATAAGCAGCGCTCAGACTTCCGAAGTCTATTAGCGGATCGGCAACGGCTCACCCAGGACGGGAAGCGGATGCCGCACGTTCACATCCCACCAGGCCAGCGCCAACGCGGGGTACTCCCGCGTCTCCCACGTGACCCGCCGGATGGTGTAGTCCTGTTGGTCGGCGAGAACAGCGACAGCATCTACCCCCAGCGCGTCGCAGAGGTAGAGTGCACGGGCAGCGTGGAAGCGCTGCGTGACAACCACCACCCGCTCCAGGCCGAAGATGTCCCGCGCACGGTAGCAACTATCGTAGGTACGCCGGCCGGCGTAGTCGAGCACAATGGCTTCCTCCGGCACACCCAGGCTGACGGCATATTCTAGCATGCGCTGGGGCTCGTTATAGTCCACGAAACGATTGTCGCCGCTGCAGAGCAATTTCTGGACAGTCCCGGCGTGGTAGAGGTCGGCAGCGATGGCGACGCGGTCGGCCAGGACGGAAGTGAGGGAACCATCGGGCCACAGACCAGCGCCCAGGACGATAGCGACAGAGCGCGGCGGCACGTCCTGGGCGCAGGTGTAGATGCGGTCGCGGTACTTCTGCTCGACCCACAGCCGCAGCCCCCCCAAGAACACGACCGTCGTCACCCCACAGCCAGCGGCGATGAACGACACACACCTCAGCACCCGCCTCATCCTCACGATCAGGGCAACACCTCCACGACGTTCGCCAGCGCGTTGACATCGGGGGCCTGCACAAAGATAACGTAACGCGCCACGCGGCAGACGTACACCGCTCCTGCGTCAGTCTCCCACCATCGGCCAGCCAACCCCACCGGCGGGTCAGCAGGCCGGGCAGGCAGGTATCGCTGTGGGATCAGTGCGATGAGGGCATACTCGAACTCAGCAGCCTCGGCGGTGCTGTCCCATACAGTGCGCCAGACGAGCGCCCGGCGTCCGTCCTCGTGCTCCCAGACGACGAAGGTATCACCATCCCAGCCGTCGGCAGACTGCCAGGCTGTCTCTCCCGGCAGTGTCTCGTCGAGATATAGGCCGGTGACGAACTCGCCCAGCGTATCCCGAAGAAGCATCGTCCAGCCCTCGCCGAGTACGACGCTAAGGTCGGGCACAACGACGCTAGCAGGCGCGTCCCGCTCCTCCAGGTAGCGCTCCAGGTGAAGCACCTGCTCTGTCGAGCGGGGCGGGTCGGTGTAGGCGTGGTTGATGGCTTCCCACCCATCGGCCTGGAAGAGGGCAGTGGTGAACTGGCGGCCCTCCCGGTACGGGAAGCGTTGCAATCGTGCCCAGGCCTCGACGCGATCCAGTTCCTCTCCATAACCGGGTTGCTCCGCCTGCAAGATCAGTTCCGCCAGACGCCCCCAGTCAGCCGCCGCCAGGTTCTCGTAGCGATATAGCGCCGTCAGTAGGGTCGCGTCTCCCTCCACCAGCGCCCGAACGGCCAACGTGGCATCGGTAGTCATGGCGCGAGCGTCCATTGCCCCCAGGTCGAAGTGCTGATCCTGTAAAACGTGAGTGTAGGCGTGCGCCAGTAGCGCCTGATCGTCAACACTGCTCTCCTGCTGACCGGTAGCAACGTAGAGTTGCTCCTGTTCAGGCACATAAACGCCCGCTACCTGGTGAGCACAGATGGAGATGGGCACATCGGGCAACAGCCCCAGGGCAATATGTGGAAACAGTTCGGCCTCCGGATCGCGTTTGGCGTAGAGCTGGCGAAGGAGCATGGTCATCTCGCGCTCGTCGAGGAAACTGAGCGGCACCTCGGCACGGGGGTAGAGGCCACGTAAAATCTCCACCTGATGGGCGATCTGATCGAAAAGGCGGGCGGCCTGTACCTGAGGCCACAAACCCTCTTCGAGCGTCGGAGAGGGGATGGGCGATGGGGTTGGAAGAGGCGTGGGGAGCCAGGACACGAATGGCAGAGTCGCGGCAGGCAGTGGGCTCTCCCAACTCTGGAAAGAGGTGACGACGATACCAGCAAGCAGGGCGAAGACGCCGATGACCGCTATGACCATCAAAATGACAGTACGACGCTGTCCGGGTGTGAAGTCAGAATCATTCACCCCAGGGCCTCGTGTTGCCGCTCAATGAGACGGGCAATGCCCTCTGCGGCCAAATCCAGCAAACGATTGAGGGTCTCTCTCGAAAAGGGCGCGCCTTCGGCCGTGCCTTGCACCTCAACCAGGCGACCGTCAACCGTCATCACGACGTTAAGATCCACCTCGGCATCGTGATCCTCGGTATAGCACAGGTCGAGCCGTACCTGGCCGTTCACGACGCCGACGCTGACCGCTGCAACCGGTGGTTTCAGCGCACCTGGCGGCACCAGGCCCTGTTCGGCCAGGCGGCGCAGCGCCAGAGCAACGGCAACGTAGCCGCCGGTGATGGCGGTTGTGCGGGTGCCCCCGTCAGCCTGGAGCACGTCACAGTCTACAATCAGCGTGCGCCCGCCTAGCAAGTCGAGATCCACGGCGGCGCGCAGGGAGCGCCCGATGAGGCGGCGAATCTCCTGGGTCCGGCCGCCCAGGCTGCGGACCTCGCGGGGAGTGCGGCTGTGGGTAGAGCGCGGGAGAAGAGCATATTCGGCGGTCAGCCAGCCAGCGCCCTGGTTCTCCATCCAGCGGGGCACGCCGTCCTCCACACTGACGTTGCAGAGCACGCGGGTGCGGCCCACTTCGATCAGCACCGAGCCCTCGGCGTACTCGACGTAGTTCAGGCTGAAACTGACTGGGCGAAGTTCACCGGGCCGGCGGCCGCCGGGGCGTGTCGGATGATCGGTCATAACAGGTGAGATTATACCACGCGGGGACGGGGGGACAAGGTGAGACCCCCGGTTTCCGGCAGAAACCGGGGTCTGGACGACTTCCGGCTACGCCTGCTGGCTGCCAGGAGGTACGAACCCGGTCAACCTCGCCAGCGATAGCCGTGCACCAGCGCTGCCCGGAAGTGAACCTCCTATATCCCCTCCTCGTTCCAGATTCACCAGCGGTCGTCATCTGTCTGGATGTAGAGTCCAGCCAGGCTATGCCTCCTCTTTGATGGCCGCCAGGATGACCGGCTTGTTGTCGAGGCCAAAGGGCGCTTGGTCACCCGCACGCTGGTAGCGGTAGAAGGCCGCCCCGGCCAGCGGCTGCGTGCGCAGGTAGGCGCACGCCTGGCGCACCCACTCGGCGTTCCCCGGCTCCCATCCCAACGAGCCGGCGTCGCGGCGCTGTGGGTTGACCTCGGTGACGTAGACTCTTTTACCCCGCAGGCGGGCGGACACCCAGCCCAATTGATCCTCGATCGTGCGCAGGTGTAGGAACCGGCCGATGAGCGGCCAGTCGGTGAACGTGGCGTCCGACCAGCACTCAGCCGGGTCATTGCCCTGGGTCTTGGTGTGGAGCGCCAGGAAGTCAGCCCCGGCGATGTGCGCGTAGATGTATTGGGCCCAGTCGCGCGGGTCTGCTGGCTGCCCGAACTGCTGCGCCACGACGTTGTATGGATCTAGGGGGACGGGCGCGATCAGGTCGCTCACCTGCCCCCCCCTCCAGATGCGGTTGTACAGCCTGACGTAGTAGGCCGGGGACACCATGTAGGTGGGGTTCGGATATCCACCGGGCCACTCCACCGGGTTGTTGACTTCGTTGCCGATGATCCAGCCCCACACCCCCTTGTCGCGGCTGGCGGCGATGGTGGCGGTTATCGCGTCCACCCAGGCGTCCTCGTGCTCCGGCGGAGGAACGGTGCCCGTGCCGTCGGCCCAGCCCCAGTTGAGCCTGACGAGCACCTTGATCCCCGCCTGCGCTAGGTTCAGACAGTTGATGGTGGTAGGCTGTGTCTGGACAGCCCGGGGCACCAGGCAGACGCCCCGCATGCCCTGGTTGCGCATCCAGTGCCCACCGGGCTCGTCGTGCAGGCCAATCAGGAGCGAGGGCGGAGGGGGGGGCTCGGCATCGCTCAGGTAGACCTCGTTGCCAGCGCTGTAGACGACCCAGCCCTCGCGTCCGTCAGCGGCGCGGACCTGCTGGTAGCGGTAACCCTGTGCGTCTGATGGTGTCGTCGGATGGCCGATGGCGGTGAGCGACGAACCGTAGGGGATGAGGATGCCAGCCACCCAGTGGTCGTCGCCGGGGAACGGGCCGTCGCGGAGATTCAGCCCCAGCCGCGCGGTGACGTACATCAGCCTGACCACCGGCTCCACTGGCTCCATCGACCAGTCGAAGGTGGCGATGGCGTCCCATAGTTCGGTGCCTGGGTAGTCGGGGTTGTCAGGGTCATTCCGGGCGTGCTGCCAACTCCAGAAGCTGGCGGCGGGCAGGTTTAACTCACGCGCCTTTTGCAGGAACTGGCGGACCTCATCTGGCGTCGCCGTCCAGTTGGCCCAACCCTCGAAGTAGGCTGCCCCAACCGGCACGTAGGTCAGGTGGGGCCATAGTTGGCGGTACTGATCGTAGGAAGTCTGCAACTGCTCGGCAGCGTTGTGCGCCTGAAGCCAGTACACCTGCGGCATGGCGTAGTTGCAGCGGGGCATGAACTCGTTCCACAACCTCTGCCACTCCTCTGTCCATTGGTAGGTGCGGGGGAAGCGGTGCGAACAGGCAGCGATGGGGAAGTCCGGGCCCAACCGTTCCCGCAACCGGGTCATGTAGTTGCGGCAGTCCACCTCGTCGCCGTGCCAGGTCCACACCGGATTGCCCGTCTCCTCCAGGTCCACCGCAAAGCCGGTCAGCCCCAGCGCCTGCACGCGATCGGCCGCAATGTCCGCCTCTGCAACCGCCATGCGCACGTCCGGGTTGTGCCGATCGCGGCCGTAGACGAACTGCCAGCCCCAGACGGTGAGGCCCGCCTGCTGAAGCGCCCGGATGGCGGCGACGGTCGGCCCTTCATACTGCGAGTCGATGGGAAAGCTCTGCGGACCATCGGCGACCTTAACCTGGACATGCGTGATCCCCGCCGCGCGCGCGTAGGCGACTATCTGCTGGGCATTGCCCCCATCACAACGATGAACCTGCCAGATAAACATACCTTTGCCCTTGAGCATATCCTGTCTCCTTTCTTCTACTCGTCCCACAGTCTGCCAATCTGCCAATACAGTATAGCACAACAGCCCTGGGGAGCAAAATCCACGCTGTCGAGGATGGGGGATATACCACCTGTCTAGTGTATGTCCGGGATGTCGAGAGCAGGCAGGCAATCGGCACACGAGCAACGGCGACCCTACCTCCGCCGGCGGCTTGCCAGCAGAACGCCCAGCCCTCCCAACGGCAATGCGACTGCGGAGAAGGGACAGAGTCCGCCTTCGGGCTCCTCTTCCTCACCTGGCCCCTCAACCGGCTCTTCACCTGGCTCCTCAACTGGGGCAGCGGGCACAGACGTTGGCGTCGCGACAGGAATAGACAGTGGCGGCGCCGCGCCGGGAGAGATGTGTGGATCGTCTACCCAGAGAGTGCCTTCACTGCTGGTCTCGTCCGCGCCCAGACTGAACCCGTAGCCCGTCACCCGCGTCGAGTCCAGTTCGGACAGGCCGCCATCGTCGGCCCACTCCGCCCGCGTGAAACTCTCCCACGGGAAACCGATCTGTCCCCATCCCAGGGCGTTCTCCGACGTGATCTCGAAATCCACCTCGAAGGGTGTCGGCTCGTCGGTGTCGCCGGAAAACAGCATCAGCGTGACCCATTGGGGCGTCCCGTCAGAGCGGAGGAACAGGGATATCCCCGCGCCGCCGCTCCAGTCCTGGGGCGACTCGAAAGATCGCCCGCAATCCACCCACCCATCGGGCGCGATGCTGTAGTGGATGCGCAGGGAAGTGACGCCGCTGTGAGCCATTCCGGTGTCCGACCCACATTCAACGGTGGAGCCCATCCCGTCGGTGCCGGTCTCCCAGTGATCGGTAGTAGACTCGAAGTCATCAATCAGACTCGCCGTAGGCGGCGGCGCGACGGAAGAAGGAGAGCGGGTAGGGAGTTCCGGCGGTGGCGGAGGGATCGTGGGGAGCGGCTCTCCGACGTGGGTACCACAGACAGCCTGGTCAATGAACTCCACGAAAAGCGGGCCGACGTCGCGGTTGGCCCGTTCGTTGGGGTGTGCGTCGTACTCGTCAAACCGGTAGTCGGGCCGGAGGAAGTTGCCATCGTCCGCCAGGTAACCGAAGAAGTCGAAGACGAAGACGTTGGGGTGGCCAGCCAGGTACTCGTCTGACTGCAGCCAGTTGGCGAAGGCGCGCGCCCGCGCTCCCTCCTGGGGATCGCTGTTAGCGGGCACCTGTGGCGGCTGGGTGACAATGACAAAGATCTTGTCCGGGTACTGATCCATCCGGTCGCGGATGGAGAGATAATAGGACTTGTACTCGTTCAACTGGTAGTCATCGGCGACGTTGCTGACCGGGAAGCAGGACTTGAAGGCGATGACGTCGTACTGCATCAGGTAACTAAAGGTATTGTCCGGCGGGTCGTGCAAAGACTGGGCAAAGATGGCGGCAAAGCCGTCGGGGTCGGTGTTGTCACCTGGCACGTCGAAGTTGGTGCCGGTGTACGACCCGTCGGCCAACCGCAGCCCGTCGCCGTTGTAGCCGTGGTCGTAGAACTCATAGCCCAGGGCTGTGAGCCCTTCCCTCACGCCACCCTGCTCTATGAGGTTCTGGCCGCACGAGTGGTGCAGGAAGATGATGCGGGTGGCCTGGGCAGAGGCAGGGCGGCCTGCTGCCAGGAGAAGAACGAGCAGGACGCAGAGGGAGCCACACCGGTGTAAACAGGTAGTGCTGGCGCGTTTCCCCGGCACCGGCGCTTCAGGCCGCCGGTGCGTCACACTGCGATGCGGATAAGTTGAGCGTTTCATATCATACCTCCCAAGTATGTGACAGCCAGCGCCGCCGCGAACGTTCGGCTGAGTCTGTCGAAACCAGTGAGAATTCCTATCCTTCTACTCTCCAGCCGTGCACCAGAGACTTGTCCTCGTCGGCCAGCGGCTCGAAGACGTACAACAGCCCTCGCTCACGGTCGAAAGCCATCGCGCCGACGTGGTGCTTTTGCTGGCCGGATTCGACGTGGTACAGGTATTCGTCAATCCCCAATGTGGCGTAGGGCTGCGGCTCGGAAGATTCCATCTCCCCCCGGGCTACGGCAGCCAGGTCGGCGGGGTTGTAGAAGAGAATCTGTCCCACAAAGCCGGTGGACCACCAGCCCCTCTCGGGACACTCAGGGGGGAAAGGAGGCTCGTCCGGCCACACGGTTCCGTCCGAACAGCCGTACCAGCACTCTCCCTGCCCCTTGGTGCCGACGAGGATGACGGCGGATTTATCGCCCGCGGTGAGCCATGCCCCGCCGTTCCACTCGTCGGAATCTTGATAGTTGTTCATTGCGGGCGAATTCTCTTCGTAAGCATCGCCATACAGGAGCAGGGAAGTGGCGGAGAGGGTGGCGCTCGGCGCCGGCGGATTGCCCTCGTTCCACGGGCCGTAGGCAAACAGGGACGGGCCTTTTCCTCCCTGGCCACCATCTCTGAACCGGCCTGTAGCCAGGTACATTCCGGGCGTGTTGGCGTCCGCCCAGGCTCGTGGAATGGCGAAGATGTAGTCCGTCGTGACATAGTTCCAATAATCGCCGATGCGCCACGGGCCGGCCGGTTGCGGGTTCGATAGGTCCATCTCGCACCAGCCGTGGGAAGGATTGGTTGCGCCCTCGTCCAGGTGCGGCGCCCAGCAAAAGTAGAGCTTGCCCGTCGTCTGCTCGCCCTGGGGCAGCAGGTATTCCAGGCCCACGCGAGGCATCTCCATGTCGCCGAACAAATCCCCCCGGATGTCCTGGAACTCTTGCAAGGTCTCTGCCGTATTCAGATCGTCCAAATTCTTGCCCAGAGAGTTGATCGGGACGGGGATGCCGACCTCGGAGACGTATTGCGTCTGGTCGTGCCCGACGCCAAAGATGGAACCGGGGTAGCCATCGTCCGGCCCATCGGGGTCTCCGTCCGGGTAGTAGGTCATGGCCGAAGCCCAATTGCTCCACTCCCAGCCGACGTTATCAGGCGTCCCCCGCGCGGCCGGCAGGCGGAACGCGCCCAGGTAGACCAGGTCAGAGGGTTGGATCAGCGAGGCGGGTGACGACATTCTGGGACCAGGGGACGGTTCCTGGGTGGCCG
>JADHWW010000052.1 GCA_016783285.1 Anaerolineae bacterium
TTAAGACAGCGATACCCCACGTTATTGAGAAGATACTGGAAACTGACCGCCACGCTCAGGTCGAAACGGACTGGCTCAACCACCGTCGTCGCCGCGCGCGCTTCGCCGTCCACGAACCAAATCTGGCTATTGGGTTTCATCCTCGTGCTGCGTCTGCACCAGCCCTTTCAACTCCACCAGACTGGCAGCGTCGGCGAAGGCGACGAAGCCAAAGAGCCAGGAACTTGAGCACAGTACGAGAGGAACGCCAAGCAGCAAGGTGATAACAGTGCGGCGCCGGGTACGGAAGAAAGCAGAGTGTTTCAGCCGTGCACCGAATGACTGAGTAGTGTGCGCTCTGACAGATGACTTCTGGGCAGGCGTGGGATGATTGTCTTCCGGGGTCTTCACCTCCGATTGGATGTTGTGTACGAACCCCTTTCGGTCTCATTATCATTTGACTTGACACGCCGCGCGATCATATCTTCCACCACGAAACCCGCCGCCGCTCAAACCGCGCCAGATGTGTGAACCCCACCGCCCGCGCCATCTCTAGCGCCACGTCAAAATCCGCGCCAACGTCCTCCGGCCGGTGGGCGTCGGAGCCAAAGGTGAGAATCTCGCCGCCCAGTTCACGATACCAGCGTAGTATCTCCAGCGACGGGCAGGGTTCCGCTTGTCCCCGGCACAGTGGCGAGGTGTTGATCTCGATCCCCTTGCCCCGGACGACGAGAGAGCGCAGCGCGGTGCGGATCATCTCCGCATAAGGCCCTGGCCCGTCGTAGGCCTTGCCAAACTTGCGCGCATCCCGCTTGACCAGGTCCAGGTGGCCTAGTACGTCAAAGTCCCCTTCCGCAGCCAGGCGCACCACCTGCCGGAAGTAAGCCTCGTAGGCCTGGCGCAGCGGCTGCTCAAAGAAGGGCGCTTTCCAGGCCGCCTGCATCCCGTCGGCGTAGTGGGCCGAGCCCAGGACAAAGTCAAAGTCGCCCAGGGCCAGCACGGCCGCCGTCTGGCGGGGAAAGAGGTGCGGCTCGCCCACCTCCACCCCCGCGCGGATGGTCAGCCGGTCACCGTAGATGGCCCGACAACGCTCGATTTCGGCCAGGTACTCGACCGGGCGGAAGTAGCCGTGTGCGTCGTCCGGGCCAAAGTCGAGGTGGTCGGTGAAGGCGATCTCGCTCAGGCCGCGTCCGATGGCCGCCTCGCAGGCTGCCGCCATCTCCGCGTCGCTATCGCAGGAAAAGTTGGTATGGATGTGGTAATCCCGAAGAGGGGTCATAAGTGAATCGCCTTCCCAAACACCCCGTGCGCGGCCTCCATCAGCACCTCGCTCAACGTGGGATGAGCGTGCACGCTGCGGGCGATCTCATCCGGCGTTAGTTCGCAGTTGCGGGCCAGCACCAGTTCCGGTAGTAACTCTGTCACCTCCGGGCCGACCAACTGGGCGCCCAGTATCTCGCCGCTGGTCTCGTCGGCCACGATCTTGACAAAGCCATCGCGGTCGCCCAGCGCCAGAGCCTTGCCGCTGGGGCGGAAGGGGAACTTGCCCACTTTGACCTCGTAGCCACGCTCGACCGCCTGCGCTGCGGTGAGGCCGAAACTGGCTACCTGCGGCTGACAGTAGGTGCAGCGCGGCATAGCGTCATAGTCCAGCGGGCGCGTCTCCACCCCGGCGATGGTCTCGACCGCGACGATGCCCTGGGCCGAGGCGACGTGGGCCAGCGGCAGTTTCCCGGTCACGTCGCCGATGGCGTAGACGCCGGGCACGTCAGTGCGCAAGTATTCGTCCACGACGATGGTTCCCCGCTCCACCCGCACGCCGATTTCCTCCAGGCCCAAGTTTTCGCTGTTGGGCCGCACGCCGATGGCGATGAGCACCCGTTCGGCTTCCAGCACTTTTTCGCCTTTCTCGTCCGCCACGCTCACTCGCACGCCGTCGTCAGTCGTCTCCACTCCCTGCACGCGCGTAGAGGTCAGCAGATGCACCTTGCGCCGCTTGAAGGCCCGCTCCACCTCTGCGCTAACCTCCTCGTCCTCCAACGGCAGCGCGCGCGGCAGCATCTCGACGACGGCTACCTCGGCGCCGTATGTGCGCCAGATGTGGGCGAACTCCATCCCAATCGGCCCGGCCCCGACGATGATGACCGAAGCGGGCAACTCGCGGAGGACGATGGCCTCGCGGGAGGTCAACACGCGCTCGCCGTCGGGGGTGATACCGGGGATGGTGCGCGCTCGCCCGCCGGTGGCGACGATGACGTTGCGCGTTTGCAGCGTGCGCGTACCGCCCGCGCCTGTCCTGAGCGCTTGCCCTGAGCGAAGCCGAAGGGAAGCCGAAGGATTCAGCGTTACCTCGACCGTGTCAGGTGATTTCAGCGCCGCGCATCCCTCGACTACCTCGACGCCGTTTTTGCGCATCAGCATGCCGACGCCCTTGACCAGCCGCCCGGACACCTTGCGGCTGCGGGCCACCGCCGCGCCGTAGTCGGCCTCGAACCCCGTGACGGTGAAGCCGAACTCTTTGCCTCGCCTCAACAGGGAGACGACCTCGGCGTTGCGCAGAAGGGCTTTCGTCGGGACGCAGCCCCAGTTGAGGCACACACCCCCCAGGTGCTCCTTCTCGACCAGGGCGACCTTTAGCCCCAGTTGGGCGGCGCGGATGGCGGCCACGTAGCCGCCCGGCCCCGCGCCGATGATTGTGACGTCATAAGTTTGTTCCACTGTGTTATTCCTCCGCATCAAGATGATATGTTGAACGTAAAACGTGACCAGATGAGTGTACCACGAATGGAGAGACAGGGCAAGCGTGAACGGCTATCGCGCGGGCACGACCTCGACATCGCATAGAACGACGTGATCGCCACCGGTGGTTACGGGCAATCGCTCACCGCTGGCGATGTGGTATAGGCCAACGATGAGGGTGTAGCGGCCAGGCGGCAGGTCGGGCGGGAGGGGAATGCCGTAGCGGTCGGTCAGGATTTGGGCCGGCTGCCAGGTGGTGGTCGGCGCCAGGCCATCGCCGGGCTCCGTGTCAACCTGGGCGACGAGTTGCCCCGCGCCGTCGAGCAACTGGACGGTGACCTTGTACCGTTCGACGACGGGGGCCTGGGTTTCCCAGAACAATGTCACGGGCAGGATGTCGCTGGGGCTGAGGGCGGTATCGTCCAGCGCGTAGCCGTGCAGGCGGATGCTTTCACCGAAGCGGGCGTCCAGCGGGACGGTGGGCTGCTCCGGCAACGGAGCCACGCCGTAAGTCGCCAGGCGCACGCGGCCATACCAGCGGTCGCCGGCCTTGTAAGCGTGGGCCGCCAAATACGTCTCAATGAATCGCCGGGGGTCAGATTCGGCGTCGCCCCAGTAGAGCACGAACAGCCGTCGGTACTGTCCGAAAAGTGGGGCCAGGAACGCTTCGACCTCGGCCGGGTCGGGCCTGTAGGGGGCCGGGTAGACGTCCCGGTCGGGGTAGTAGTAGGTGAAGACCTCCCATTGGTTGGGAGCGTTGAGGATGACGGCGTCACCGGGGCGCAGGGCGGCGGTGATGTCAGCCCCGATCTGGCGGTAGTCGTCGCGGGCGTAGGCGGGGTCAAAGTAGAGGTTGTGGAGGGAGGGGATGGTGGTGATGACAAGAAAAGCGATGGCGAGGAGGCGGATGGAGGATGAAGAATGGAGAATGGAGAATGGAGGATGGAGGATGGAGAGTTGGGCCAGGTTTTCGATGCCGTGGGCGACGAGGAGGTGGAAGGGAGGGAGGGCGACGACGAGGAACTTGAGCCAGGCCGGTTTGTAGAGACCAAAGCAAAAGATGAGGGCGATGGGGAGCAGCAGGTAGAGGGCGACGCTGGTCACGCCAAACCAGCCCTGAGGCCGCGCCGCCCTGAAGAGGCGGCGCTGGGAAGAGTCATCCAGTTCCGGCTCTTCAGGCCGGAGCGGCGACGGCCATAATCCCGCGAGCAGCAGAACCCCGGCGCCAACGAGCAACCCCGTGGCTTCCTCAATCGGCAATGTGATGCCGGCACTGAGCACGCGCAACACGTCCAGGAGCGCACGCCCCAGTTCGTACTCTCCCCCGGCGGCCGACCAGCCGGTGACGCTGCCCAGCGCGATGGGCAGCCACGGCAGGTAGAGGACGACGATAGCCACCTGTGCCCCGGCCCACAGCAGCAGCCAGCGCCAGCAATGCTCTGACCGGCGCGCCACGATCAGCCACCACAGGCCAAAGATGATGTTGTTGACGAGCAGGATGAAGGGGAAGGCGTAGTGGGTGTAGAGGCCAGCGGCGGTGGTGAGGATGTAGGCAGCGAAGGAATGGAGAATGGAGAATGGAGAATGGAGATTTGCAGATTGCAGGGTGCGGATGGCGAAGAAGGTGGAGGCGACGGAGAGGGCGGCCAGGAGGGCATACATGCGCGCCTCCTGCGAGTAGTAGATGGCAAAGGGAGAGATGGCCGCCAGGAAGGCTGCCATCAGGCCGGTGACCGCGCCGAAGAGGCGCCGGCCCAGTAAGTAGGTAAAGATGATGAGCACCAGTCCGGCCACGACGGAAAGGGAGCGCAGCGCGAACTCGCTCTGGCCGAACAGCGCTCGCCAGTAGTGGAGCAGCAGGTAATAGCCGGGCGGGTGGATGTCGCCCGCGGCTCCTTCCAGGATCAGGTCGAGCGGCCGCTCGGCGATGCGGGCCGAGTTGCCCTCGTCGTTCCAGAAGGACTGGGCGTCGAGGCGGTAAAAGCGCAGGACCGCCGCGAGGAGCAGGATGGCGAGAAGCAGGAAACGGGAAGCGGGCTGTTTTGCTGTCTTCATCGCCGGCGCAGGACGACTAAAGTCGTCACTACGAGCAAGACGAGCAAGCCAACGAGCCAGTGGGAAGGAGACCACGGGCGTTGGACGATGAGGCCATCTATGCTGACCTCCCCTGCGACGGCGGTCAGCGTGACCTCGTGGCGCTTCTGCCACCAATCTCGTACCAGCCGCACCGGCCGCTCGTCGAGCGAGACGCGCCGGGGCGCGTTGCCATCCACGCTCACCTCGACCTCGCCTGCGCCTGGGCCGGGCGCCAGTGTCAGAGAAGCGCCCTCGAACGTGAAGCGCAGTGTGGCGCCAGGCGTGGTCGTCCGCCGGTAGGCCCCCAACGTCGCTGCCGTGTCGCGTATCGTCTCCCAATTTCCTGCGCCTGCACTGAGCGGGGTCGAAGTGTACTCCAGCGCCCAGTGGTCCTCCTGGTGGGCGCCGGGGTAGAGGGTCGGCGTGAGGCTGGCCGTGTACTCTCGCATGGCCTCGTAGACCGGCAGGGGACTAAAGTCCGGCTCGACCATGCGGAAATAGTACCACGACTGATTCCGCTCGGTATCGTCAGCACGCTTAAAGAACCAAAAGTTGACCACGCCCATCCAGGGCCATTCCTCCATCGCCCGCTGGTAGGCCAACACCGCGTAGCGTGCCTGCTGCTCCGGCGTCACTTGCCCGAAGCGTATCCAATCCTGGATGTTCGGATCGTTGGGCACGGCGTTAGAGTTCATCTCGCTGATCCACACGGACTTGGCCGCGTCGCCGTTGGCGACCATGATGTCGCGGATGTAGACCGGGCGGGCAAAGTTGATGTTGAGCGGCCGCATACGGTGGTCGGTGGGGCCAGACCAGAGCATGTAGTCGTTGACAGAGAGGATATCGAAGCAGTCGGCGGCGCCGGCATCGTACATGCGCTGGAGGAAGACAAAGTCGTTCAAGCCTGTCCCCGGCCCAGGGCCAAGATGGAGCGAGACGGTGGGAGCCAACGCGCCGCCGATGATGACCGCGTCGGGGTCGGCCTCCTTGGCGCGGCGGTATCCCTCGCACAGGAGGCGGGTGTAGCCCTCCGGGTCCACCGGCTGCTCGCCCCATTCGGGATAGATGTTGGGCTCGTTCCACAGTTGGTAGTAGCGCACCCGCCCCCGGTAACGCGAGACGACGGCATAGACGTAGTCGCCCCAGTCGGCCAGGTCGTCGGGGGGGGCGTGGGTTCCGATAGTGTTGGTCAGCGCGCGGGTCCAGGCGGGCGGATTGCTCAAGCGGGCGATGATCTCCAGGTCGTACTGGTCGGCCAGGCTCACAATGTGGTCGTACTTGGCCCAGGCATCAATTCCGGCCGGGTCGTTCCGCCGATCCACGAAATCTCCCTGGCCGTGAATCTCAATATCTTCCCAGGTGAACCCCTGGCGAATCCAGTGGAAGCCAGCGTCGGCGACCATCTGTAACGACTTTTCACGCTTCCACTCCTCCACCTCCTGTTCCAAGAAGACGTTGATGCCGAAGGGGTTGAGACCAGCGTGGGCCATTGGCACGTCGGGAGCCGTACGCGGCTGGGGGTGGAGGAGGTTGGCTGCCAGTTGGGCCATTCCGCGCACCTGGCGCGGCCAATCCTCCTCTCCCGTGCAGTCGAACATCCAATTGGAGAGGGATGCATGGCAGGCGGTTAAAGTCAGCAACATCAGGACGGCCAAGCCTACATTTCGCACCCTGCGGTGACAATGGATGCGCCAACTTGTTGGCGTCTTTGGCAAGCACGAACCGTATCTGCACAACTGGCACTTGCGCCAGAGCCACCGAAACAAGTTTCGGCTTCCATTCCAACCGGAAAAGTGCGGAAAACAGGCCAAGATGAGAGTCAGTTTACGCATTGCGCCGCGATTATACCCCGCCCTTACTCGCATCAGGCCGGTTGCTCGAGCAGCGCGGCTATGGGCTCGGTGAGTTCGTCGGAGGCCAGGTAGTCCCGCACCTCCTCGCGGGCTTGCTCGAACAGGCGGAGTGCTTCCTTGTCGGAGCCCTTGAAGCCGCCGACGGTGCGTCGGGCGCACGTGCAGCAGCCCAACGAGGCGCGGTAACTGTCCAGGTCGCAGGTGAGGCAACTCGCCATTTTGATTATCATCAACGAAAAGCCCAACACGTCCTCGTGGCCGTCGGGGAGTGCGGTGATGTGGTCAACCAACTCGGCCCACTCGGAGCCGCGCAGGTCACGCAGTTGCGGGATACAACGGGAGGGAAAGAGGATTTCGCTTTCAGGGTACATTTTTACATCTTATCTCTCTTCTAATGTCATCAAGTTAAGGATAGGCCAGACTTCGGAAGTCTCTGAGGTGCTCTACCCAACGGCTTTTGATGCAATTTCAGGCTGATTTTGCCTTCAAAATCTCCGACGGCAGACTTCCGAAGTCTTAATTTAATGACATTGATCTCTCTTCAGCCGCCGGCAGCCGAATGGTGACGGTACTGCCTACGTCAAGTTCGCTTTCCACTGTGATTTCACCGCCGTGCAGAAGGACCAACTCCCGGGTGATGGCCAGCCCCAGGCCGACTCCCTGTTGCTCCATCTTTTCCCTATCAATCTGCCGGAATCGCTCAAAGAGGTGAGGTATGTCTTCGGGAGAGATGCCCACTCCGTGGTCTGCCACGGCTATTTCCACCCAGTCATACACGGCCTGGGCGCTCACCGTTACCTGCTTCCCCTCGCCCCGGGAGAACTTTATGCCGTTGTCCACCAGCCGTTTTAGAGTGTCCACGAAGAAGGGCTCGTACAGCCGCACCGGGGGTAGGTTGGGCTCCACTATTGTCTTCAACGTCACGCCGCAGGCCGTCGCCTGCTCCTCGTGCTGCTGGACTGTCTGCTCCAGGATTGCATCCAGGTTGTGGTGCACACAGGCCAGACGATTGAACTCTTGCTCCGCCTGGCCGGTGTCTATCCGGATCAGGAATAAAAAGTCCTCCACCAGCCGAGTCAGCCGGTCGGCGCCCCGTCTGATCCCCAACAAAAAATCCTGGAGAGCGTCGGGAGGGAGAGATGAGATATCGTCCAGTGCCAGTTCGGTGTAGCCACGGACGTAAGTGAGGGGGGTGCGCATTTCGTGGCTCAAGGTGGTGATGATCTGCTGCTTGAGTTGGTCAATCTCCGTTTCCGTGACCTGCCGAACAGCCCGGGCCCGCTCAAGCCGTGCGTGGACCGCGATCAGCAGTTCCTGGGGATCAAAGGGCTTGGTGATATAGTCCTCGACTCCCAGGTGCTTCCCTCTCAATATGTCCTCTTGGTTCGCCTTGGCGGTCAGGAAGATGAAGGGGATAGGCACCCACTCTGGCCGGGAGCGGACTGCTTCACAGAAGGCAAACCCATCCATTCTGGGCATCATGATGTCCGCCACGATCAGGTCAGGGCACATCTCTTCCATTGCCTCAAGTCCCTTTATCCCGTCGGTGGCGGTGGAGACGGTGTAGCCCTCCGTCTCCAAGATATCGTGAACGCCGGCCAGAAGGGGTTCGTGATCGTCTACGACCAAGATGCGCTGTTTACTCATGCGTCTACCTCCTATTACCTTGCTCTTTTACTCTCTAGGGGCTGCGGCAGGTCTGGTAGTCGGCGCCGACGATGAGGCGGTACTGCACTGCGCTGTTGGGATCGGGCGCAGATATGACGTTGCTGGCCGAGACGTTGAACATCCACTGTAGATAAGGTATGGCGCTCCCCTTGGTCGTGGATGTAAAGTCAATCAATTGTGTCTGGAGGTAATCCCTCCGGTCGGGCTGGCCGATGACGGCGATAAAGCCCTGGCGAAAGAGCCGGTCGGTGGCCAGTTGGTCCCAGTCTGCGTTGGGCGTCCCGTTCCACACCTCCACTGTCTGAAGCGTCCGCCACAGCCGGCCCTCCGGCACCGGCCCCAGCGCCTCGCTCACCACCGGCTCAATCTCCTCCCAGTTGGGCAAAAAGACCGAGCCTCCCTTGGGGGTTGTCCAGGGGATGACGTGTTGGTAGCCGATGTTGCGGAAGCGCACGTTCTGCTCGTCGAGCCGGAAGGCCACCTCGGCCAGCATTAGCACGTCGCCAAACTCGAGGTCGGTGACGACCATACTCCGGAATTGCTCCCACAGTTCGGGGAGGCGGGGTAGAAGGTCGAGGTTGCGCGCCTGGCGCCAGATCGCTTGCAGCACCTGCTGTTGGCGTCGCTCGCGCGCAAAGACGCCGCCGCCCCGCGGCCCCAAGCGCGAGCGAGCGTACCACAGCGCCGTTTCGCCGTCCATGTAATGCACCCCTGGCTCCAGTGTTTTCGTGATGTACTCGCCCGCCTCGTTGGGATAGGGCCAGTAGTCTTGCAGGCTACAGTGCACCGGGATTTCCACGCCGCCCATCGCGTCCACGATGCCGATTAGGCCATCAAAGTCAGTGCGCACGTAGTGGTCTATCGGGATGCCCAGGTTGTAGAGCAGCGTCTGCTGGAGCAGCACCGGCCCCCCACCTTCGTATTCGTACAGTTCGCCGTACATATCGGCAAAGTTGACGCGGCTCATCCAAAAGTCGGGGATGTAGACGTAGAGGTCACGCGGGATGGAGAGCACAGTCACGGCTGGCATCAGCGGCTGGATGGAGACGATCTGGATGACGTCGGTATGCCAGTCGTCCCAATCGGGGCGACGGTCGCTGCCCAGGACGACGATGTTGATGGCGCCGGGAGCCATCTCTGCTACCGACACGGGCGTGGGGATGGCGGTCGTGTCGGAGAGAGTGGGCGTCACGCCGATCAGCACCGGTTCGGCGAGCGAAAAGGGAGTCGGGGTGAACGTGGGGGTGGGCGTTTCGGTGGGGCTGGGGGTGAAAGTGGCCGTCGGGTCAGGCGTTGGCGTTGGGGTGAGGGGGGGGGGAGGTGTGGCGGTAGGTGTGGCGGGATGCAATGTGGGGGACGAGATGGTAGGGACCAGCGTAGGCAGCGCAAAGATGGACGCCGGGTTGCCGGTGATCAGCAACATAATCAGCGTCGTCCCCAAGGCCACGAACGTCAGAACAAGGGTTATCTGTTTACCGCGAGTCATTTATCGAGCACACTTTTTGTTTGGAGGAAGCGTCAATGCTTCCTCCTCCGCTTTCTGTAGAACAGATCGAGGTACCGCCAGACAGCCGACTATAGCATCCGTGATGTTGGTCAGGGCTTCGTCCACTGTCTCTCCCTGCGACCAGCAACCCCTTAGGGTCGGGCAGTGGGCGACGTATCCCCCGTCCTCCTCGTCCGGCTCAATGGCTACGATGAACTTTAGTCCGTGGGCCTCAACTGTTTCGCGCTTCATTTCATTGCCTCTCAAACTTGATCGGTCGAACAGAGTACTGTAGGCTGGCTTTTATTGTACCGCCATTTGGCAAAAGCGTCAACGCTTGAGCCACTCGACGACCCGCTCTGCCATCTCGTCCCGATTCCCCATTGTCACTCCCCACACCTCGACCTGTGGCAGCACTTTGAGGGCGTCCACCCAGGGGTTGGGCTTGCTCATCACGGTCGCTACCACCGGCCTGGGGCCGCTGACTGCCTGGAGCACCACGTCGCGGAACTGACCTGAGAAGAGTTCCATCTTGCCGATTTCGTCCACGATGATGACTTGACAGTCGGTCATGGCCCGGCGCAGCGCGGTCACCCCTACGCGGTCAATTGCTTCCACGTCCACCCCGTAGCGGCTCACGCGGGGCCGGCCCCCTCCGCGCAGGTTCACGTGGGCCATCACCGTCTTCTGTCCATCGAGTGTCACCATCCGAAAGCCCTTGCGCCCGCCGGGGCCGCGGATTTCCTCGGTGTAGAAGCCACCCACGCACTCCCCCAGCGCCTCGGCGACCGCCTTGATGACGGTAGTCTTGCCCACGCCCGGCCGCCCGGTCAGCAACAGCGTGCGTCCCATTCTTGCCGCCTGCACTCCTCACTCCGGCAACAGCAGCGTCTCCAACAGTGTCGCCAGCGCGTTGAACTGGGCCACGTCGGAGCGCAACACGTCTCGTTCCGCCAGCAACGCTTCCGCCGGCGTGGTGAACCCTGTCCGTGAGACCGTCCACAGCACCGGCTGCTCGTAGCCGTACTCCGCCGCCACTTGAGCAGCCTTTTCCACGAACGCTTCTGCCTCCCCTTCTTCCATCGGCTCCTTCCGGTACTTTACCTCCACCAACCAGACCTGTTCTCTCTCTCCCAGCACGTCAATCTCCAGCGGACGGCCGTCGCGCACCGTCCCACCCCGCATCCGCACCTCGGCGAAGGACGGCAGCCTCACCTGTCCCGCCACGCCGAAATACGTCTCCCCGTCCACCTCCCGCCCGTCGAAATGGCGCATCAGTTCCCACACGTATCCCTCGGCCACCCGGCCTTTGAAATAGTTGGTCTGCCCCATCAGTTCATAGTACCGCTGCCGCCAACTGTCCTCAATCTTTCGCTCACTCCAGCGCAGGATGTCGCGGTAGTAGTTGCGGTGGATGAACTCGCTCATCACGGGGTCTTTCAATCCCTGGTAGCCGTGTATCCCCACTCCCTTCTCCAGCAGGTCTATCTCGTACAGTTCGCGCATCTTTTCCGCCACCTGCCGCTCGCTGACCTGGTCGAAGCGGTTGGCGCGCAGGAGGGGTACCAGTTTGTAGGGCGTGGCCTCCCCTTCGATCTTTTCGCTGGCGATCCAGTACAGGATCGCCTCGCCCAATCCCTCGGAATTGACCCGCGCCAGATGGTCCTGAAAGTTCTCCACCCAGTATCCCTGCATCCTCCCGTGACGGTGGCCCATCTCGAACTGGAGCACCCGGTCGAGGCTGGCCAGAGAAGTCAACTCCTGCGGGCCGGTGAGACTGTTGATGATGGCCCACACGTAAAAGGGGTGGCCGCCGGTGCGGGTGACGATGGCATCGGCCACTTCGGGGCTCACGGGCACGTCGTACATTTGGCTGAGATGGGCGACCAACTCGTGGGTCTCGTCCGGTTCCAGTTCGTACAGGTAGTAGGGTGCAAATCGCCGCGCTAGTAGGCCCTTCATTACCACTTTGGTCACCAGGCTGACGATGCTGCCGGAGACGATCAGCGGGGCCCACTTGGCCTCCGCCACCGGCTGAAAGTTCTCCTTGATTGTCGTCACGTGTTGCCTGTCGTCGGTGTAGATGCCGTGCGTGACCTGGAACTCGTCTATCATGTACACGTGAGGCTCTTTCAGCCTGTAGGCCCGCATCGTGGGCCACGTCAGGATGTCGGGCAACAAGTACCTTCCACTCTCGAGTTGGCGGTTGATGCTGACAGTCTCCCTCACCAGATCTGTTTGTCCCCTCTCCTCGGCCAGAGCCAGCAACTCCTTGAGCGGCAAATCCTTTCGTTGCATCAATTCCGCATCCTCCGTGCGGTAGGCCAGCAGGTGATGCAGGTAAGTCCTGACGTAGAGTTCGCAGAACTCCCGGATCGTCAGTTTGGGGATGATCTGGTCTTCGCGTCTCTCGGGCCGGTGCTCGGCCAGCGAGAGGTAGATGGGCGCCACGCCAAAGTCACGGTCGAAAAAGATCAGGTTGAAGAAACGCTGCATCAGCGCGGTCTTGCCCATCCCCTTGCGGGCGATGATGGCGATGCTGTAGGCCAGGCGCCGGGGCGCCCGCCCGATGATGCGGTGCAGGAACGCCAATTCCTCCCGCCGCCCCACGAACTCGTCCCCCACGATCTCTGGCAGCGCATAGCGCACCGGCTCATTTTCGCCCTCATTCTCGTCTTTATGATCGTAAACGTCGCGCATTTCTCACCTCCGTCTGTCTACTGCATCATTGTACCACAGGCTGGGCCATTGCCCAAATCCGCAAGTGAGTGTAAAATGGCTCCACGTGGCGGGCTGGCTGTATGCCAGCGACCCGGCGTACCCTTTTGTGGCCTCGCTGGCGCTGATCCCGGTCGCGTTGGTGCTGGTGATTGTTGGACTACCCTGCTCCTGACTGCTGGCCCAAGCCGCCGCCTTTGCCCTGGCTGAAGAGCGTGGTGTTTCTACGCCGTGTCAAGTCAAATGATATACTGAACGCACTTTGATTTTGTGAAAATGGAGTCGAGGCTTCAGCCGGATTTGCCCGATTTTGCCCGGCTAAAGCCTCGACTCCGGCCTCCACGAGTGATTTCTAGATTAATCAATTTCACAAATCTGATTTGCGCTCAGTAATAATGAGACCGGCCGGGGAACGCCGATCGTGGTCTGGGGAATGTGATCTCAAGCGGCACACGGCGGTTCGCAAAACCACAACACCCGAAGGGTCGGCGAGACCCTTTGGGTTTTTGCCAGGCACAGAGACAAGAGCCCCTGGTCTGTTTCGAGGCCAGGGGCTTTTTGTTTTACCCAGTTATTTGCTCAGAACGACCAATCTACCAATCTACCAATCTACCAATTTCCCAACTCACGGCGCGTAGCGGAAGGGGTGCCGCGCCGCCGCCTTCTCGCTGATCAATTCCTTCACCGTCGGGCGGCCCTCCAGTGCCTTGCGGATGGCGTGGCGCGTGGCCTTGTAGTTGTTGAACTCGACCCGCTTGGCGATGGAGGCGGCCGGGTGCACAAAGACGTTGGCGATGAGCACCACGTCGTCCAGGATTCCCTCGGGCAAGAAGCCATCCTCAATGCTCAACCGGATCCCTAAGTTGACTCCCTCGGCGGCGTGCTCGTAGAAGAGACGGCGCTGCTTGGCCGTGCGGATGGTTATGGTCGGCACCAGCAGCGTACGCGGCCGCTCGTTGATGATGCGCAGCCCTCGCTCCTCCCCCCATCCTTCCATTGAGCGGACGATGGCCCGCCCCACAGGGCCGTCCTTCAGGCCCAACAGCAGGTCCACGTGCGCCAATTCCTGGAACGGCGGGCCGGCGAACCCCTCGCCCACCTTTAGCGTAAAGCCAGAGATGGTGCGCGGCGTCTGCGGCGTGGCCGCGACCTGCGTCTCCACCTGCTTGTCGCCCAGATCGTAGAGCACATTGACCGGGGCGATCTTGCCCAGGGCTTCCAGTTGCAGGCGCAACTCGCCATAGTCCTCCCGCCCAAAGCCGCCGCCGGGCATCACGGGGTGGCGCGAGTCGCCGATGGGCAGCCCCATCATGCGCAGCCCCTCTTTGACCGCCTGGGTGGAACTGCAACGCACGACGATGCGCACAAGTTTCTGCACCTTTTGTTGCCACTCCTGCGCCGTCGCCAGATCACCCTCCAGCGTGGCGCGGTAGACCCGCTGCCACACGTCGGGGATGAGGTTGGCGCTGGCCAGGATGGCCCCGTCGGCGCCGGCCGCCAGCGCGGGTTGCACCACCTCGTCGTGGCCGACAAAGATGGACACCTTCCCCTTCACCTTCTCGAACATGGCCTCCATGAAGGGCAGGTCGCCGGAGGAATCCTTGATGCCGATGCTGTTGTCGAAATCGAGAGCCATGCCCTCGGCGGTCCACCACTTGAAGTGCGTGCCGGCGCACTGCGGGATGTTGTAGAGGATGATCGGCAGCCCCACTTTGTCAACTGCCCGGAAGTGGTCGTAGACCTCGTTAAAGGTGGGCTTGAGGAAATAGGGGGCGACGACCAGCGCGCCGGACACACCTGCATCCCGGCTCCACTTCGTCAGCGCTACCGTCTCGCGGGTGGAGGTGCAGCCGGTTCCGGCCACCACCGGCACGCGCCCGTTCACCTCGTCCAGGCAAACCTCGGTGGCCCGCTTGCGCTCCTCCAGCGTCATGTACGAGAACTCGCCGGTCGTGCCGCAGGGTACCACACCGTTCACGTGGGGCAGCACGAAGCGGATCAGTTCGCGGTAGGCCGCCTCGTCCAGTTTGTCGTCCGCTGTGAAGGGCGTCACCAGTGCGGGAAAAATCCCTTTGAACCAGTCAGTTTTGTATCCCATGATGTTCCTCCTTATGCAAACGTCTGCGCCAGCGCCTGG
>JADHWW010000053.1 GCA_016783285.1 Anaerolineae bacterium
CAGTTGGATAGAGAAATGCGGGTTGGAGGTGTATTCATCGTACAGTGCGAAGTCGCAGAACTGGGGGTCGCGCCCCACTTTGACCACCTGGGTCGCGAGACGGAACTCCTTTCCCATATTGGCGCCCTGGAGGATGACCAACTTGCCCGGCGCGCGCTGTGGCATAGCGCCCAGGTGTTTGGTGACCCCCTTGAGCACGCCGGTGGTACGTGCGACCACCTTACGGGCCAGTTCACCTCGCGTCCGGATGAGCAGGATGAGCAGCACCAACAACCCCACCGCCAGCGCAGCCAGAACGACCAGGAGCCACCAGTACGTGCCCAGCCACTCCACCAGGTGTGCGCAGCCCGTCTGCTCTGTGGGTTCCCAGGTGACCTCTATCGTCACCGCCTGAGTTTCCATCCGTTCGCCCAGGTATGCGTCGTCTGCCTCGCCCGTCAGTGTGAACTCTTGCACTCGCATCTCTTCAGTCGGCGTCACGACGGTGCTCACGTCCCAGGTGAAGTCGTAAGTTGGTGGTGTGGTACTCGCGCCGATGAAAGCGCCGTTCGCGAAATAGCGCACCTCCGCCGGGTCGCGGGGCGCGTCGTCTACCAGCACCACTTCCGTGCTGAGATGGACGGGAGTGGAGAGATAATGAAAGTCCGTCCTCTGGGTGGACAGCAGGAGACAGGACGTCTCAGTGTGGGAAATGGGCACTGTGACCGGTTGACCGTCGGTCGGGGAGGTGAGCCTGAGCCGCGGCTTCTCTAGAATTGAGGAGATGGTGACGCTGCTCTCGGCCGAGCCGATGGGGGTGTCTACGCCGATGTTCAGCGTGTAGTCTCCTTTCGGCAGGCGGGTGCTATAGGTGACCAGGTACTGCTGCCGCTGGCTCATCAGATGCCCGAACAGGTCCAGCACCTGCTGATGTGTCTCGTCGTTGTTGTGCAACTGGTAAAGGCCGTACGTCTGGTGGGCCAGGCGCTTCAGGTTTTCCCCGGCGCTCAGGTCGCGGTTGCGCTGTGCCAAACCGACGGTGTAGAGGGAGATGTCGGCGTTGTTTGCCTTGCGGATGATGTCCTCTTCCCGCGCCGTGTCGCTGAAGTCGGGGTCGACGCCGTCCGAGAAAACGACGATGACTTTGCGACGGTGGGAAAGGACGTCGCGGATCGTCGCATCGGTGTGAGCCGTGAGCAGGCGCAGCGCCTCGTCCAGCCCTTCGTAGAGGGGGGTGCCGCCACGCACGGTCTCTCCCTCCATCGTCACCAGCGCATTCAGCACCAGATTGGTGTCCACCGGGTTGTAAGAGAAGTCCTCCTCGGGCTGCAACGCTCCGTCTTCCCCCACGCCGACGATCCCGATTACATCGTCATCGGCGGCGCCGGTGACGCTGAGCCGGTTCACCAACTCACGCACCAGGTCGGTAGCCTCCTTGATGCGTGGGTCGCTCGGAGCGGAGATGCCCCCCCGGTCTACCACGACCACGATGGCCAGGCCGACCGGTTCGTAGGAGATGGCCGGTGTCCCGATATCCACCCCCGCCTCTTCGATCTGGAAGTTCTTGGACGCCAGGTCATTGATGGTCTGGGCCGTGTTTTTGTCAATGACAGAGACGTACGTGCGCACTTCCGGTGGGGCGGCGGTGGTATCTGGGGTGCCCTGGATGATGACCAATGGGCCTGTTCCTTGGGCCTGGCTGGCGAGAACCACCGTCAGCAGAATCAGGGCTACCATGGAGCAATGGACAATGGCCCATGACCAATGACCAATGAACGGGGATCGCGGATTATTCCTCATAGTTTCATCCTCCTCCAGACTTCTCCAGACTGCGGAAGTTTGGAAAACTTCCGCAGTCGCTCAATGACTGACCTGGACAATTACCACAGTGACGTTGTCCTCCCCCCCGGCCCGGTTGGCCGCCTCGACCAATCTATCGCAACCGTCCTGGGGCGAGGTGGAGGTCTTCCAGATGTGCCAAATCTTCTCGTCGGGCACCATGCCGCTCAGACCATCGGAGCAGAGGAGCAGGGCCTCGCCTGGGGCCAGCCGCTGCTCGAATAGATCGGGCTCTGTCCGGGGTTTGTCGCCGATGACGCGGTAGATGACGTTTTTCTGGGGGTGACTGGCTGCTTCCTCCGGCGTGATCTGGCCTGTGGCGACGAGACGCTGGACCAATGAGTGGTCGGTACTGATCTGGACGATGCCATCCTGTTTGAGCAGGTAGGCGCGACTGTCTCCGACATTGGCGATGGCAGCCGTGTCGCCTACGAAAAGCGCCATCACCAGAGTGGTGCCCATGTCGGTGCCGGCGGCTCTGCGCTGCTCGTAGACAGTCCGGTTAGCAGCCTGGGTCGCGGCAGTGAGCCATTCCCCGGCTTCGGGCAGCGGCTTGCCAGCGGCCGCCGGCGCCAACGCTTCGCTGATGGCCAACTGCGCGATAGTGCGAATGGTCAATTGGCTGGCCACGTCACCGGCCTCGTGTCCCCCCATGCCGTCAGCGACGATGAACAACCCCACCGGTGCGCTGATGGAGCGGAATACCGGGGCGGTGTCAAGAGTCAACAGGCTGTCTTCGTTCAACGAGCGTTCTTGCCCCACATCGGTGCGGCGGCCGACGACGAGGGTCACGCTGGTCGGACGGCGGACTTCCTGCAAGGCGGTCTCCAGTGTCGCACCGAAGGTGGCTGCGTCAATGAATCCCTGGGGCGAGCCAAGAGCCAGGGCGAAGAGGCCCGCCACCGGTTCCGGCAGCGTGACATGGGGAGTGTATTGCGGTTGCCCTGTTGCCAGGTAGAACAGCGCCGCGGCCAGCCCCCGCACGTCCTGAGACGGGATTGCCCCGCCCTTCGATGCCTTTGAACGGGCTGCAGGCGGAATGACGTAGGCCGTATGCAGGTGTGCCCAGCGAGCCGTCTTCCTCTCCACCGCGATGTGGCTCAGCAGGGACGGAGTTGCCCCGCCCCCATGCAGCGTGACCTGGTGGCGGTGCAGGTAATCCAATGCCTGCGCCAGGGAGACGCCCCACCCCAGAACCTGGTGGAGTGGTTGGGGCACGGGAAGGGTGGTCGCCAGCGGTGGGGAGAACTCAGGCTCTATCAGGTAGTGACGAGGGAGGCCATAGGGGGCCTCAGCGAAGACACCGCAGGGCAGGAGCAAGCCAGGGTGCTCCAGGCGCATCCTCAGCAACTGGGCCTCCATCGCAAAGGCCTGCCCGTCGGCGCTTTCCTGAATCAGGTAACGAAGGTGCAGCGGTTCAACGCCGGACAGGTCCGCCCCGCAGAAGGAGCAGAATCGTTCCTCGGGGTCTGTCGCCTCCGCCTGGCAACTGGGGCACAGGCGTACTGGCGTGCTGTCCTCTACCAGGTAACCGTTCAGTCGTTCATTGATGGCGCGTACTTCCACGACCACGTACCGCCCATTGTTGAGTAGTGCGCCTTCCGGCAGGGGGGCAAAGGCGACGCTGGCCTCTGCGAGTGGGCGGGTGTCGGGCAGGGGGCGGGGTGACCCTGCCTCTACCTGGTCGGAACGGGCGAGCGGTTTGGTCCGTTGTCGCGAGACACCCGGCCCAGCCGGACTTTGCGCCGTCAGCGCTGCGCCGCAGCGATGGCAGAAATGAGCACTTTCGCGATTCTCATAACCGCAGTTTGGGCATTTCATCGTTATACCTCCCCCGTGCTGGCGCGGAAGATGAACTCCACCTCGCCGATACTCAGCCGCCAGTCATCGCGCAGGAGGTTGCGCCCCGTGCGTTTTCTATTCACGTAGACACCGTTCATTGAGCCGAGGTCTTCGACGACCCAACTCCCTCCCCGCTGGTAGATGCGGGCGTGGCGGCGGGATACGGTCTCCCAGGCGGGAAAATCCTGGGTGATGACCAGGCCGTTTTCCGTCGCCCTCCCGATGGTGACACCGCCCGGCTTCAGGTCGAAGCGGCGCGGGCCGCCGGGCGTGCCGACGCTCTCCAGGTGCGGGGCGATGGGGAGCGGAGGTGGGGGCGGGGTGGGTGGTGGCCCTGGTCGCCGTCTTCGCCTCCGCGCAAGCATTAGAATAAGGGTGAAGATCAGGATCAGTAGGAGCATGAGAAGGCAGCCTACCTCAACCCAAAGCTGGTTCTCAACCAGGAACGAACCGATGTCGGGAGGTAGGAGGGGAAACTGGGGGGCTGGAGCGGGGGAGGCTGCCGGTTCAGGTTTGGCGGTAGGAGTGATGATTGCAGGCGGTGTTTCGGCTGACGTGGGGACTGGGCTGGAGGGCTCGGGGGGGGTAGGGGACGGGGGATAGGACGGGAGAGGGGTGGGAGCAGGGGGGGGCGGAGGGGGGGACGACTCGGGTATCATCACAACGACTTCAATACTACGACTAATCACCATAGTTTCGGTCACGCTGTATTGCAGCGTGGCTGTAAATCGCAGCGTCCTCGAAATCTCTCGGTCCAGTATGTGCAGAGGAACCAGATGAGTCACCGATTCGGCGGGTTCAATCGAGGGCCAGTGTGACGTCAGCGGGACTGTATGGGAGATTGCATCTGTGGGGAGTGTGATTGTCAAGTGCACGTTGGTTATTGAAATGGGCCTGCTGTTGAGGATCGTAGCCGTCAGGGTGAAGTTCTGTGCCGCTGTCACCGTCTGTTGCGTCGTCGTGAATTCCAGCGTCACTTCCCCTGCACCTTGGGGATGCGCCGGTCGTGGCGATGGCGCGGCGTGAAGCGGCAGGACCACGCCAGCCGCCATGAGCAGCGTTAGCCCGGCTACAATGAGCAATCGTTTGTTCGCTTCACGTGTCATAGTTATTCTCCCTTGTGCAAAGGTACTCGCAGTCACAGAACTATTGTTAGTGTACACACTTTGTGCCAAATGCGCAAACGTGACTCCCAGTGCTCAACAACGTCCTATTTACGATTATTATACTCATCTCTTAACATCATGTCCAGCCGGAGAAACCCCATCATCCGTAAGGGGAATCAGAATGGCCAACGAGGCCGGTGTACACCGCTTCGATACGGTCGGCGATGCGCGGCCAGGCGTAGGATTCGGCCCAGCAGGCGGCGCGCTGCCCGACCCGCCGCCGGAGTCCCTCGTCGGTCAGCAACTGCGTGATCTTGGCGGCCAACGTCGCTGGGTCGCGGGCCGGGACGCGGTAGCCCGTGCGCCCGTGCCTGACCAGGAAGGGTAGTCCTCCCACGTCGGAGGCGATCACTGGCGTGCCACACGCCATTGCCTCCAGCGCCACCATCCCAAAACTCTCGTAGTCAGAGGGCATCACCACCATCTCGGCCGCTGAGTAGTAGTATTGCAGTGTGTCCTGGTCCTTGGCCCCCAGGAACGTGACAACGTCGCCGATGCCCAGTTCCTCCCGTAGTTCTTGCAGGCGTACCATCTCGTCGTCCTCGCGGATGCGGTCGGGGTCACCGCCGATGATGGGGACACACAGTACCTCGCCCAGTTCCGGCCGTCCGCCGATGATCTGAGCCATAGCCTGCAGCAGGTTGTCGATGCCCTTCAGCGGTTCGATGCGACCGACGAAGAGAATAATGCGGCGATCGGGACACAAACCAATGCGCTCCTTGGCCTGCGCTGCAGGGATGGGATAGAAGCGCTCCGTGTCTACTCCGGGCGAGATGACGCGGATGCGGGATGGGTCGGCGCTGTAGAGCCGTGCCAGTTGCTCCTTCTCGGCGGGCGTGGCCGCGATCAGCACGTCGGCAAAGCGCATAATCTCCGTCTCGACGGCAATACGGCGCGCCGTTTCCCGTTCTTCGGGCCGCTGCGCCACAGCGTCCTTCATCTTGCCCAGCGTGTGAAACATATGCACGATAGGTGTGCTCCAGCGTCCGCGCAACTCCCGCGCCACCACACCGGAAAGCCAGTAGTGACTGTGCAGGATGTCGTAGCGGATAGAGTCGGTCTCCGCCTGCGCCAGCACACCCTCCACGAACTCCGGCAGGTGATCGTAAACCAGGTGCTTGCTGTAAGGATGCTCAGGGCCAGCGGGGAGATGGATCACCCGCGTCCCACCGCCCAGTCCTTTGGCGTGTGAGAAACCAGGTTCTTTCCGAAAAACCTGGTTTCTGGTCCCGTCATCAATACGGGGAACGCTGGGGTCTTGCGAGCGCGTGTAGACGTCCACGCGATGACCCCGGCGGGCCAGTTCGTGGGACAGATCACGCACGTAGACGTTCATCCCGCCCGTCTCCTTGCCACCCAGCGTGGCCAGCGGGCAGGTGTGTACACTCAGCATCGCGATGCGAAGATCAGACATAGCGCTTCCCTTAACGCACAGAGGGGATTATACTATATTTGGTGTACTGGGGAAGTGTAGAACGTAGCGCATGGGGCGTGAAACGTGGAACGTGAGGCGTGAAACGTGAGACGTGAAACGTGAGAGAAGGAGATGGTGTTATGAAGGGGAATCTTCACATACGGCGATTGGGACTTGAGGATTATGACGAACTCTTGGCGTTGTGGCAGCGGGCGGGGCTGCACTCGCTCAAGCCCCGGGGGCGCGATAGCCGCGCTGGTCTGGCTCGGCAACTCGCCAGCGGCGTCCAGACGATTCTGGGGTTGGAGGTAGACGGTCAATTGGTGGGTATAGTCGTCGTCAATCACAACAGCCGCAAGGGGTGGATCAACCGGCTGGCGGTAGACCCCGACCACCGCCGGCGGGGCTATGGAGACCGGCTGATCGTGGCAGCCGAGGAGGTGCTGCGTGAGCAGGGCATACACGTCATCGCGACCCTCATCGAGAGCGACAACCCCGCCTCGCTGGCGCTGTTTCGAAAGGTGGGCTATCTTGAGATTGATCCGGGCATCCATTACCTGACGAAGCGCGACAGCGACGACGTCTGAACCCGGCTTCGCTGACGCGCTACTTGTAACGCTGATAGCGCCGAAACACTTCGCCGACACTGCGGCCTTCATGGACACGCAGGATCACCTCGCCCAGCAGATTGGCGACGGAGAGGACAGTCAGATTGGGCAGTTGCTTCTCCGGCGGAGTGGGGATGGAGTTTGTGGTCACGAATTCCTTGACAGGGAGTCCCCGCAACCGTTCGACCGCTGGCGGCGAGAAGACGGTGTGAACGAAACACAGGTAAATCTCGCGAGCGTTGTGCTTCTGGACGATGTCTACCGCGTTGAGCATTGTGCCGCCGGTGTCCAACTCCTCGTCCACGATGATGACGTCGTGACCTTCCACTTCGCCGACCAGTGTGAGCGCTTCCGTGCCGGCCGCCCCCCGCCGTTTCTCGATCAACGCCAGGGGCAAGCCCAATTCAGCCGCCAGGTTACGTGCCTTCTTGGCGAAACCCAGGTCTGCGGAGACGACGACCGTCTCTTTCAGTTGCTTGTCGCGAAAGTAATCGGCGAGGATAGGAAAGGCGGTCAAGGTATCGCCTGGGATGCTGAAGAAACCCTGAATCTGATCGGCGTGCAGGTCGAGCGTTATGTAGCGGTCGGCACCGGCGACGCCGATCAAGTCAGCCACCAGTCGGGCGGTGATCGGCACGCGAGGTTGATCCTTCTTGTCGGAACGGGCGTAAGCCAGGTAAGGGATGACCGCCGTGATGCGGTCCGGCGAGGCCCGTTTGAGCGTGTCCAGGAAGATCAGCAACTCCATCAGGTTGTGGTTGACCGGGGACGAGGTGGTTTGGATCAGGAAGACGTCCTGGCCGCGCACGCTCTCATGTAGTCGCACAAAGATGTTCTCGTTGGAGAACTGGACGACGTCGCGCCCTGACAGTGGTACACCGAGATACTGGCTGATCTCCTCGGCCAGCGCCGGACAACCGCTGCCGCTGAACAGTTTGATGGTCCCGTGCATGCCCCCCACAATTTTACCCATTGGCCTCAAACTCCGGTTGTAGGATGCTCATCACGTACTGATCGTGATACGCTCCCTCCTTGAACACCGCCTCGCGGGAGGTGCCTTCCCGCCGGAAGCCGGCCTTCTCGTAGCAGCGGATGCCCTGTCCGTTGTCCGCGTCCACCTGCAGGAAGACGCGGTGCAGGTTCATCTCGCGGAAGGCCAGGCCCAGCAGCGTGCGGATGGCGTCGGTGCCGTATCCCTGGTTCCAGTACCCCTTCTCGCCGATGACGATGCCCAATTCGGCGTTACGGTCCTTCCAGTTAATGCGGTGCAGGCCGATGTTGCCGATGTGCACACCCTCGGCCGTCTCGATGGCCAGCGTCACCGTCTCCTGTCGCTCCAACCGCTCCAACAGGTTCTCGAACCAGCGTTCCTCCTGTGCCAACGAGAACGACAGGTAGACCAGCAAATGGCGGCGCACTTCGGGATCGCTGAACCACTCGACGAAGCGCGGCAGGTCATCTCGTTCGATTGGTCGCAGCCGGACTTTCTTCCCCACGATCATATTTCCCCTCCCAGGTGACAGGTATCGTTCAGGAGCACAATGCGCGGTTGCACCGGGTTCACTTCGACGATGCTCAGCGACCCGTTGGCGAAGCGGAAGGGCGAAAACCGGCCCGGCAGCCCGATCAGGTGGTTGAGGTAGGCGCCGAGGCTGCCACCGTGGGCCACCACACCAACTGCCCCATCCGCATGCCGTGAAAGGACCTCGTCAAACGCAGCCACCACGCGTGTCCGAAACTGCACGCTTCCTTCCCCGCCAGGTAACACGACGCTTTCCGGATCCTCCGCCCAGCGCTGCGCCACGTCCGGGTACTGGACCATCACCTGCTCCCACGTGAGCCCGGTCAGGTTGCCAACGTCGTATTCCTTGAGTCGCTCGTCGGACACCACCGGCAAGTCCAATGCCTGCCCGATGATCTCCGCCGTCTCCTGCGCCCGCTGCAGCGAGCTGGTGTACAGGATAGAAGGTGGGTTCCCACGCAGCCGCGCCGCCAGGTGGCGAGCCTGCTCCCGCCCCACCTCGTCCAGCGGCGGGTCCGCGCAGCCCTGGATGCGGCCGGCGGCGTTCCAGGTAGAACGACCGTGACGAATGAGAAAGAGACGAGGCATCGCCTTACTCCCCAACGATCAATACTTCCGCTGTCTGGCGTGTGCTCAGCACGTACTGATAACCATCTAGGGTGTGTACCCGGACGTGCCGCTTCACCTGCCTCACTATGTCTTCCAAATCAGCGATAGGGGGAATGCCGTCGGCGCGATACGAGATCACGAGTATGGCATCACGGAATCGATCCAGCAAACGGACAAACGCACCGTGAATCGCCGCCGGGTCTACCCAGGGGTTATACACCCGCTTCATCCGCCGATGCTTACTTTGGTAATCTACCAATGTGGGCCAATCTTCATACCGTGCCAGTCCTTCCAGGAAGTGGTAGAAGTGATGGTAATCTACACCGACGCCTTGCTGCGAGATGTACGGAGGGTCAATGTAGACCAGGTCGTAGTCACCTTCGATGTCCCAGGCGTCCTCGTTGAGTGCCTGGTTGGCCTGACCATTATCCACCACCAGCGCGTTGGCCTCGTCTACGAAAGCCCGAAAATGCGCCTCGAACAGTGTGTCCCAGGTCGTTTTGTTGCCGAACGAGCGCTCAATGTCGGCAAAGCGAAGGTACAGGTTTTTGCGATGGAACAAGTTAAACGGTCGCTTGACCAGGCAGGCTTGGAACAGTGTGTAGTAGGCCAATGCGCGCTTGTACGGATCGGGCAGCAGAGCAATGTTTTGCACGACGAGATCCAACCACCGGTTCTCCTCATCGGTGTAGTAGATGTCCTTGAAAACATCCACGACAAAGGTGCGATAGTCCTGCCCAGGCTGGCGAGACAACAAGCCCTCTACGTCCTCGTCGGTCAGATGGATAGTGTTGTTCTCGATCAAAGCCAGGCCCACAAGGTAGTTGAATCGTAGAATGTCGTTGTAGGTGACCTGCTTGCCCTTCTGCTTGAGCCAGTAGCCGACGACCCCCGTGCCCCCCAAAACATCCAACACCGTATCGAACGAAAGCCCCTGAATGTGACCCCATATCCACCGTACCAGTTTAGCCTTGCTGCCCTGGTAACGAGTGCTAGGGACGAACTCCGTCTCGACCTTCGGCAAATCAAGCGTCAACTGTCCCATGGCCACGATCTTCCCAAAAACGTGTGATAGATGCGAGAAGCATCAGCTCAAGGGCTTTAGAGATCACCTTCGTGTCGCTGCCCAATGAGTACACACGCCGGGCAGTGTCTATAAAGCCCCTCAACGTCCAGAGACCATCTTCCGTCTGCAAGTCCCGCTCAAGACGGGCAAGAAGCACTCCAAATTCAGTGGCAGGAAACATCTACTCCTCCCTCACGTGTCTCCAGCAGTGCCTGCACCGCTGCATACACATCCACCTCCCGCGCCGCGATGCGCTCCACCCACGCCTGTATCTGCCCCTCCCCCACCCGCGCCAGCACCCGGTCGAGCAACTCTTGCTGGAGGACGTTGAGCAACTCCGTCTTTACGCGCGCCTGCTCCCGCCTGGCCCACAGCCCGCTGGCGTGCAGATTTTCCCGATGTGCAGCGACCGCCTCCAGCACCTCCGGCACGCCGGTGCCGTCCAGCGCGACGGTCTGCAAGATCGGTGGGTGCCAGTGGTTGTCGAGGACATCGCCCGCCCCTCCGCGAGCTCGTTGGGCGAAGGTCTCTGACCGAGCCCTCACCATCTCCAACGCGCGCGCCGTCCGCGCTGCCCCTGGCCGGTCCGCCTTGTTGACCACCAGGACATCAGCGATCTCCATCAGGCCAGCCTTCAGCGCCTGCACCTCATCCCCCATCCCTGGCGCTTCGACGACGACGGTCGTGTGGGCTGTGCGCGCGATATCCACCTCCGCCTGGCCGGCCCCGACCGTCTCCACCAGCACGACGGCGAAACCGACCGCGTCAAGTACCTTGACCACATCGCTCGTGGCCCGCGCCAGCCCGCCCAGGCTGCCCCGCGTGGCCATGCTGCGGATGAAGACGCCGGGATCACCCGCCAGATCGCGCATGCGCACCCGGTCGCCCAGCAGCGCGCCGCCGGTGAACGGGCTGCTGGGGTCCACCGCCACGACGCCCACCGTCGTGTCCTGGGCGCGCAGTGACTTTGCCAGTTCGTTGACCAGCGTGGATTTGCCGGTGCCGGGCGCGCCGGTCACGCCGACGATATGGGCCTGACCGGTGTGGGGATAGAGGGCGGCGAGAGCAGTGCGAGCGTCCGAACCGTTGTCCTCGATCAGTGAGATAAGCCGGGCCAGCGCGTAACGATTGCCGGCCAGGGCCTCCGTTGCCAGTTCCACGTCAGCCCTCGGTCAGTTGCTGGCGGATGAAGTCGGCCACCACCTGGGTGTTCGTGCCTGGGCCGAAGATGCCCGCCACGCCCAGCCCCTTCAGCGCCGGAATGTCCTCGTCGGGGATGATGCCGCCGACGAACACCTTGACGTGTCCCAGTCCAGCCTCTCGCAGTCCCTCGGTCACCCGGGGCACCAGCGTCATGTGCGCGCCCGAGAGGATACTCAGGCCCACTGCATCCACGTCCTCCTGCAGCGCCGCTTCGACGATCATCTCCGGGGTCTGCCGCAGGCCCGTGTAGATGATCTCCATCCCGGCGTCTCGCAGTGCGCGGGCGATGACCTTGGCCCCACGGTCGTGGCCGTCGAGCCCAGGCTTGGCGATCAGAATGCGTAGTCGCTCGCTCATCAGGCTTCTCTGCTCCTTGTTGTGGTCGTCTTGGATTAGCAGGGATTATACAATAGTTCGTTTGAGTTGGAAAGGGACGCAGTTATATGCCGCCTACACCTATGTTCCACGTCAACGCCTGGGGAGTGCCCTATCTAACCACTCTCTACGGGCTCAAGCAGGTCTACCCCGGCAAGTACGAGCCAGAGATGTTCATACGCTGGACTGGGCGATCAAGACCGGGTTCCCTGTCCCCTTTGTCAATCTGCGCGTGATGTCCCCAGACGGCCAGGACGTGGCCCGCGATAGTCAGGAGACCGGCGAGATCGTGGTCCGCACCCCGTGGTTGACACCGGGATACTACAAGGACCCCGAGCGCAGCGAGGAACTGTGGGCCGGGGGCTGGCTATATACTGGCGATGTCGCTAACATGGACGAGTACGGCTACATCCAAATCGTGGATCGCATAAAGGACGTCATCAAGAGCGGCGGCGAGTGGATCTCCTCCCTGGAACTGGAGAATCTGCTCAGCATGCAAGAAGACGTACTGGAAGCAGCGGTGATCGGCGTACCCGACGAAAAGTGGGGTGAGCGACCCTTGGCCATCATCGTGCCCACAGAGCAGGGCAGGGAGCGAATCACGGCCACGTCGCTTCAAGGACACCTACAGAGATTCGTGGCCGACGGGGTGATTGCGAAATGGGCAGTGCCTGAGCACTACGCCTTCGTGGAGGAGTTACCGAAGACCAGCGTGGGCAAGATTGACAAGAAAGTGTTGCGCAGCCGGTATCCGGAACCCCCGGCCGGCTGATTTCGAGCCAGTCCGGTAGTGGCCCGCCGTCAGCGCAGATGCCGGGCCCGCCAACCTGTGGTCGGTTGTATCCGGCACCTGCTCGTCTTATGGCGGTAGTCGGTAGATTGGTAGGAAGGTCGGGGCGATTCGGTGGGCCGCCCGAACCAGCCGGTCATCTGGGCTGGGTGATGGACGACGCCAATGTCGATCGAGGTGGAGAAAGCGGGGCCGCGAGTGCGGTGTCCCGAGCCTGCCGGTGGGCCACGTCACCCGGTCGGGATTTCCACCTGCGCGGTCATGCTGGACCGCAGGTTGAGATCGGTGGGTTCCAGTTCGATCGTCAGCGTGTAGGTGGTGTCACCCTGCTGCACCACCGCGACCGGTGAGATCGTGACCACGCGCCCGTGCAGTGTCTCTTCCCGGAAGGCGTTCACTCGCACCAGGACCTCCTGTCCCACCCGCACGCGGGCGATTTGTAGCTCGCCCACGTTCTTGGTCTCGATGCGCCAGCGAGACACGTCGAGCAGTTCGACGACCGTTGCGCCGGGCGCGGCCCACTCACCCACACTGACCGGCACGGCCGAGACGACACCGTCAAAGGGGGCCAACAGGATCGCGTGCGCCAGGTCCGCCTGCGCTGCCTCCAGCGCCAGTTGCGCGCGCTCCACGTCCAGTTGTGCCAGGGTGAGCATCTCAGGCTGGACGGGGTGCTGCGCCTCGTATAACGTCAACTCTGCCTGGGCCAGTTGCGCTTCGGCACCAGCGATGGCGACGGCGTAACCGTGGTCGGCGGCGTGCATATTGTATCGGGCCAACGTCACGTTGTAGGAGTCCTGGACCTCGGCCAGGGTGCGCGCCTGGGGTGAAGATGGCGCCCAGGTGGTCGTGCGTGGATCGTTGACTACCTTGTCGTACTCGTTCTGCGCGTCTTGTAACGCCCGCTCGGCGTTGTCCAGTTCCCAGTGGTCGATGACGTTCTGGTTGCTGCGCTGCCCGGCCTGCGCGTGGGCCTGGGCCAACGCGGTCTGCGCGCTGCTGATGGCCGCCGTCGCCGCCAACTCTCGTGCCGGGACAGGCGTGGCCTGGGCCTGTAACTGGGCCAGCCTGGCCTGGGCGGTCTCTAGCTCCAATTCCGCCTGCGCCACGGCACGCTGCAATTCGACATCGTCGAGCGCAGCCAGCGTTTGCCCGGCCTGCACATTCTCGCCAACCTCGACCTCGACCAATTCGACGTTCCCGCCCACGCCAAAGCTCAACGCCACTTGCCGGGCAGGCAAAAGCACGCCGTTGGCAGTGATATTGCCTGCGGCAGGCTGGTACGTCGAACCCGTGTCGCTGGGCACACTGGTCGGCACAGGTTCAGTATCTGCCCCCTGGCCGCACGATGCCAGGCAGAGCGCCAGCAAGCCAAGCAGCAATTCCACTTTAATGGCCGTATTCCTTTTAGAAAAGATTTGTCGTTTCAAAGCCATCTCCTTTTTCCCCATTATTTGACATCATCATACCACCTGGCGACCGAGTTTTCCATAGGCGCGCGTCACGCCGCAGCTATTACGGTCATCACATCGCGCCGTGACACTGTCATAGTGCCCCCACTATCGCCTCTCGATGACGGCCACCGGATCGAGCTTGTGCAGCATCCGGGCAATCAACCCAACGCCGACGACGACGACGGCCAGCGGCAGCGGAAGCGTAAACGCCCACGGGGCCGGGGTAAAAATATTGAACGTCATGCCCTTGGGCGCAAAGAGCCCCACCTGCATACAGACCAACCCGATCCCACACAACACCGCGCCCAACAGCCAGGCCACGGCGACGACGCTCGCGCTCTCTCGGGCGATGCGCAGCACGAGCCAGCGACGGCTGTGGCCGATGGCGTGCAAGACGCCGAACTCGTTTCGACGTTGAATGAAAAAGGTATAGCTCAGAATCGCGAGCGCGACCGCCGCCACAATGGCAATGACGCTCTCCACGATGCCAAACAGCACCAGTAAAGCCCACGCCCCGATGCGATACTCTTGCCGTATGCGATCAAAAGTCCGCACCGCTGTTCGTCCAGAAGCCACGCTCCCCTCCAACCAGCAGGGCTTTCTCATAAAAAATCGACGCGCTACGGCTGATCGTTTCGAACATGCCAACAAATCAGGCCAATAGTGTATGCGGCAAGTTCTGCATCATCCCGGATAGGCGACTTGAGTGAGCATAGATGATGTAGGTAAAG
>JADHWW010000151.1 GCA_016783285.1 Anaerolineae bacterium
CACGGCGGTGGCGATTCCAGTGCCCGAACGCTATTCCCAGGATGAGTTGAATAGCGAACAGGGTCACCAGGTAATAGACCAGGTCGCCAGGTGGGACAGTGATTACTTGAACAAAGTTTCGCAGAAACGCCATTGGCTTTGATTATTCGTTGCTCGACCTTTGCGCTAGTTCTCATCTAACTCGATTGGTAACTACTCACCCTGCTCGGCTTGGATTGCCAAATCCAAGCCTCTTTGCGGCGAAAACAGCTCTTTGCAACTAAAAATGGTCTAGTTCGCTCAAGCCTGCCCGCTGAACCGCTGGATTTGACAATCCAGCGGGAGCGGGTGAGAAGTTAACCCGATTGTACACCAAACTCGGTTGGCAGTCAAACTTGCGACGTAGCCGCGCTTTCCATAGCGCGCCTACATCGTCACGACGACGCGATACGTGTCGGGGCGCAGCGCCGCCTGCAACCCCTCCTCCAACCGCTCAAAGGGTAGTACCAGCGAGATGAACGGTTTGAGGTCAATCAGCCCCTGGGAAATCAGCCGCACGGCCTGAAGCACGTCCTCCTTGCCCTGGCTCATGGTGCCCGTCAGCACGATCTCCTGGCAGTGGAACAGGTTGGGGTCAATAGAGATCTTTGTGCCACGCGGGTGGACGCTGGCGTAGACGTGGACACGCCCGCCCTTGGCGACCGCTTCCACCGCCTGCTCCACCGCCGAGGCGGCGCTCACCGCACAAAAGATCACGTCCGCGCCACGACCACCGGTCAGAGCCTTTACCTGTGTGGCAAAAGTGCCTCGGGTCGGATCAATGATGGCGCCGGCGCCCATCTCCCTGGCGAAGGCCGCCCGTTCGGGGTTCGGCTCACTGACGAAAACCCGCGCGCCAATCTGCCTGGCCAGTATCAGGTGGAGCAGGCCCATTATGCCCGCCCCCACGACGACGATGTTGTCGGCCCACTCGATCCGAGCCTGGCGCACGCTGCGGACGACGCAGGCTAACGGTTCGGTCAGACAGATTTCCTCGAACGGCGTCTGATTGTTGGCCTGGTAGAGTTGGTAATCGTCGAGCAGCACGTACTCGGCCAGGCCGGCGGGGCCGGGCACGTCTGTATCGCGGAAGGGTTTGCGAGCATTGTCGCAGATGTTGTCCAAACCGCGCCGGCACGACTCGCAGTAGCCACAGCGGATCAGCATTGAGGCCATCACCCGGTCGCCGATTTGCGCGCCGGTGTGGACGTATCGGCCCAGCCTGACCAGTTCGCCCGCGACCTCGTGGCCGCCCGCCAGGGGGTAGCAGTGCTCCTCGCCGGTGTACATCCGCTGCTCCCAGGTACAGAGCGCACACGCCTTTACCTTGACCAGCGCCTGGCGAGGGCCGGGTTCAGGGATGGTCAGTTCGTCGAAGCGAATCTGCCCAGGGCCGACGAAAACCGCTCGCTTGTATGTCTGGATCACCGATGACTCCTTTGTGTTGTGTATCTGGAGTTTTCCATTTAGAACACGGATGAGCGGGATTAACGGATCGAACTGTGTCTGGAAAGCCAAAATCCGTTAAATCCTGCCAATCCGTGTTCTGAGTTGTCGTTAGCCAAAAAGGCCAACCTTGATCGCCGCGCCTGTCTCAGCGTCAATGCCCGGCCATAAGGGATAGGAACCCAGCACACCGGCCAGGATCACGGAAATCAAAACCGTCGTGGGCGACACGTTCTTCTTCGCCAGTAGCCACCACAAGAGCAAGACCAGCAGTAGCGGGAGCAGGCTGGGCAGAAAACTGTCCAGGATCGCCTGGATCTCGAGCGTAGTCCCACCAATCGTGAAGGCGACCGGAGTCGAGAGACCGATAAACTGCACGGCCAACACACCCATGATAAAGTTGCCCAACACCCCTGCGCCGACGATGAGACGATTGAGTGTGCCGCTTCTCAGGATATTGGTGACTGCCGCGCGCCCCTGCCGGTACCCCTGCCACCACACCAGCCAGCCCCCGCCCCAGGTAAAGGCGGCCACCACGATCAGATAAAAAGCCGGGCCGAGGATATTGCCACGAGTCGCGGCGCCGACGGCCTCGCCGACCGCAAAATTCATGCCGATGGACAGCGCGATGGGGATCAAGATGCCCTGCTGAAGAGTGTCGCCGATGCCCGCCACCGGGCCCATCAGGCCGGTCTTGACGCTGTTGATGGTGTCGTCGCTGATGGCGGCCCCGGCGGCGCGCTCCTCCTCCATGGCGATGACCACCCCGTGGACCACACCGCCGACGTCGGGCTGGGTGTTGAAAAAGACGAGGTGGCGCTTTAACGCGGCGCTGATATCCTCCCTGGTCTGGTACAATTTCTCAATGATGGGGGTCATACTGTGCGCAAAGCCCAATCCCTGCATGCGCTCCCAGTTGTAGGTCGAGTGGGAGAAGAATAGCCAGCGCAGCCAGGCTTTGAAGACGTCCCGGCGCGTGAGCAGCCCAGGGGCCTCGCGCTCCTCGGCGACAACAGCCGAGCCCACGCTGGTACCCCCTTCCGTGAACAACACGTGGATGTACGCCACGCACGCGCCGATAATCGCCATCACCAGCAGGTTCACGCCGCCGCCCATCAACGCGGTGACGGTAAAGCCGATGAAAAAGTAGGGCCACACGTGGCCCCGGAAGAGGAACTTTAGGTTAAGCGCGATACCCAGGGCCGCGAGCATGCCGCTGGCAGCGAACAGCCCGTTCATCACCCACAAGGCGTGTTGCGCGATCCAGGCCAGCGCCGCCCCCACCACTTGGGAGCCCAGGTAGGCGGCCAGCGCCACGGGCACGGCGTAGATGAGGAACAGGAAGGGTTGCGAGTAGATATAGTTGCTCCGCGCCACCGCCTTGACATTCCCCTCCTCGGCAAACCTGTCCGCCCAGTGGGGAATGACGGAGCACACGGACATGCGCAACGACCAGGTGAGGCCGCCGAGCAGGCCCAGCGGCGCGGCCAGCGCCAGCGCCGCCTCCACGTCCAGCCCACCCCCCAGCGCCAGCGCGGTGCCCAGGTAGCCAGCCAGCCCGGGGTCGCCAGGCAGCGAGCCCCCCGTCGAGATCCACCCCAGGTACAGCACGTTGATGTTGGCGCCAATGGCAATGCCCTCGCCGAGTCGCCCCATCGCCAGGCCGACCAGCGTGCCGGCGATGAGCGGGCGGTACAGCGCGGTGAAGCCGAGGTTGGCGAACCAGGGTGAGAGCGCCAGGTAGTAGAGGATGCCGACGATGGCGGCCATCAGAAGGCTCATCTGCACCGGCTCTTCCTGCGCCACTGGCGCGGCCCTGACCACGACAGCGCTCACCACCATCAGCACCAGGCTGACACCCATCGCCACGCCGACTTGTTTCCTCTTCATCCTCACTTCAACTCCCAACCAACCTACCTACCAATCTACCAGCCTTTGACTTTTCACCTGGCACGGTCAGGAGGGTGATTTTCACCCCCTCGTCCATCAAGCACTTGAGGATTGAGATCTCTTCTTCCGAAGCAGAAATGTTCTTGTAGATATTCCTGCGTCCCGGCGCGTTGCCGATCCCGCCGATGTTGAGCGCACTGTACTTTAACCCGCCATCGTAGAGCCGCTTCGCTGCCAGGGGCGACTTTAGCAGCACCATCGTCGTCCCTCTGTCCGGCGTGTCCTGGCCCAACACCCTGATACCCTCCTCGATAGAAACCACATCCACCTGGAGATCCGGGGGCGCGGCCAGCCTCAGCACTTGTTGCATGAACGAATCCGCCGCCACATCATCGTCCACGATGACGATGCGGGTGAACCGCCGGTGTTTGCACCACACCGCGATCACCTGCCCGTGAATCAAGCGGTCGTCAATCCGTACCAGCCCTAATTCTTGGATGCCGTTCCTCCCTGCCGCAATTCGCAATTCGCAATTCACTTGTTCAACATCGGCCCCACATTCCTGATCGCTTCCTGTCCCGTCTGAGCAATCGCCTCGGCCAGTTCCGCCAGCAAAGTCTCGTCGCGCGACGTGACCAGTTCCAGCAGCATTGGGAGGTTCACGCCGGTCACACACTCGACGTTGCCCTGGAGCACGTGGCGAGCCACCACGTTGTACGGCGTCCCGCCAGGCAGGTCCACCAACACCAGCGTCTCCTCACCCTCGATTCCTCGCAGTGCCGTGGACAGTTTATCCTCGAAGCCTTCAGGACTCTCGTCAGGCAGGAGGGGGACGGAGAGGAGACGCTCTATCGGGCCCGCGATCATCTCGGTCGCCCGGATCAGCGCGTCGCCGAGGTCGCCGTGAGAGACTATCACGATGTTGATCATATTTCCTTCGCATCCGTATCCGCTGCCTGGCGAATGAATTCGCGGCAACACCTGCCAAGTCGCCCTGCGGCGACTGGGATAATCGGCGAAGGCCGATTTTGCAAGCGTTACACGCGGTTTCAACCGCCGTGCGGCCATCCCTGTGGACGCTACTTTCCTCCAATGAAATGGTCAGACATCAGCGCGGGCCGTGCAGACGCTGCCTGGCGAATGAATTCGCGGCAACACCTGCCAAGTCGCCCTGCGGCGACTGGGATAATCGGCGAAGGCCGATTTTGCAAGCGTTACACGCGGTTTCAACCGCCGTGCGGCCATCCCTGTGGACGCTATTTCCTCCAATGAAATGGTCAGACATCAGCGCGGGCCGTGCAGACGCCGCTCCATCCACGCCTCCATCGCTGCCAACACCTGCTCCTTGCCCACGTCGTTAAAGACCTCGTGGTAGTAGCCCTCGTAGGTCTGCCGCTCCTTGTCGGCGAGTGTCATACTCTCGTAAAAGACGCGGCTCCCCTCGGGCGGGGCCAGCCGGTCGGCGCTGCCGTGCACGATCAGGCATGGCGCCCGCATCTCGGCGGCGTGCGCCTGCGCCCACTCGATGGCCCGGGTGAGTTCAGTGCCCAGGCGCGGCGTACCCAGGCTGTGCACCAGCGGATCGTTGACGTAGGCCTCGACGACGGCCGGATCGCGGGAGATGGCCGTGGCGTCCAGTTTGGTGTCGAGTGTGAGCCGAGGCAGGATACCCGACAGTATCTTGCTCAGCGTCATCAGGGACGGAGAAATGCCAACCTGGGCCAGCGTCGGCCCGGAAGCGATCACGCCAGTCAGCCCCTCCGGGTGGTGTAGGGCGTATTCCAGGACGATCAGCCCGCCCATGCTGTGTCCCAACAGGAAGATAGCCCGGCCCGGCTCCTGCTCGTGCACCAGTTCCAGGAACGCTTTCACGTCCTCGCGAAACACGGCCCACCTGTTGACGTAGCCGCGCGGGCTGGGCGAGCGCCCGTGGCCCCGCAGGTCAAAGGCGTAGACGGCGTACCCCTTGGGCACGAACCAATCTACCACGTTGCCGTAGCGCCCACTGTGCTCGCCGAAGCCGTGAACGATGGCCAGGGCGGTTTTCGGCTTCCCTTCCGGTCGCCAACGCTGGTAGTAGAGTTCCAACTCTCCGAATCCGCTAAATGTGCTCTCGCTGTGATTCATTTCTTGCGCTCCTTTTGATAACCGGAATACCATTCCGGCCTACAATAAAACCAACCCACTTGAAACACACCCATCTGATTATAGCACACTCATCGCCGATGGGGAACTTGCGGCAAGGAACGATCCGCCTTGACGAGCGGGCCGTTTCAGTCTACAATGCTCCCTACGACGGGAGGTGAATTCATGCGCATCGCCATCGCCGCCGACCACGGCGGCTACGAACTGAAACAGCACATCGCCGAGTTCCTCATCGCCCAGGGCCACCAGGTGCAGGACTTTGGCACGCACAGTCCGAAGACAGTGGACTATCCCGATTTCGCCGCACCGTTGGCCCGCGCCGTGGCCGCCGGCGAGTTCGAGCGCGGTGTCCTCATCTGCGGCACGGGGATAGGCATGAGCCTGGCTGCCAACAAAGTGCGCGGCGCCCGCGCCGCCGTGTGCACCAACTGTTACATGGCCCGCATGAGCCGTCAGGACAACGATGCTAACGTCCTGTGCCTGGGCGGGCGCGTGCTCGGCCTCGGCCTGGCGCTGGATATTGTGCAAACTTTTCTCGGCAGCGAGTTCCTGGGTGGCCGCCACGCGCCGCGCGTCGGTAAAATCAGTGCATTGGAGAAAAAAGGAAGAGAGGAAGGGAGATAACAATTGTTGATCGGGATTGACGCCAGCCGCGCCGTCGCCGCCCGCCCGACCGGCACCGAGGTCTACTCCCAGCGGGTCATCCAGGCGCTACTAGCGCTCGACAGCCCGCATCGCTTCCGCCTCTACCTGCGCAGTGCGCCGCTGGCCGGCGCCTTCCCCGGCGCCAACCTCTGCCTCATCCCCTGCCCCCGCCTGTGGACCCACCTGCGCCTCTCCTGGGAGATGGCCCGCCGCCCACCGGACGTGCTCTTAGTCCCGGCCCACGTCCTGCCCCTCGTCCATCCACGCGCCAGCCTGGTCACCGTTCACGACCTGGGCTACCTTCACTTCCCGGAGGCTCACCCCTGGCGCCAGCGGCTGTACCTCGACCTCTCAACCCGCTGGAATGCGCGTGCCGCCGCGCACCTCCTGGCCGACTCCGAGGCCACCAAATCCGATCTGGTGGCCTGTTACAGCGTCCCGCCAGACAAAATCATCGTCGCCTATCCCGGCTGCGACGAGGCACTCGCCCCGGTGCGCGACCCCGCCACGATTGAGACGGTCAAGGCGCGCTACGGTATCACCGGCGACTACTTTCTCTACCTGGGCACTCTCCAGCCGCGCAAGAACCTCTCGCGCCTGATCGCCGCCTTCGCCACCCAGTCACCCAATCACCCAATCACCCAGTCACCCAATCACCCAGTCACCCAACTCGTTTTGGCCGGCAAGCGGGGCTGGCTCTACGACGACCTTTTCGCGCAGGTGCGTCGCCTGGGCCTGGAGGGGCCTGCCCTGAGCACTTCGACTGCGCTCAGTGTAAACTCAGTCGAAGGACGCGTGCTCTTCCCCGGCTACGTCCCCGACGAGGACAAGGCTGCTCTGTTGAGCGGGGCGCTGGCTTTCGTCTTCCCCTCGCTCTACGAGGGGTTCGGCCTGCCGGTGCTGGAAGCCCAGGCCTGCGGCTGTCCGGTCATCACCAGCACCACCTCGAGCCTGCCCGAGGTGGCCGGGGACGCGGCTCTCCTGGTTGACCCTGGCGATACCGCTGCCATCGCAGCGGGCTTACGGCGCATCGCCACCGACCTGGCCCTGCGGCAGAGCCTGATCGAGCGTGGCTTTGCCAACGTGCACCGTTTCTCCTGGGCCGCCTGCGCTCAATCCGTCATGAGCGTTATTGAGCAGTGCGCGGTGAATGTATCATACCGATGAATCGTGGGGCAGGCTTTCTAGTACACGTGGGCGTAAATCCTTCCACAGTTAAGCATTGGACGAGAGCGCCGGTTGAGTAGGAGCGAAGCGACGTATCGAAACCAAGCGGCTTATCCAGAGTGCTTTTGTGGGCAAAAACGCTTGGTTTCGACTCGTGCTGAGCCTGTCGAAGCATACGCTTCTCCACTTTGTTCCGAAGCTACTCAACCGGCGCTTGCTCCGTAACTGCCAAAGGATTTCCGCCGAGATGTACTAGCCTGTCCAAGCGGCAGACTGGAAAGTCTGCCCCACAATATTGCAAAGATGCAATCGAGGCAAACGAACGACCGCGCCCCAAGGGTGAGGCGCGGTCACGACAGACATCAAGGCGTGCAAGTGGTCAATCTGGCGCTGCGGGGTAAAAGGTGATACCGATGGTGCCTGGCCCAACGTGCGTGCCGATGACGGGGCTGACCATGGCACAGTAGACTGTGGAGATGCCGAACCGTTCCTTCACTCGTTCGGCGACGGCCTTTCCCTCCTCCGGGCTGTCTGCGTCGAGGATGGAAACCTCGGCCATCTGTCTCCCGCCCAGCCGCTCCTCCACGATATCCAACATCTGCGCAATTGCCTTGCGCTTGGTGCGCACCTGGGTCAGCGCTTCGATACGGCCATCTTCCAGGTGCAGCAGCGGCTTGATCTTGAGCGCCGTCCCCAGAAACCGCTTGCCCCCGCCGATGCGCCCGCCCCGGTGCAGGTACTCTAGCGTGTCCACGGTGAGCAAGAGGTTTATTCCATCCCGCGTCTCTTCGGCCGCGGCAATGATTTTTTTCAGCGAGCCTCCGGCCGCAGCGACGCGGGCCGCTGCCAGGGCGACGAAACCCAACCCCATCGAGGCGAAAAGCGAGTCTATGATCGTGATGTCGAGTTCGGGTACCTGCGCTTTGGCCGCCTCGGCTGAGGCGACGGTGCCGCTGATCCCGCTGGAGATGTAGGCCCCCACGATGGTATCGGTGTCGTTCTCGGCGGCAACGCGGCGGAAGAAATCCACGAACTCGCCGGCCGAGGGTTGGGACGTGGTGGGTAGGGTCTTGGCCTCCCGCAGGCGGCGGTAGAACGTCGGCGGGTCTATGTCTACTCCGTCCCGAAAGCGCTCGTCACCCCAGATGAGCCATAGAGGAATGATCGGGATGTCAAGATCGCCCAGGGCTTGAGCAGGTATGTAAGCCGTGCTATCTGTTACCACTGCGATTTTACGATTACTCATAGTTACCTCCATTCATGATAAGATGTCAGGAATACCAATAAATAGAACACCCTACCCGCCGGTAAGGTGCGCTTGTGGGGGAAGGATGCACCTACGGCTCGGGGGGCAGTAGTAGAGCATTGAGCGCGATGGCTACAATGCCGGCCACGACAGTGCGCAGGCCGTAACCGGCGAGACTGCGCCCGGATATGTGCCCCAGGAACATTCCCAGCCCAAACAGGCTGATCAGTGCCAGAACCGTGGATAGGGCAAAACTGATCAGAATGTCGCCGATAAGCGGTGTCAGGAAAAAGGGGGCGAGTACGATCAACGAAGAAACGAGGGGCGATATACCATCCACCAACGACACGACGACCACTGCCACGCGCGAAGCCCGGCCGATCTTTGTATCGCCCAAATCAGTGAGCGATATTCTCTCCAGTTCAGCCAAATCGCGCCCGCGCTCGGCGGACTCGGCCAGGTAGGCTCCCCACAGCCCCGAAACTCCTATGGAGACGGAGGTAGCAATGCCGATGCGGGTCACGGTGCCGGCGCTGCGGACACCACTCATGTAACTGCCCATCACTATGCCGATCATGGTCAACACGCCATCAAAGGCATTGTTCGCCAGCGCGCGGCGAGCGATCTTTAAAAAGCCCGAGATACGTTCGTATTCGCGCAAGTCACTGATACTCTGGGCCAGGCGCTCACGCAGGTTACCCGGTTTTTTCACGGCTAATCTTGCGGCGTGATGACGTCCTCAATGAGCACTCTACCGGCCGCCACCTCGTCAATGGAATGAATCGCGCCGCCATTCTCCTCAATGACACGGGCGATTTCCTCGTAGCGCAAGTCGTGCCCTTCGATGGTGACTTTGGCGTTTTCCACGCGGCGGTCAATCTCATAGATCGAGATGTTGGCGCCGTCCACGCCCTCCAGGTTGGCCAGCAGTTGCACCAGTTCCGCGATGGTGGGCTCCATAGGTTTCAAGACGTCCAGCACCAATCGTCTCAGGTTTCCCATCTTTCCCATCTCCTCCTTACTTTTCCAACGGTATGAATGTCCGCGCAAAGACCAGGTAGCCGGTGTGGGCCACCAAACGATCCATCGGCCGCAGGCGGGCGGGCACCGCCTTGTACGGCCGGAGCAACAGTTCCTCTACTTTGATCAGGCCAAAGTTGGTTTCTGCCAACGCGCCGATCACGTGGATGACCTGATTGGTGGTAGGCAGGATACAGCCAAAGAAGCCGCCGGTGGTCAGAGCCGCGTGAACCTGCGTCAAATAGTCCCAGGGGTTGGGCAGGTCCAGGAACAGCGCGTCGGCGTCACGCTCGTCAAAGCCCTCGGCAATGTCGCGCAATTTGAATTCGACGAACTCGGCCAGGCCAAGTTGCTCCAGGTTTTTGCGGGCCAGTCGTTGCATCTCGGGTCGGACCTCGTAGGAATAGACGCGGCCGGTGGGACTGACCGCCTGAGCGAAAACCAACGTGAGCCCGCCGCTGCCGGTGCCGGCCTCGACGACGTGGCAGCCTGGGGCGATGCCCATCTTCATCAGGATGTACCCGGCGTCCTTGGGGTAAACGATCTGGGTAGTACGCTTGAGATCACGCACGAGGTCGTCGGTGGAGGGCCGAAGCAACAATAACAGATACCCCATGTGAGTGGACACTTGCGTCCCCCACGGGGCTCCGATCAGATCATCGTGGGCCACCATCCCACGATGAGTGTGGAATTGGGCGCCTGACGCTAGCCGGATGATGAACGATTTGCGGTCGCGGCCAACCAGCAGAGCCAGGTCGTCGGGTTGTGCAGTTTGCACGGCTTTCTATCTCCGCGCACCTATCCAGTTCTCAGGTGCGCTGATATAATTATAGCGCACTCTGACCGCAGCGCAACTTTTTGTTTCACGACGAGCACGCCAGTGTTTTGCCGGACGGCTCCACGACCTGTGAAAATTGCAGTTTGACTTGAAAGCAGGATAGTGGTACACTAGATACAACACTGTGGGCTAACCACCCTGGTCGTCCGCATCGGTTTGCCAGTGAAGCGAAAGGGAGAATCACCTTATGGCAGAAGAAGAGAGAAAAACAGTTATCTGTATCGAAGATGAGCCCGAGATGATTGACCTGATCAAACTGATCCTTGGGCGCAAGGGGTTCGATCTGATCGGCGCTATTGGTGGTCGGGAAGGCATAGAGACAGTGCGCCGGCTCAAACCCGACCTGGTGCTGCTGGACCTGATGATGCCGGATATGGACGGTTGGGAAGTCTACCAGCAGATGAAGGCCGATGACGAACTGAAAAACATCCCGGTCATCGTCGTCACTGCCAAGGCACAGAGCATTGACAAGGTACTGGGACTCCACATTGCCAAGGTGGATGACTATGTGACCAAGCCATTCGGCCCACAGGAACTGCTGCAAAGCGTGAACAAAGTACTGGGGCTCGAGACCTGAGCCCAATGGTTCACGAGTCGCTTTCAGAGGCGTCTGTCCTCGACAACGGAACAGATCGTCCTTGTTGGCGGATGGCGGATGGGCAGCGATGTCTCAGATGTTCGAGGTTTGTTCTGGCGGGTGCGAAGGGCGGTGGTAACGGGATAATCCCGGAGCCATCGCCGCTTGATTTATGGAGAAAAGCGGGAGGTGAGCAGTGGAACTCGTGGTGGTGCAAATCGAGAAGCCAGAGGCCGTGAATCTCATTCTTGGTCAATCGCACTTTATCAAAACGGTGGAGGACTTGCACGAGACGCTGGTGGGCGCTGTGCCGGGCATCAAGTTTGGCCTGGCCTTTTGCGAATCCTCGGAGCCGGCATTGGTGCGCGCCAGTGGCACTGACGACGAGTTAGTCGAACTGGCAAAACGGAACGCACTGGCGTTGAGCGCGGGACACAGTTTCATCGTTTTTCTGGGCGAGGGCTTTTATCCCGTCAACGTGTTGAACGCGGTCAAGATGGTACCCGAAGTGTGCCACATCTTTTGCGCCACGGCCAACCCGGTCGAGGTGATCCTGGCCGAGACGGAGCAGGGGCGAGGCATCCTCGGCGTGGTGGACGGCGTCAGAACGAAAGGCATCGAGACGGAGGAAGACGTCGGGGAACGCAAAGCGTTCCTGCGTATGATCGGGTACAAGGCGTGAGACATGACAGGTTGTTGTAAATGACCAAAATTAACATCTTTGACCGTACACTCAAGATCATCGCGCGTGACTACACGGACACGTTACTGGAGTTGATCTTCCCTGATGTTCCAGTCCGTTTACTCGGCACGTTGGAGAACGTCGAACTCTCCCTGCCGGTGCGACCGGTGGACTTTGTCCATCGCGTCGAATACGACGGCATGGAATACATCCTTCATCTAGAATTCCAATTTGAACACAAAGCCGGTTTTCCACGACGAACGTGCATTTGCCACGGGGCGTTGACCGAACAGTTCGGACTGCCGGTGGTGTCACTGGCGTTGTATCTCAAGCCACGTCAGGCGCCTATTCCCAACGAATATGTGGTCAGGCTGGGAGGGCGGGTGATCAATCGTTTCACCTACCCCGTAGTCAAACTGTGGGACTATGTGCAGGAGATACGTAGTGGACGATACCGCGGGCTGGCCCCGTTGCTGATAACACTGGCGCCAGATCCAGACGAGAGTGTTCTACGAGAAGAACGGGCGTTGATCCGGGAGGAGCCAGACGACAGGAAACGGGCAGACTTGTTCGCGACGGCGGTGACAATCGCCTCGCGCTACTTTGACAAAGCGTTCCTATGGCGTTTTTTCCGGGAGGAGTTAGAACTGATGCGAGAAGCGACATTCGTGGAAGAGTGGATTCTAGAGGGAATCGAGCAAGGAATCGAGCAAGGAATCGAGCAAGGGCTTCAGATGGGGCAGGTGCAGGGTGCCCAGCATGCACACCGGGACAACATCCTGCAAACTCTGCGGGCTCGTTTCAGGCTGTCTCAACAGGAAGAAAAGCCCCTGGTAGAGCAACTAGAGATGATTGACAGCCTGGACGACCTGAAGGATTTGTTCGAGCACGCCCTAATGGATGTCACCATGACTGATTTCAGCACCCAACTGGACGACAAGACGAACGGTCGTCATCGTTGAACACTGTGGAAACCGATTCCGTCCTGAAATTCCTTCTTCGCGCCAACCAACTAAAGTGCGTACTGCGCACCGGATGGGTGATGCGCGGCGTGACCGGCGCCGAGAGCGTAGCCGACCACAGTTTCGGCGTGGCCTTCATCTCCCTGGTCCTGGCCGAGATGATGGAGCAACCCCTGGACAAGGCCAAGTTACTGACCATCGCGCTGCTCCACGACCTGCCGGAGAGCGTGATTGGCGATCTTCCCACGCCTGCGGCGGCCTATTTTCCTGCCGGGGCCAAGCAAAAGGCAGAAGTGCAAGTTCTGAGCGAGTTACTATGCCAGTTGCCGCACGCCGAGCAGTGGCACGCCTGGTGGCAAGAGTTCGAGGATGGGGCGAGCGTCGAAGGGCGGCTCGTCCGCGACGCTGACCGGCTCGATATGCTCATCCAGGCTCACGTCTACGAGCAAACGACGGGTAATCGCCATCTGGAAGAGTTCTGGGCCAAGTCAGACACTTGTTCTTTTGAGTCCACTGCCGCACAGACGCTGTACGAAGAGTTGATGGCGCTGCGCGAGCGGCTCAGTGCGAAACGGTTGTGGAGCAGGCTTTCTAGCCTGTCCGAGCAGCGGACTGGAAAGTCTGCTCCACTTCTGTACCAGAAACTAGCCTGATGGCGTGGATGGCGGCGTGGAACGAGACGCAGGATAAGCGGCTGCTGGGGCGCGTGCGTCGTTGCGCCACTCTCCTCTGTCGCCTGCGGGGACTGACCTTCCGGCGACGCCTGGGCGACGGCGAAGGATTGCTGTTGGTGGGACGCCGGGAGAACCGCGCCGGCACGGCCATCCATATGTTCTTCGTCTTCTTCCCCATCGCGGCGGTGTGGCTGGACGGGGACGGGCAGGCGGTGGACGTGCGGCTGGCCCGCCCCTTCCGCCCGCTCTACGTCCCCCGTGCGCCGGCGCGGGACGTGCTGGAGGGGCCTCCGGCGTTGCTGGAGCGAGTGCGCATCGGAGATCGGCTGCGCTTTGGGAAGCCCCTTCGGTCTGAAAGTTCACCTGGCGCAGAGGTATCTTTTTGACCTATCCCGTTCTTTGTGGTACACTTCCGACACTCTATGTCGTATAGGTGAGGTGGTGGGCCAATGTCATTATAAGGATGAGCCAGACTTCGGAAGTCTCAAAAGTGCTCTACCCAATGGCTTTTGACGCAGTTCCAGGCTGATTTTCCCTTCAAAATCTCCGACGGCAGACTTCCGAAGTCTTACTTAATGACATTGGGTGGTGGGCTGGTAGAGCCAGCCAAGGAAGGAGGCGAGTTATGTCAACGGCAAAAAGACGAGTTGACCGGTTGGAAGAGGCGATCCTGCATATGGATCGCATGACTGAGGAGATAAAAGTACAGGCAGAGAAGGACCGCCAACAGGCAGAGGAACGGGCGGAGAAATATCGCCAACAGGCAGAGAAGGACCGCCAACAGGCGAAGCAAGACCGCCGTGAACTTGCTCGCCAGTTGGGTGATATATCCCACAAACTGGGAACGGTGGTGGAAGACATCATCGCTCCCAGTCTGCGTCGTATGGCGTGCGACGAACTGGGATGTGGCGACGAACTCTTTTACGCCGTGCGTCTCTCCAAAACCCACGTGGGCGATTCGGGCCGCCGCCGTGAGTTCGACGCCTTTTACGTCGGTGAGGAAGCCGTGATGCTCAACGAGAGCAAGGCCACGGCCCGGCCCGAGTACGCCAAAAGTTTCGCCCAGTTCGTCCGGAACGGCGAGTTCCTTTCCTACTTTCCAGAATATGCGGACACACCGATCATCCCCGTGTTTTCGTCGTTGTACCTGCCCACAGACATCGTGACCTATCTGACAAAGCAAGGCATCTACGCTGTGGCCATGGGCGAGGATACGATGTGCGTGCTGAACCTGGATCAGGTGCGCACCAGAGTTGGTGACATTGGTG
>JADHWW010000054.1 GCA_016783285.1 Anaerolineae bacterium
ATTTCGCTTTGGGTCAGACACTGGCCCTCAATCTCAACCAAAATCTAGTCTCAGGAGGAGAATGAAAATGAAAACCCGCAGTTTACTAGCATTGTTGATGGTGGCCTCGCTGTTGCTGGCGGTAGTAAGCGCGTGTGCCGCCCCGGCGACACCAGTGCCGACCGAAGTGCCGCCAACCGAAGCGCCGCCGACCGAGGCGCCGAAGCCCTGTGCACCGGCTACCGAAGGCCCCCTGGCCGGCGTTGACCCACGCCACCGAGTGGTGATCTGGTGGCACCAACACAGCCGGCATCGTGAGGAATGGTTGGACGAGATGGCCGAAGAATTTAATGCGACCAACGAGTGCGGCATCACCCTCGTCCCCCAGAATCAGGGCGGTTACAACGATATCCGCGACAAGATGAATGCTGGCATCGCCACGGGCGAGTTGCCCGGGCTAACGGTGGGCTACCAGAACGACCAGGCCTTCTACGCGCTGGCCGGCGGGCTGGCGGACATGAACCTTTACATAGATGATCCGAAATGGGGCCTGACCGCCGAGGAGAAGGCGGATTTCTACGCGGCTTTCCTCGAGCAAGGCGTCCACCCGGCTTTCGACAACCAGCGCCTGGGTTTCCCGCCCAACCGTTCGATGGAGATGTTGTACTACAATCAGACCTGGTTGGAAGAGCTGGGTTTCGATGGCCCGCCTACCACACCTGAGGAGTTCAGGGAAATGGCGTGCGCGGCCGCTGCAGCCAACGCCGACGGCACCGGTGGCTTCATCCTGCGCGATGACGCTTCGGCCGTGGGCGCCTGGACCTTCGCCTTCGGCGGCGACGTTTCGAAGGAGGATCGCACTGGCTACATGTACAACGGCCAGGCAACCATTGACGCTATGACCTTCCTCAAGGGCATGTACGACGACGGCTGTGCCTACTTGTTCACCGAAGGGTACCCGAACCCCGAGCTCGCCGCCCGCCGCGCCATCTTTACGATGGGCTCCAGTTCCGGGATTCCCTACTACGGCTATGACATGGCGGATATCGGCAGCGAGGACGAATGGGGTGTCACGGTCATCCCGCACACGACCTCCGACCCCGTGATGAACATCTACGGCGGTGACATCATGATCCCCGCCACCACGCCCGAAACCCAACTGGCGGCCTGGATCGTGCTCAAGTGGTTTACCTCGCCCGAAATCCAGGCGGAGTGGGATAGGATCAGCGGCTACTTCCCGACCCGCGCCAGTACAGCGGATCTCTTGACCGACTACGTCACCGAGAATCCGCAGTGGGGTCAGGCCCTGGCCTTGCTGCCCTACGGCACGTACGAGCCGCAGCTCATCTCGTACCAGGCCGTGCGCGACGCCGCTGAGATGGCCTTCAACGAGATCATGCAGGGCGCCGACATCAAGGCGACCCTGGATGCGCTGACCGAGGAGGCCAACGAGCTTCAAGCCGAACTGATGGAGGAGTAGCCTCCTGGTGAGGCCTGATCTCATCTGAAACACAGCGGGGAGCGAGCTTGATACTCGCGCCCCGCTGCTTCACTCCACAGGGGCCAGCCACCAGACGACGTGACAGTTGTGGCTACATAGCAATGTCATTAAGACTTCCGAAGTCTGGCTCATCCTTAATGACATTGGGCTACGTAGCATGAGGAGAATAACAACGAGCACAAGGACAATGCTTCTCAGATTCCTGGCGCTACTGTTTGTTCCGATTCTCATCCTCACGGCAGTCGTTTCTTGTGGTGCACAGCCGACGACTATGGTGAACGAGCCGACAAGCACCTTGGAGCCGACGGTGGTGCATACTCCGCGCGCTACAGCGACACCATCCCCCACTCCGACACCGCTGCCCTACGATGTGGAGATCTACGGCGACCTGGAGAATCTGGAGCCCACCAGGCAGGTGGTGACCTACTGGTACCAGTACAAAGGCCTCCACGAGGAACTCTTGCTTAGCCTGATTGATGAATTTAACCGCGCCAACGGGTGGGGCATCATGATCAATGGAGAATCCCAGGGTGGTTACGACGAACTGTATCAAAAGATCATCACTGGCATCCCGGTCCACAAAGTCCCCAGCATGGCCGTGGCTCACCAGTACCAGGCTGCCACCTACGCCGGGCAGGGCGTGTTGGCCGCGCTGGATCCATACGTGGAGAGCAAGAAGTGGGGCTACACAGAGGCGGAACTGGACGACTTCTTTCCCATCGCGCTGGCCGCCGACTGTCTGCCACAGTTCGAGGCTCGCTACGGTTGGCCGCCCTACAAATCCATGGAGGTGATGTACTACAACGAGGACTGGCTGACCGAGTTGGGCTACGACGGCCCGCCCGAGACCTGGGACGAGTTCCGCGAGATGGCCTGCAAGTCCGTCGAAAACCCATTCTCCGGCGCCACGGTCGAGGGCCCTGGCCTTGGCTACGTCTACTCCGTTGACGCCTCCCGCTTCGCCACCTTCATCTTCAGTCGGGGCGGCAACATCATCAATGAGAACGGCACCGGCTACGTCTTCAATGATGCAGCCGGCCTGGAAGCGCTGGCCTTCCTGCAGGGCATGGTTGCGGATGGCTGCGCTGTGGAGCAGACGGAAAAGTACGGCGACCGGAGCGACTTTGGCGCGGGCCGCTCGCTCTTCACCATCTCCTCTATCTCCGGCCTGCCCTACTACGGGAGCGTGGTGGACGAGGGCGCTGGCTTTAACTGGAGCGTCAACCCGCCGCCGCACTCCACCGCCGCGCCACGGCTGAACATCTATGGAGCCAGCGTCTCCATCTTTGTCAGCACCCCCGAGGAGCAGTTGGCCTCTTGGCTGTTCATCAAGTGGATGAGCGAGCCGGAACAGCAGGCGACGTGGGCCAGTGGCACCGGCTACTTCCCCACCCGCCAGGCAGCGGCCGACCTGCTGACCGACTACTTTGCCGAGCACTCCACCTACGAGAAGGCATTCACCTTCATGTCAATGGACTCCGGCATCGAGTCGCCGGTGGCCGGGTACGACGAGTGCCGTTCGGCCATCTCCGAGATGCTCACCGCCGTCATGGGTGGTGAGGACGCCCAGACGCAACTGGACGCCACCGCTGCGGCGTGCGACGAGTACCTGGAGGAGGCCGCGCCCTAAGCAGAGCGTAGGGACGCGGTAACCGCGCCCGTACTCCTTGGATTTACCGCAACACATAGCGGGTTGCGAGTCAGAGACTCGCAACCCGCTTTCCATTATGGCAAAGAAGGATCATCCAGGGTATTTCTCACCTGGACACGCGCCGCCAGGTGAGCCGCGCCAGCGCCACAACACGCCCACCGGGTAGCCGACTATCTTGGCAACATCGCCCGTGACGTGGATGACTGGCACCCACAGCGCCGCCTGCAGTTTCTGAGCCGGGCTCAGGTCGCCCCACATCCGCGCCAGCCGCCGCAAGGGCGCCCAGAACATTCCCGGTATGCCGGCCAGGTAGAGCGCCCACCACCACGGGTTGACCGTCGCCCCGGCGATGGCGATGAGCGGCACGGCGACCAGGTAGGTCAGGTAGCGGATGGCGTGCCGCTTGCGCCACAGGGCCGCCTTGCCGTCGCCCCGCGCGTAGCGGTAGTATTGCACGAAAAAGGCCCGCAGGTTGGGGCGTGGGCGGAAATGAACCAGCGCCTCGGGCGCAAAGACGAACGGCCCGTACAGATCGCGCAGTCGAAAATCCAGGATCAGGTCTTCGCAGTAGTCGAGCCATTTAGGGTAGCCTCCCGCCGCTGCCCAGGCGCTCTTGCGAAAGGCGACCGAGCGGCTGGAAGGGAGAAAACGGGCCGGGTTGATCTCCCGCAACTCGGGGAGCACTGTCGCGCCCATCGCCGTCTCAAAGACGGTGTGCGGATCGGGGCGGAAAAATCCGGCCACGGTCTGTATCCCGGTATCCTCGAACGGCGCGACGAGTTTCTCCAACCACTGCGGGCTCAGCACCACACCCGCGTCGGTCACGGCGACGACCTCGCCCGTGGCGGCCTCAATCGCCGCGTTGCGCCCCTGCGAGATGTTGGCCCCTGGCCGCCGGACGAGACGCAGCGGCAGGCGGCTTTCGGCCTCCAGCAGCGGCAGCGTGCTGTCGGTCGAGCCGCCGTCGCAGACGACCACCTCGTCCGGGGGTCGGGTCTGGGCGGCCAGACTGTCCAGCAGTCGGGGCAGGCTTCCCGCCTCGTTCAGCACTGTAGTGACGACTGAAACGCGCATCAATCTTGATTATATACGACCATGCGCCTGTTGCCAAGCCCAGGCTGGCTCGCCGTCATTGACTGACTTGCCTTTCTGGGCCGACGGTGTTAGACTATCAGGTGACTTTTATGAGGAGGCGACGATGGCAGTACAGGCGTTGTATCGGAAATGGCGACCTCGAACGTTCGACAAAGTGGTGGGACAGGAGCATATCGTCCGCACACTGCGCAATGCGCTCACGTCCGGGCGCATCCACCACGCTTATCTCTTCGCCGGCCCTCGTGGCACCGGAAAAACGACCACAGCCCGCTTACTGGCCAAGGCGGTCAACTGCCTGGCCCCGGAGGGTCAGCGCCCGTGCAACGAGTGTGCTATCTGCCAGGCGGTCAACGAGAGGCGGCTGCTCGACCTGATCGAGATTGACGCCGCCTCCAACACCGGCGTGGACGACGTGCGGGAACTGCGGGAGCGGGTCGGCTTCCGACCCAACGAGGCGCGCTACAAAGTGTATGTGGTTGACGAGGTCCATATGCTCTCCAACGCCGCTTTCAACGCGCTGCTCAAGACGCTGGAGGAACCCCCGCCTCACGTCATCTTTGTGTTGGCGACCACAAGACCGGACAAGATTCCGGCCACAGTGCTCTCGCGCTGCCAACGCCACGATTTCCGCCTCATTCCCGTCAACGAGATTGTCGCCTGCCTGGAGTGGATGACCGAGCAGGAGCACATCCGGGCCGACCGGGAGGCGCTGACGCTCATTGCCCACCAGGCGACCGGCAGTATGCGCGATGCCATCAGTCTGCTCGACCAGTTGGCTTCCTACGACGAAGAGGGCATCACCGTCGCGGAGGTACACGCGGCGTTGGGGACTGGATCCAGCGAGACGGTCATCCAGGTGGCCGGCGCGCTGAGCACGAGCGACGTGGCGCAGGGGTTGGGCGCCATCAACGTGGCCGTGGACGAGGGCGCCGATCCCCGGCAGTTCGCCCGCCAGATGGTGGAGCATTTGCGGGCGCTGCTCCTTTTGCGGCTAAAGTCAGGCATCGTCCCGGTCCACGTTTCGGAAGACCTGCGCCCTCAGTTGGAGGAACAGGCCGCTGCTTTTTCGCCCCGCGCTCTGGCGCAGGCGGTGCGGCTCTTTAGCCAGGCGGTTACTGAAGCCAAGGGAGGCTGGCAGCCCCAGTTGCCGCTGGAGATGGCTTTTATCGAGGCCATGCTCCCACCTGAGCCAGCAAGCCCCGCACCTCGTAGGCCACCGGCCCCGGCGCCCCCGCGCACGCCGCCACCCCCGCGCCATTCGGCGCCTGCCCCTGCGCCGGCCCGCTCGGTGGCGCCCGCCCCGTCTCGGCCTTCCACGACGGTTCGAGAGCCGGCATCCACCTACGATAGCCTGACGCCTGGCGATGGTTCGTTGACGCCGGAGGTGTTGCGAGGCCGCTGGTCGGAAATCCTGGACGCGCTGCGCCCACACAATTTGTCGTTGGAGGCATTGATGCGTTCGTGCGAGCCGGTATCTGTCGAAGGGGACGTCGTCGTGCTAGGGTTTGCCCACAACTTTCACCGCAGCAAGGTGGAGGAGGAGCGTAACAAGCGGGCCGTGGAAGAGGCGTTGAGTGGCCTGGCCGGTCAGCGGTATCGCGTGCGGTGTGTTCTGGCTCGCCAGGAGCGTGCCGCCACGCCTCCGGTGCGCTCGACGCCGAAGGCCGCCGGCAGGAGAGCCGCCTCGTCAGCCGAGCAGATCATGGCCGAGGATCCGGTGGTGCGTGCGGCAGTGGAGGATTTGGGAGCACAGATTGTGCAACGGCAGGGATAGTTTAAGGGGGTTGCTGCCTGGCGAATGAATTCGCGGCAACATCTGCCAAGTCGCCCTGCGGCGACTGGGACAATCGGCTCGCCCTGCGGCGACTGGGACAATCGGCTCGCCCTGCGGCGACTGGGACAATCGGCTTGCCCTGCGGCGACTGGGACAATCGGCGAAGGCCGATTTTGCAAGTGTTACACGCGGTTTCAACCGCCGTGCGGCCATCCTCGTGAGTGCTTACGTTCAAGGAGGGTACATTGCCAAGAAAAATCAAACGCAAGAGTGGTTCGTCCGGTTCGAGAAAAGGCCAGGCCGGGATGCTCCAGCAGTTGCAGAGCCTGCAAGCGGACATGCTCAGAGCGCAGGAGGAACTCACCGCGATGACCATCACCGTGACGGTCGGTGGCGGGGCGGTGACCGCCGTCGTGACCGGCGAGCGGCGGGTGCAGTCGCTCACCATCGCGCCGGAGGTGGTGGACCCCGAAGACGTGGAGATGTTGCAAGACCTGGTTATCGCCGCCGTCAACGAGGGGATGGAGCAGGTGGACCAGGCCACGACTGAGCGAATGTCCGCCCTCACCGGCGGGCTCGGCATCCCCGGCTTGCTCCAGGTTGGGTGACGATGCAGACGATTCCTGCTTCAGTGACGCGGCTGGTCGAGGAACTGGCGGAACTGCCGGGCATTGGCCGCAAGACCGCTGCCCGTCTCACTTACTTTTTGCTGCGCAACAAATCGGACCTGGCAGGGCGGCTGGCGGAGGCCTTGTGTGATCTCAAGGAGCGCACCCGTTTCTGCTCCGTGTGCTACAACATCACCGAAAAAGACCCCTGCCCTGTGTGCACCGACCCGGGGCGTGACCGCCGCACCTTGTGTGTGGTCGAGGAGCCGCTCGACGTATTGGCGATTGAGCAGGCCGGGGTATATGAGGGGATGTACCACGTCTTGCACGGCGTACTGGCCCCCTCGGAGGGCATGTTCGTCGAGAGCCTGCGTATCAGCGAACTGGTGGCCCGCGTCCGCGGCGGCGACCTGGACGAGGTGATTCTGGCGACTAACCCCACGAGCGAGGGCGACTGGACGGCCTCTTACCTGCTGACCCAACTGCGCCCGCTGGGTGTGCGCATCACGCGCCTGGGCCGGGGGTTGCCCGTGGGCGGCGATCTGGAGTACGCCGACGCGGTGACACTCATGCGGGCGATGGAGGGGCGGGAGGAGATATAGAGACGCCATCTGCCCATAAAGGGACAGCCCCCCTTGCGGGGGGCGTCGGGCCGGAGATGCTATCTCCGGCGGGGTATACTCATTATATCACATTTTGTGAGCCAGTCAACTATTCGCATTAGAGATCCTTTCGCAATTCATTCGCAGCCTTCTTGGGGAGCAGCGACGCTCACGCGGGCGTTGGAGGGGCGGGAGGTAATCTGACCTCTCAGCACTCGTACACCGCTATGAGCAGTCGCACCAGCGCGTGCTCAAACAGGCTGTTTGGCTCAATCGTGCCCAGCGCCCCCTCAGATCCGACTCAACCACCAAAAGACTCACCCCGCCGCACGTTCCAGGTTCAGCGCCAGCAGCCGCTCCAGTATCTCCTCGTCGCTCAAGTCGTGGGGCCAGCCGTAGGCGTCCAGCACGGCCTCGTCGAGCTGGCGATGGGCCAGATCAAGCCAGGTAGGACGTTGGTTGTACAAATTGGTCAGCGTGCGTTTCTTCAGTTCCTTCTCCGTCGCGCCTTCTGGATTGAGCCAGCGGTCGCGCTTTTCGACCAACTCGCGGGCGGCCTGGGCGATGGCCTCTACAACGGGGTTGTTGTGGTCTTCTTGTCCGAGGGGCCAAGGGAAGGGGAAGGTTTCAAAGCAGGTGGTCGGCGTGTAACGGAAGCCGCTTTCTGCATCGCGGAGTTGGGTGCCTTTGCGCCTGGCCCAAAGTTCGTGGATTTTGGAGTGTAAGACGCTGAAAAAGTAATCATCTTCTCTGGCGAAGACTATTGTTCCGTCGTTGGCCAATACCTCCGGTGCTAACCAGACGAAGATACGATGTTTAGAAACACGAGGTGTTGCAACAAAGCGAGATTTACCTTCAAGAGCTTTGCGCATTCCTGGTCTTGCTTCAGCGTATTGCCACCATCTTTCTGCGTAGGCCGCGCGCCGATTTTTCGAGCGTATAGGGTAAACGTGTTTTCTGACGTGTTCAAATGGTGCCTCATACTGAGCTGCTTCTTCGAGAGGCATCAAACCAAAGTCAATGGTCCATTTGTTCCGAGAACGTCTGACCAAATCTATTGCACTGGCAACCGGGCGTATGACGTCTGAGTTGGGGCGGTCGTTGACATTCGTCGGTGCCGCCAGCATCCTTTGGGCAATATCATAATCAATGTCGAAAGTCCCCTTTGGGGATGGTCCCTGAAACGATATTCGCTGATTCTCCTCCAATATTTGCGCCTTGGTCAGGTCGATCTTGGCCGTCAAGTCAGGGTTGATGATCTCAACGGGGTGGGAGTCCAGCCACCGCTCTGTTTCGGTGCCATTGTCAAAACCCACCATCGAAACATGAACAGTTGCCCCATCAAGAATCCAGTCTCGGTCAGACTGTGCCCAAAAGACATCACCTGATTCCTTGATGCGTTCCAAAACTTGGCGATTTGCGCCACCCCGAATACCTTGTGTAGCCAACAAACCCGCTCGTCGCGCTTTGCCAGCCTCAATCATTGCTCGTGCTTTCTCGAACCAGTAGCAAACTAGATCGGCAAATGCAGGGACACGGTCCTTGTACAGTGCAAACAGCGCATCAACGTATTGATCGCCTAGCTCTTGCCGTATCTTATTGCCACCCAAGAATGGCGGATTCCCAATGATCACATCTGCTTCCAACCACTCCGGCTCGACCGGCTGCCCCTGCTCATCGTAGGCCAGGATGGCGTCCATCTGCAAGATCGTCTCGATTGGCTTCAGGATCGGCTCGCCAGGCGCGCCAAAGCCGTTCTCACGCAACCATTGGATGTAGCCGATCCAGATCGTCGCCTGGGCCAGTTCGTGGGCGTACTCGCTGATCTCGATGCCGTGCAGTTGCGCCGGGGAGACGCTGGGGAAGAAACGAGTGAGGCCCAGATCGCCGGCCAGGGTGATGACTTTTTTTTCCAGATCAAGAAGCTGTTTCAGGGCGACGTACAGAAAATTGCCGCTGCCGCACGCCGGGTCCAGAACTTTAACCCGGGCGATCTCATAGGCAAAGCCCGTCAGCAAGTTGGTCAGGTCTCTGTGGCGCTTGTCACGGGTGCGCTTAACTTTCGCCTCTTCACGGCGACGGGCCAGGTCGAGCGCTTCCGGCCGCACCTCCGCCCAACGGCGACGCAGAGGGGCCATCAGCACCGGCTCGACGATCAGCATAATGTCCTCTCTGCTGGTATAGTGGGCGCCCAACTGTGAACGCTTCGCGGGGTCCAGGCTGCGCTCGAAGAGGGCGCCAAAGATCGAGGGCTCAATGTTGGACCAGTCGAGGGTGCTGACCCGTGCTAGAATGTCCAGGCCATCGCTATCGAGCTCCAATACCGTGTCGTCATCAAAAAGCCGTCCATTAAAGTTGGCGATCTCGTCCGCGCCAAACCAACCACCCGACGCCATAGCCTGGAAAAGATGGCCAAGCTGTTGCGTGAAGGCCCCTGGGTGTTTACGGGTCCGTTCGGCCAGGCGCGTAAACAGTCCATCCGGCAAGAGGCCAATGTCCTCGGCAAACAGACAGAATAGCAGCCGGATCAAGAAGCGGGCCGTGCGCTGCGGGTCTTTACCGTACTTGCGCAGCAGGTCGGCCAGGTGAGCAAATTCACTAGCCGCCTCTTGCGTCACCTGTTCTGGCGTCTGAGGCGCGCGGAAGAAATCTGGCTCGAAAAACAGAGCGCGAAGATATGCCAGACCATCCGGCTTCAGCAGGTCATCCAGTCCAATCCGCACCACCCGCTTGACGGTGTTGGTAAAGTTGGTGTGGACGACGATCCGGTCAATGTCCGAGACAATCAGCAGCGGGGGGTTCAGCAGCGATTCCCGGTACTGGAGCAACTGCCGGTAAGCCTGGCCGAGGTCTTTGCGCTTGCCCTTGTACTCCCAGGCAAAGTGACCTTTCTTCCACACGTCGGCCCAACCTTGTCCTCCGCGCTGCTTGGTGGCTCCGGCCTCAAAGGTGAATTTCTGGCCGGTAGGGTCTGCCTCTGCCGGCGTGGGATGACCGACCAGGTGGCACAGGTCAATAAAGTGCTCCTGAGCAGCAGAACGTTCCTTGAGCGTGGCCTTGCGCCACTTGGCGACGAACTCCTGGGGAGAGAGGGTAGGTAACATGGTGATGAAAACCCTTCAACAAGATCGCTGTCGTGTCAAGATACTGACACCTCGACGGCGGGGGCCTTGCAATGATTGGATGTTGGCCGCCGGGTCAGCTGCATCGCCAGTATAGCCCAACCTCGCGCAAAAGTCAAAACTTTACAACGCCACAGCCCAAACACAAAACCGCCTCAACCATTGCAGGCCGGGGCGGTCGTTTCGCCGACTCGCGCGCTGGCTTGCGCGGATGGGCGGAGCAGGGTACAATCTGACCGTGAGCGAAGAACGGCGCGGCCGTGTGGCAACGCTCAGCATCGTTGCCAGGATGTAGAACGCAGTACGCGAGGAGGAACTCGAATGAAAAGTTATCGCAAAGAACTCTGGTTCAACGTTCCCGCCCGGCGGGCATTCATCAACATCACGCCTCAAGTCGAGACGTGTCTGCGTGAAAGCGGTATCCGTGAGGGATTGGCTTTGGTGAACGCGATGCATATCACTGCTTCGGTTTTTATCAACGATGACGAACGGGGATTGCACCAGGACTATGAGGACTGGCTGGAGGAACTGGCGCCCCACGAGCCCGTCAGTCGTTATCGCCACAACCGGACCGGCGAGGATAACGCCGACGCCCACCTGAAGAGACAGGTCATGGGCCGTGAGGTCGTCGTGGCGGTCACGGATGGCCGCCTGGACTTTGGGCCGTGGGAGCAGATTTTCTACGGTGAGTTCGACGGCCGGCGTAGGAAGCGCGTCCTGGTCAAAATCATCGGCGAATAGCAAACGCGCGAAACCGCCCGGCTTTATCACAGATACAACGAGATAGTACTCAGATTGGCTATTCTCGTTCGTTTCCCCACGTCTCCCGTACCCGGATCAGAACAATAGCGGAGAGGAGAAAGAGTGCCGCGTAGATGGCAAAGATCAGCAAATACCCCAGGCCCGGTGATTGAGGAACGTGAACGGTGAAATAGTCGGCTATGGGGCCTCCGATGTAGCCTCCCACTGCCCCTGCGCCCGCCCCGGCCAGGTTGGAGATGCCCAGGTAGCGGCCGGCTTCCTCTTTGGGCACCACGTCTGTTCCCATCGCCCAGTTAGCGGCTCGGAGCCCCGAGACTGGGGCTGGGAGCACTGGAAAACAGTTTTGTACCGTGAAAACAGACAGTTGCCAGGGCCGATGACTCGTGATAAAATTGAAGTAGTCGCGCCAGCACCGCCAGCAAAAAGACTTGACATTTCGTATTGTACCACGTAAAATGCCTTTACTATGGAAAAAATAATCAGGCCAGCCTAACAGATTGGACTTTGGATAAAAAATTTACCCTGCCCCCTGTCCATCCGCGTCCCCAACGCTCTCCCCCCTGGCTGCGCGTGCGCGTTCCCACGGGCGAGACGTACCACTGGCTCAAACGGCTGATGCGGGCCAAGTCGTTACACACCGTCTGCGAGGAGGCCCACTGCCCCAACGTCGCCGAGTGCTGGGGCCACCGCACCGCCACCTTCCTCGTCCTCGGCGATACCTGCACCCGCAACTGTCGCTTCTGCAACGTCAAGACCGGCCGCCCGACCCCGCTTGACCCCGACGAGGCAGAGCGCGTGGCCCAGGCAGTGCAGGCGATGGATCTGAAACACGCCGTCATCACCTCGGTGGACCGGGACGACCTGCCCGACGGCGGCGCTTTTGTCTTTGCCGCCGTCATCCGCCGCATCCGTGTCCTCCAGCCCGGCTGCACGGTGGAGGTGCTGATCCCCGACTTTCGCGGGCAGATCGAGCCACTGAAGACGGTGATAGACGAGCGGCCGGACATCCTCAACCACAACGTCGAGACGGCGCCGCGCCTCTTCCGCCAGGTGCAACCCCAGTGCCGCTACGAGTGGTCGCTGGCCGTGTTGCGCAATGCCAAAACGCTGTGGCCGGAGGCGATCACCAAAAGCGGCATCATGGTCGGCCTGGGGGAGACGGTGGACGAGGTGCTGGCTGTGATGCGCGACTTACGCGAACTGGACGTGGACATTCTCACCATCGGGCAGTACCTGCAGCCCACCAGGCAGCACTTTCCCATCTCCCGCTACTACACGCCGGAAGAGTTCGAGACGTTTCAGGAACGAGGGTACGAGATGGGGTTCCGGTGGGTCGAAAGCGGCCCACTGGTGCGGAGTTCGTACAATGCGGAGGCGCAGGCGCGAGAGTTAGTTGGTTAGTTGGTTAGTTTGTGCTGAATCTTTTGTCCATCAGGAATGTCATGTCTCAAGGTCGTGTCATCAAAGTGCAGTGCAGATGCGGCCATCTCTTGTTCAAATATTTCAAGAGCAAGAGAGGGCGACTGATAAAATGCTATCTGGGCGAGATTAGGAAAGACTATGTGGGGATTTCAGGGGCGCCTATAGGCTCTCGACCAACGTGCCCCGGCTGTGGAAAGGAACTCGGGGTAGTGAAAATAATACACGGATGTCCCGCCCTGAAGATAAATCAAGGCACTGTGAGGGAAACGAGGACTTGACTACAGCCACGGGTTGTGGGCTTTTTCGTGCCCCACCGTCGTCACGGGGCCGTGGCCGGGGTATAGTTTCGTCTCGTCCGGCAACGCAAAAAGCACCTCGCGGATACTGCGCATCAGCGTGTCCCAGTCGCCGCCGGGCAGGTCGGTGCGCCCTATCCCACCCGCGAACAGCACGTCCCCGTCGAAGGCCGCGCCCTCGCTCGCCTCGTAGAACGTCACGCTGCCGGGGCTGTGGCCCGGTGTGAAGAGCACCTGGAAGCGGAGTTTCCCCACCTCGATCACCTGCCCAGGCTCCAGTTCCACGTCTGGCAGAGGGCTCTCTTTCACTAGAACACCGAACCAGGAGGCGCCACCTTTGGCCTGCAAAATGGGCAGTTCCGCCGGGTGGAGGGCCAGGGGCGCACCGGTGGCGGCCACTATTTCGGCATTGGCCCCCATGTGGTCGAAGTGGCAATGGGTGTTGAGGACGTAGCGGATAATCAGCCCGCTCTCCTCAATCGCCTCGATGATGCGCTCAGGGTTCGCACCGGGGTCAATCACCACCCCCTCCCGCGTCTCCTCGCAGCCGACGACATAGCAATTGGTCTGGGTTATTCCTACGGGGATGGTGTAGATGAGCATAGTTTGACCTTCAATTGGCCGCGGGCATCCGCTCCCGCACCAGCGCCCGTACCGCGTCAGGGCTGTCCAGTTCCAATGCGGCCTGGGCCACCTCCCGCGCCTCGTCCAGCGTGAGGGCGCGGATGATCTGTTTGGCCAGCGGGATGGCGGGCGGGTTCATGCTGAATTCGTCCAGGCCCAGGCCGAGCAGGATAGGGATCGCCAGTGGCTCGCCCGCCAGTTCACCGCACAGCCCCACCCACTTGGCTTGCCCGTGGGCAGCAGCGATGACATCGTGCACGAGGCGCAGCACGGCAGGGTGGAACGCATCGGCCAGCGGGGCGACGGATGCGTTGGTCCGGTCAGCCGCCAGCGTGTACTGGCTCAGGTCGTTGGTGCCGATGGAAAAAAAGTCCACCTCGGCTGCCAGGTGATCGGCCAACAGCGCGGCGGCGGGGACCTCGACCATAATGCCGACCTTCATCCTCTCCGCCACCGGTTGCCCCTCGTCCAGCAGTTCGGCGCGACATTCCTCCAGCACCGCCCGCGCTGCCCGCACCTCGGCGACAGTCGCCACCATCGGGAACATCAACTTGAGATTGCGCCCGGCCCCGGCGCGCAGCGCCGCCCGCAGTTGCGGCTTGAACAGTTCGGGACGCGCCAGGCACAGCCGGATGGCCCGCAGGCCCAGGAAGGGATTCATCTCGTGGGGCAGGTCCAGGTAGGGCAGGTCCTTGTCGCCGCCGATGTCCAGCGTGCGCAGGATGACCGGCAGGTCGCCGAACACGTCCACGATGTCCCGGTAGGCGCGGTACTGCTCTTCCTCGTCGGGCAGATGTGTGCGCTCCAGGTAGAGGAACTCGGTGCGCAAGAGGCCCACCCCCTCCGCGCCGGACTCCAGCGCCGCTCGTGCTCCCTCCACGTTGCCGACGTTGGCGACGACCTCGACGCGATGGCCGTCACGGGTGACGGCGGGCTCGTGGGCTCGTTCGCGGGCCTGCGCCAGCACTGTGACCGCTGCCGCCTGCCGCGCCCGATACACCGCCACCGTCCCCTCGTCCGGCTCCACCAACAGTGTGCCGTCATCACCGTCCAGCGCCAACATCGCGTCGTCGGGAATTTCCAGGATATGCGAGCCGGCCCCAACGATGGCCGGCAGCCCCAGCCCCCGGGCCAGGAT
>JADHWW010000107.1 GCA_016783285.1 Anaerolineae bacterium
AAGAAGACCGGTGAGCGACGCCAAGAAGTTGTCTATGGCATCACCAGCCTCTCTGCAGAGCGGGCTGCTCCAGACCGTTTGCTGGCTTTCTCGCGCCAACATTGGCACATTGAGAACAAATCGCACTGGGTTCGAGATGTCACCTTTGATGAAGACCGCTCACAAGTGCGATGCGGCAGCATTCCCCAGGTAATGGCTGCGTTGCGTAATACCGCTATCGGCTTGATGCGCTGCAACGGCGAGACCAATATTGCCGCTGCCTGTCGCCGATTCGCTGCCCGCCCTCGAGAGGCACTCGCTCTTATCGGCATCCAGTTGGAAAACTGAATAGCCCTAACAACGTACTTGACAATGGATACTTTACATGGTATAATGTATATGTGCTGAACGCGTGTCCCTTCTCGGCGTGCCATCTCCTCAAGGTAGAACAAACATGAAGGTGTCACACCCCCTGGAAGGGGAGGAGAACGGGATGCGCCCCTCTCAGCAGTTGGCGCCAGCCAGCGCTGCCCAGGAGTATCGCACAAGGAGGTGATGCCATAGCAGCGACTTCTTCCTATCTCGCCGCCGCTGGGTTACGATCCAGTGGCCAAGGAACGAATGGAAAACCCATCCAAACTAGAAAGCTCACAAGGAGGAAATCCGACGATGAAGAAGCTATTCCCAGTACTGCTGCTCGCGGTGATGGTTGCCGCCTTGGCCGGGTGCGCGACTCCCACGCCTCAGATCATCGAGGTACCCAAGGAGGTCGTGGTCGAGAAGACGGTAATCGAGACCGTCGAGGTTGTGAAAGAGGTGGTGGTCGAGGTAGAGGCCGAAAAGTGCATTCCGAAGGTTGGCTCTCCGCCGCTTCTGAATGAGGGCATAATCATCGTGACCATCAACCCGACCATCCCTCCCTACCAGTACGTAGATGAAGATGGCAATCTGGCCGGGATGCGAGTTGAGTTGCAGGAGGAGTTCGCCAGGAGGTTATGTCTTGACATTGCCTGGATAAGGATGGACTTCGCCGCGATGATACCCGGACTCACGGCCGGGCGATTCGATATGATCAACACCGGCACGTTCTTCAAGGAAGAGCGGGCTGCGATCATGGAAGTGGTTCCGTTCGAATTGGCTGGAATGGCCATCTCGGTGCCCCCGGACGATCCCAACAACGTCCAGACGGTCGATGATCTGGCCGGACTGGTCGTGGGCGTTGAGTCTGCCGGTGTGGAAGAGAAGACCCTCAGAGAGATCAGTGATGCACTCGTCGCCAAGGGCCTCGAAGCGATAGATGTCAGGACCTTCACCGACTTCGCACTGTCCTTTGCGGCACTGGAGGCTGGCCAGACTGATGCGGCAATGAGCGTTGATGCAGCCGCGTCCCATTTCGCAGTGCAGGGCACGTTCAAGACTGCGATATCGGCGATCAATCCTACTCCTAGCACGATGGCCTTCGCCAGCACTCTACTGGCCCAGGTACACGCCGACGTCCTGCAGGAGATGTATGAAGACGGCACGTACCAAGAGATCTATGAGCGCTGGGGTCTCGCCGGCACCATGCTGATGAGTTGGAAGGATTGGAGCGATCCGAATGGGGATCCCGACAACAAGTACAGTTGGGAAGGTGAGTTCAAGGTATACTAGTACCTTGGCACACAGCAGTGTCCATTGTGACCTGTGTGAGGCCGGCACAAGAGGTCGAGGGAAACCAACGGGCAACAATGAGCTTCCAAGAGATGCCCTAGGTATTCCGACAAGCCGGGATAACAATGGATCACAGGCGATACTGCGCTGACGGGCGAAAATGGTGCGCGTCAGATGCGGCTGCGTCTTGCATCTGGCGCGTACCACTTCCATAGGACTCCAAGAGCAAGAACCCAGTTGGGCTATGCCCTTTGCTATCATCAATCACACAGTAGGAAAGGATCAGAAAACACATGAAGGGTTGGAGCTGGAAGCATTTCTGGAACTATCTTCCCAATGCGTATTTGCTCGAGGGCGCCTGGACCTCAATCTGGCTCACCGTTATCTCGATTCTGATTGGTCTGGTCTTCGGCCTCGTAGCTGCCCTGATGCTCATGTCCAAGAGCCGTATTGTCAGGGGACTCGCCAAGTTATATACTTGGTTTTACCGTGGGACGCCCCTTCTGGTGCAATTGATCATCATCTATGTGGGGCTCCCACAGGTCGGCATTAAGCTGAGCGTCATCCAGTCCGCGATCATCGGGCTTTCGGTCAACGAAGGTGCCTACCTGGCGGAAATCGTGCGGGGCGGTATCATGGCGGTTGGCAGGGGGCAGTTTGATGCCGCCATGGCGCTCGGAATGAACTATCCGACTATGATGCGGGTGATCATCTTGCCTCAGGCAGCAAGGGTCATCATCCCGGCGCTGGGCAACCGGATCAATGGTATGCTCAAATACACGTCAGTTACCTCGGTCATTTCCATGGAGGAGCTGACGCGACGGTCCCAATTGCTGATCCAGGAGAAATTCGCAGTCCTGGAGATCTACATCGTGGCCACCATCTGGTACTTGTGTATGACGTCGGTCTGGAACGTGGTCCAGGGCCGGATCGAGAGGCACTATGGTCGAGCCTACCAGGAGACCAGGGTCGGCACTGAAGCCAGGTGAGCAATATGCCTCCAGGTGACCCTGGCCAGTTGTGATGGATGTCGCTATGCCTGTCAGTGATAGAACTCGAGCACTCAAGGGTGAGAGCGAACAGAGATCACAGGGCCTCATAGGGAGTTCCAACAACAGGGAGTTCCAACAGCACTTCGTGAGCAGCGGGAAGCTGGAAGGAGCAGCAAGTATGGGTAACGACGCAAGTAGCACGCGCCAAGCCTACAAGGCGGACACAATCGTCGTGGAGGCTGTCGACGTTCACAAGTGGTTTGCGGACAACCACGTCCTGCGCGGTATCAACCTGACAGTGCACGAGGGGGAGGTTATCATTATCATCGGGCCAAGCGGCTCAGGCAAGAGCACTTTCTTGAGATGCGTGAATCATCTCGAGAAGATAGACAAAGGAAGGCTCAGAGTTGCAGGACACTATGTGGGTTACAGAGAGAACGCCAAGGGTGAACTGGTCGAGCTAGGCGACAGCGAAACCGCAAAGCAGCGGCGCGATGTGGGCATGGTGTTCCAGCATTTCGAGCTATTCCCCCATCTCAATGCCGTTGAGAACATCACCATATCACCGATCAACGTATTGAAGATGGACGAGAAAGAAGCCCAGGCAGAAGCCATACGCTTGATGGAGCGAGTCCATCTACCGGACAAGCTATATGAGTACCCCGGCAAGTTGTCTGGGGGCCAGAAGCAGAGAGTGGCCATCGCCCGTGCCATGGCCATGCACCCGAAACTGATGATGTTCGATGAGGTCACTTCTGCGCTTGATCCCGAGATGATCACCGAGGTGCTCGACGTGATGGTCGATCTTTCCAGGCAAGGCATGACCATGCTCGTGGTCACCCATGAGATGGGTTTTGCCAGAGCTGCCGCCGATAGGGTGATCTTCATGGATGAGGGAGTCATCGTGGAAGAATCCACCCCGCAGGTGTTCTTCTCCAATCCACAGACTGACCGGGCAAAGCGGTTTCTGGACAAGATTCTCCTGTAGCTCCTGCATTCTGCATTGCCTTTGGAGACCTTCCAGACGTGCCCTCTGAGGGTTTGCACTATTGCAGTCCTTGCATCTGCTTGAGCTATCCGACCAATACGCTGAGGCATGCTGTGGGTTTGAGCTACCTACTTCTTGGGCACCACGTCGCTGCGCCCAGCGTGACACATCATGAGGTATCCCTCGTCGCTCGAGCAACACCGTTCGGCAGTCCATTGTCACGCGGGGAGGCCGCAGAGCACTCATTATGCGAAGTAATCGGCAGAACTGGGTGGGCAACAAGTGCCGGGAAGCCATGAACTCTCCTGGTTACGGCAGGATGCACCCTAGCTCGCACAGACGCGACCTACATACACTGCCAAGCCGCCGCCTACGCAGGCAGCACCAGGTGGAACCATGAACTCCAAACAGAGAATCCTAGCTGCCCTGGGGAATGCGCAGCCCGATAGGGTGCCCATCTTCGAGGCCCGAATAGATGAATCCGTGATGATCGACCTGGGGAGGATCCTAGGGGCTGACCTCCCGCTGCCGCGCACTGGGGAGGGGGTGCTGTATTCCGAGGCGGGTCCCGAAAGCCTTGACCTATACTGCTACCTGGTGAATGAGCTGGGGCTGGATGCCACGAGCTATCAGATTTCCAGTGGCTTGGAGCGTACGAGCGATGACCTCGGCCGGGATAAATATGGCCGAATCTATCGTCTCAGCGAACATGGAGACCCCATGGTCCTGGAAGGACCGATCAAGGAGCCGTCAGACATCAAGGGCTACGATATGGTATCCAAGCTGAGGCCCGAAGATTTCGCGAAGATGCAGTACCTTATTGACAAGGTGGGCAAGGATAGAGCCCACGTCTTGTGCTTCAATGATCCCTTCAAGGAAAGCTGGCTCTTGCGCGGAGGTCTAGAGAATCTGCTTATGGACTACATGCTGCACCCGGGACTGGTTCACAGTCTGGCGCGAATCGCCACCGATTTCAGCATGGCCGTCGCGGACATGGCTGCTAAGGTAGGAGTGGATATCCTCATGATGAACGGGGATCTGGCAGGCGAAAGATCCACTTTCATATCCCCCAAACACTATCGTCAATACGTCAAGCCCTATCAGCGAGAGATCGTGGATTATGCCCATCGGAAGGGGTTGAAGATCGTGAAGCACACCGATGGGAATGCGTGGTTGATTCTCGATGATTTCGTAGAGGTGGGTTTTGATGGCTTTCATCCGGTCCAACCGCAGTGCATGGACCTCGCTGAGGTCAAAGAACATCTGGCGGGAAAGGCTTGCGTGATAGGCAACATTGATTGTCGCGACTTGCTGCCCCTTGGGACGGAAGAGGAGGTAGACGAGGCGGTCAGAGAAGCCATTGAGACGGCTGCAGAGGGAGGCGGCTACATCATCAGCTCATCCAATTCGATTCATCCAGGGTGCAGGGCGGAGAACTACATGGCCATGATCAGGGCTGCTAACAAGTACGCAGCAGGTACTTGCTGAAGTGTCGGTAGTGGCGCGCAATGATTGCTGGCAAATGCCGGGGACTAGGGCGCCGCACGAATTCATTCGCACAACCGCCCTTGAGATATCTTCGTATGAGAGACCGTAGATGAATTCCAGGGAGCGCACCCTCGCTGCTATCCGCCTGCAGAAACCGGATCGTGTGCCGCTGGACGGCTCCTTTCGCGACGACGTCTGGTCTGGCTTGGAGCAGCACTTCGGCACCACCGACGCGGAGGTGATTCGCCGGAAGTTGGGATTGGACCTCCGTCACCTTGTCCTTGGTCCCAGCGCTGAGTTCGCGGCCAGGTCCGCCCCATCGCCGTGGCAGATTCCTGACATTGGCGTGGGACCGCGCAACCTGGTCCTCAGGCGGGAGAATGGATGGCTGGAGGACGAGTATGGCATCTGCCGAGTCCCCAATTCTACTGGGCTCTATTGGCACTATGTATTTCATCCTCTTGCCGAGGCCAGCTTGCAGGAGGTCAGGAGCTACGCATTCCCCGTGGTGCGGGCCCCGGAGAGGTACGAATCAGTGAGTGCCGGCCTGACTCGCTGGAAAAGCGAGTTCATCTGCAACGTTGACCTGTCGAATATCTTCAAGACATCCTGGGAGCTGCGAGGCTTCGACCGCTACATGATGGACCTGATTCTTGAACCGCAGCTTGTCGACACGCTGGCTGAGCGGGTCTTGGAGCACCGTCTGGAGCAATCCAAGCAGCTCATTCGCCGAGGCGTCGACATGATCCGGATCACCGGCGACATCGCCATGCAAACGGGGATGATGTTCGCACCTCAGTTGTGGCGGGACACTTTCAAACCGCGATTGAAGACCTGGATACAGGAGATTCGCCGGGAGGCGGAAGTCTACTTCGTGTTTCACAGCGACGGCAATATGGAAGCGGTGTTCGCCGATCTGGTGGAGATTGGCTTCGATGCGATCCACCCCATTCAGCCAGAATGCATGGACGTCGCAGAGATCAAGCGTCGTTTTGGCGACCAAGTTTGCCTACACGGAACGATTTCTTGCCAGCAAACACTGCCCCATGGGACTGCAGAGGATGTTTCGCTGGAGGTGCGGGAGCGGATCAGATGCTGTGGACGGGAGGGAGGGCTCATTCTTGGGCCTTCGAACGTCATTCAGCCGGATGTACCCGTGGACAACATAGTGGCCCTTTACCTTACGGCTCAGGACTTCACTCTGGATGACTTTGAGGAGTAGCTGCCAGATTCACGCCTCTCTGACACCAGATCAGCGCCTTCAAAGCATGGGGTTATTGCGAGTCAATGCTGCCGCCTGCAAACCCGATTTGATGGCGGAGCGCATTATGACCATGATGCGAGGCTGCTCCTTTCGGAGCTTCCTGTTCCTGAGCCTCCGTGATGCAGGGATGCTTGAATGAACCAGTGCACCAGCGCCTCGTTGTCATCGACAACGAACGTGTGTGCAGCGGATAGTGGGAGAGAGTGACTTTGGCCGGTTCACAGAGCGACGATTTCCGTCTCCTGGATGTCTGGATGGCCCGAACCCGCTTGGAGAATGCCATCCTGCGTACTCCTCTGCTGTACTCATCTGCACTCAGTCGGAGGACCGGAGCCCATGTCTACCTGAAGATGGAGTGCTGGCAACTGTGCGGCTGCTTCAAGGTGCGGGGAGCCATCAACATGGTGACCGCTCTTACCGAGGAGAATCGGAACCGCGGTCTGGTGACCTGTTCCAGCGGTAACCACGGCACGGCACTGGCCTATGCGGCGAGCATATCGGGGCACCCGCCCACGAAAGTGTTTCTTCCCACATACGCCGACCCCAACAAAGTGTCCAAGCTCACGGCGCTTGGGGCCGAGGCCGTGCTGCATGGCGACACGTTTCTGGAGACGCTGGACACGGCCCTCCAGTATGCTGAGGACGAGGGTGCAACCTATGTCCATTCACACAGCGACCCCTTGGTCATCGCCGGGCAAGGGACCATCGGCCTGGAGCTTCTCGAAGACCTTCCCGATGTGCAGTCTGTGCTGGTGCCCATTGGCGGCGGCGGGCTGATCTCAGGGATCGCCACGGCCATCAAGGCTGTCGCTCCTGAAGTCAGGATGATAGGAGTGGAACCCACTGCGGCTCCGGGCGCATATCTCTCCTTTCGGGATGGCACCTGCCACGAGCGGATTGAGCTTCGACCATCGGTTGCCGATGGACTGCTGGGCACGCTGACGCCATTGACGTGGCAGATATCGCGTGACCTGGTAGATGATGTCTTACTGGTGGAGGAGGACGAGATCATTGGCGCCATGCAGGTGTTCCAGCAGGATGAGCAACTCATGCTGGAGGGGGCGGCGGCAGTTGGCTTGGCGGCGATCCTCAGCGGGAAGGCAGATGTGCAGGGACAGAAGACCGTGCTCATTCTGACGGGACGTAACATCGACGCTCGTCAGTACAACAGGCTCGTAGGACAGGCAGGGAGAGACTGACACTCACGCATGGGAGTACGTGGATACCGGCAAGGTTCGCTGGGCAGGGCAGGCCCTGTCACTGCCGCGCCGCCGCAGTGATAGGAGCTGCGCTCCAGTACAACAACCATCGATTCGGAGGACAAGCATGGCATTGGAAGGAAGTCGCTCACTCGAGCTGACCCAGGAACTGCTGAGAGGTGCAATTGACGTTCATGTTCATCCGGGACCGCATCTGAAGAGCAGCCCGCGCAGGCAGGACCCCATAGAGGCGGCCATAGAGGCCCGAGATGCCGGCATGAGGGCCATTGTGCTCAAGGATGTCTTCGAGATGAGCAACGGTATCGCCTGGCTCGTTAATCGTCACGTTCCGGACTTCACGGTCTTCGGGGGCCTGATCATGAACACCGTCTACGGCGGCATGAACCCACGCGCCGTCAAGACGGCGCTGCACTATGGTGATGGGGCCAAGTACATCGACTTCGGCGCCCATTCCACCTACTACCAGGCCTCCAAGGAGGGGCGCGCGGTGGACGGAAAGTTCGTCTCCCTGGCCGAGCTCTATCCTAAGTTCAAGGCGGAGGAACTGGACCGCTGCATACGCATCCCGATTGACGAAGATCCAGGTCCGGAGCTGGACGAGATCCTGCAGCTCGTGGCCGCCAATCCGCAGGTGTACGTGGACACAGGGCACATATCGGCGGAAGAGGCTGTGCGATTGGTTGAGTTGAAGGAGATGTACGGGTACGAGAGGGTGGTCGTGTCCAGTTCGGTGACCAAGATCGCCCGAATGGAGCAGCTCAAGTACATGGCGGGGAAAGGAGCACTCATCGAGATCTCGAACGCTGCCTACACCGCGCCGCAGATGATTCCGCTCACTCACTACTACGTTGAGAAGGAGTATGCTTCGATAGACGAGGGCATGGAGGCAACGCCAGGGAGCGGCATCAGGGAAATTGCCGACTACATCAGGGAGCTGGGAGCCGAGCACTGCATCATGTCAACTGATTTCGGTCGCTATGCGCTCTCGACAGCGACTGAAGGGCTGCGCCAGTACATTGCCTGCATGTTGGACCTGGGTATCTCGGCGGACGCGATCCGCACCATGGTGAAGACCAACCCCGAGTGGCTGTTGGGGCTGGATCCTCTGGAGGAACCGGCCGACGGGTCAGCGACCGAGTGATCCGCGACCGTGGCCCAACTACCTCCAATACGGGAAAGGAAAAGGAAAGGAGATCATGGGGAAGATGAACGTATCACGGATATCTACCTGTAGCATTGCTCTGATTCACCACCCTCCTGAGAAAGCATTCGAGATCATCGCCGATGCAGGGTACAGGAAGGTGGATCTACTGGAACGGATGCCTCACTCGTCACTGTTCCCTGACGAGTGCGACCCCGCCACCGTGAAGGCTGCTGCGGACAAGCACGGCCTGCAGATCGCCAATCTGGCCACGTACGTGGGAGGAGGCCAGAACGGCCGCAGGGCTCAGTGGTTCTACCATGGCTGGGACATTCCCAATCCCGAGAGGTTCACCAGTTGCGGCTTCTCCAGCGATGATCCTGACGATCTGGCCACAGAAATGGAGCATGTCCGGCGGGCCATCGATCTTGCTGTCTATTACGGTGCGCGCTCCATCCGGGTAGGGGCGGGTGACGACGACCCAGAGAAGCTGGACAAGCTGGTTCCCTGGTTCCAGCAGGCTGCTGACTACGCGGCCGAGTACGGGATCTACATGGGCTTGGAGAACCACAGCAAGGGCCTCTCGGGTCGGCCAGAACTGTGTGTCGAGCTGGCTGAGAAAGTGGGATCGCCCCTCTTCGGAATCCTGTATGAGCCTCACAACCTCATTAATCATTCGGAGACTGACTATCGCGTGGCCCTGGAAGTGATGAAGGAGCACATCGTACATTGCCACTTCAAGGATGGTGCGCCGATGGCCAATGGGGAGTACGGATTCACGATGATGGGCGAGGGCGACATCGACTTCCCTTGGATCATGGAGCAACTGGACGCAGTAGGATACGAGGGCGACTACGCGTTAGAGTATGAGGTTGAGGAGGTACCGCCTGAGGAGGGGATGTACCAGTTCTATGACGCGTTTGCCAAGATGCTGGCGTGATGAGACCGGGTCGTCATCTTGGCAGCATTTCTGTGTCATGTCTATGGTTGCTGGTGTAGGGATTTGACAGATGATACTTTATAGTGTATAGTTTGTGCGGTTCGAGTTGTTCATGAGTTGCAGTTCTATCTCGACCGCAAGGGGGTACGAGCATGAGGGTGCCACTTCCCAGAGTGCAGCAGGGCAGGGTTCTGGCCGACTGGGTGGCAACGAGTCTTCGGGAGGCGATTCTCAATGGCTTCTTCGAGCGTGGAGAAAAGATCGACCAGGACCTCATTGCCGAGCAGTTGAAGGTCAGCCGAACGCCGGTTCGCGAGGCTCTTAAGAGTCTGGAATTCGAAGGGTTTGTCGAGATCCGTCCTCACTATGGCGCCTTCATTCCCGTCGTTACTCCCAGGGACGTGCGCGAGGTCTATGAGGTCCGCGCCCTGCTGGAAGCGGAGGTGGTGCGGCAGGTGACCCCTGTGATCTCAGAGGCAGTGCTGGATGAGATCGAGCGATCTCAGGCAGAGAGTCTGGCCGAACTGGATGCCGGCAACACAACGAAGCATTTTGAGAGCGATATCCACTTCCATCAGACACTGCTCGATCTCGTTGAGAACCCGTTGATCAAGGAGATCCTCGACGGGTTGACTAACCGCATCAGCATGGTCCGACGGTTGGCTCAGTCGAGACCAGGTCTCCATCTGCCCGAGTCGCTCGACGAGCACTGCTCCATCATCAGGGCGGTCAGAGGAAGGAACGCAGACGAGGCAGCCGAGCTGATGGTGATTCATCTACGGACATCTTCGCTCCGCATAGAGGAGCTGGCCCGGGAACTGGAGAAGAGTCCGCCAGTCGACTCGCCTGTGGTTGCAGGGTAGAGGCACACTTAATCCGGGGTTGATCCTGTGGCTGGAGGTTTGAGGTGGCAAGAGGTTGGGTGCCTTGGAGGGTCCCCTAGCCATGGACAAGCATGAGAAGATACAGGATGTGATAGGGCGGCAGCGTGATCGCTACGTCGCATTCCTGCAGGATCTGGTCAAGACATCCGCCGCTGGAGAGGAGGCCACGCAGCAACTGGTGGCCGAGAAGCTCAGGCAGTTGGATTGCGAAGTTGAGATGGTCGGCTATCAGCCTCAAGACGTGGAGGTGGACCATGAGTTCGCTGCTCTGGAAGCCATGGACACCAGCGAACGCGTCTGTGTGGTAGGGCGGTTCGCTGGCCTGGGCGGAGGACGCAGTGTCATTTTCTTCGCCCATCCCGACGGGGAAGAGGTCGCTGGAATCGACCGTTGGCAGCGCGATCCCTTCGGCGGTGTGATTGAGGATGGCCGCCTGTACGGCTGGGCGGTGGCCGATGACCTGCTGGGGGTGGCGACGATGGTGTGTGCTCTGAACGCGGTGCTGGCGGCCGGCATGGCTCCGAAAGGGGACGTCATCCTGGCCAGCACGCCCAGCAAGCGCAACGCTCGCGGCGTGGTCTTCGTGCTTAACCAGGGGTACAATGCCGATGCCGCGATCTACTTGCACCCAGCGGAGTCTGGGGACGGCTTGGCAGAGATAAAGGCATTCGCCTCGGGCCTGCTGCGGTTTCGCATCACCGTGCCGGGACGCTTGCCGGACACTGGTGAGCCTAGCCACACAGCCCTCTATCACCTGTCCATCGATCCGATCCGCAAGGCGTGGCTGGTCTACCAGGGGTTGCAGGAACTGGCGGAACGGCGTGCCAGTGAGGTGTTCCACGCGCGGCTGGATGCTGCTGTTGGGCGGTCCACCAACCTCCAGGTGGCCTACATTCACGGTGGTGACGAGAAACGGCTCAGCCGCGTGAGCCCGGAGTGCGTGCTGGCTGGCTCGGTCACGTTTCCACCAGGCGAGAACGTGAGTCACGTACAATCCCAGATCCTGGAGGCCGTTCGTGCGGTGTCCGAAAGGGATGACTGGTTGCGGGAACACCAGCCCACGGTTGAGTGGATCGTGGGGATCAGCGGCGCTGAAGTGTCGGAGGACCATCCATTGTACCGTACGCTCAGTCAGGCCGTCATGGCGGTGACAGGACGTGATCCGCATGTGAATGTGCTGCACTCTGCCAGTGATATCCGCAATCCCATACTGCACAAGGGCATTCCCACAGTGGGCTTGGGCTCGCTGGCCGGAGATCTCAGCCAGACAGGCGGGCACGATGAGTGGGTGGATGTGGACGACTACATTCGCGCCGTGAAGGTCATCGCACTCGCGGTGTTGGATTGGTGCGGTGCGTGACAGTGGTGGCGGGACGCATACGCTGGGGCCCTGGGAGGAGGTTCCGAAGAAAGGGGGTGGTTGAGCGGGCATGAGAACTACACAACCTGTAGTGTTTATGGAGCACGGCACATAGCTGCTTCTCCTCTGCCGTCGTCGCTCGCGTGGGGTTCCGCACCCACGTCTGGCTGGCTGCAGGTTTCGCTAATCAGCTTCGCATGTGAACTAAGAATAAGGAGGCAAGTATGTTCTTCCACAAGAAGGGGGCCAGTCTACTGACGCTGGTGATCCTGATCGGTCTTGTGCTCTCTGCGTGTGCCACACCGACCGTGGCTCCGCCGGCCGCTGAGCCGGCGCCAACCGAGGCTCCTGCTGAACCCAAGGTCCTCATCATGGGCGTGGAGGGTTCCGCTCCCACCTTCGATCCACTCGCCGCGTCGGACAGTCGAGTCGATACGCCATCTCTCAATATGTACAGCTCCCTGATCCAGGTCAAGCCGGGCACGACTGAGACGGAACTCGACTTGGCTGAGTCCTACGAGCTCGGAGACGATGGCCTAACCTACACCTTCACCCTGCGCAAAGGTGTGAAATTCCATGATGGCTCAGAGCTGAAGGCTGAGGATGTGAAGTACACAGTCGACCGCATGCTGGCCATCAAGAAGGGTGTATACCGCAGCCTGACGTCCGTTGTCGGCTCAGAGGTAATTGACGACTACACCGTGACTATCACGACCGGAGAGCCATTCCCGGGGCTGGCACAGGCGCTGGCGCGCCTCTATGTCCTCAACTCCGAGGTGGTCAAGGCCAATGAGGAAGAGGGTGATTGGGGCGAGAAGTGGCTCGAGAACCACGAGGCAGGGAGTGGCCCCTACACGCTAGTGTCCTTCGAGCCCGAGCAGCAGTTCACCATGGAGGCGTTCCCTGACTACCACAAGGGGTGGGAGGGCGCGCACGCCGACAAGGTCATCTTCCGCGTGCTCAAGGAAGTCTCGACCCGCCGCCTGGCCCTGGAGAATGGCGATGTGGACTGGATCACAGTCGGCAGCGCTGACAGCTATGAGGCTCTGAAATCGGTGGATGGCGTTAAGGTCTACGCGGATGCCACCCTGAATGAGCTCTACTTCGCGTTCAACACGCAGATAGAGCCCCTCGATGATGCTCGCGTCCGCAAAGCGCTTTCTCTGGCCTATGACTACCAGGGTCACGTGGAGCAGGCGCGCAACGGGTTTGCCGACATCGCCAGGGGCCCTCTGCCAGCGTCCATTCCTTGCTTTGACGAGTCGATGGAGCCGTCGAAGATGGACCTCGAAGAGGCCAAGAGCTTGCTGGCCGACGCAGGTTATCCTGACGGTGGATTCGAACTGGAAATGATATACCAGGGCACGATGGCAGAGGAGACTGTAGCCGTCCAGATCATGGCGGACGGCGCCGCACAGTTGGGCGTGACCATCAAACCGTTGGCCATGGAGTGGCCTGCCAAGGTGGCAGCCTACTCCTCGCTGGACACGGCGACCGGCATGGGTACCATCTGGATATACCCGTCGTACCCTGATCCGGACCAGTACCTCTTCCGGCTGGCCCACTCATCACAGGCCGGCAACGAGGGTCTGAACTTCGCCTACTACTCGAATCCTCGCATGGATGAGCTGCTCGTCGCTGGGCAGAGCGAGCTAGACCCCGAGAAGCGGTGTGAACTCTATCGCGAGGCTCAGCAGATCTGGGTAGAGGACACCCCGTACGCCAACGTGGTCATCGGCTGGGCCCTGGCGGCATCGCGCGACTACGTCGAAGGCTATGTCTGGACGCCATCGCACTCCTTCGCCCAGAACGTCTACATCATGTCGGTGGAGGGAAAGTAAGCGACTTAGGCGCATAGTACCCTGAGGACTCCCACAGGGCTGCGGGCGGCATCTGCCTCCGGGTTGGATGCTGCCTTCAGCTCCTCTGGGGATAGCTCGCCTGAGTGGGTCGGTGATCTAGCCCAACCCACTCAGGCACCCAACTTGCCGAGGCAGTCGCATGATCCAGTACATTCTACGTCGACTCGTCCTGATGATCCCGGTGCTAATCGGCGTCACCATACTGACGTTTGTGCTATCCAATCTTCTCCCAGGTGATCCTGCGCGCGAGGCAGCAGGGCGCTTTGCGACCAGAGAGCAGATTGAGGCAGTGCGGGAACGATTGGGCCTTGACCAGCCGCTTCCAGTGCAATATGGACGCTACATTGGTCGCCTGGTACGCGGTGACCTGGGCGAGTCGCTCAGTTCCAGGCAGGAAGTCCGCACGGAACTGGGGAGATACTTCCCGGCCACGCTGGAGTTGGCGATCGCTGCTATGACGCTGGCGGTTCTCATCGGTATACCTTTGGGAGTGCTCACGGGCGCGGGCCGATCACCCTGGGTCAATTCCGCGGTGATGTTCTTCTCGCTCCTGGGGGTTGGGATGCCGGTGTTCTGGGCTGGGCTGATCTTCCAACTGGTGTTCTACGGCAAGCTCGACATCTTGCCCCTCAGTGGCCGGCTGAGCACGCAGGTCATGCCGCCACCTCCTGTGACGCGCATGTACACGGTGGACGCCTTGATCGCTGGTCAATGGGAGGTCTTCCTCGATGCTCTGAGGCACCTCGTACTGCCCGCTCTCACGCTGGGCATTGCACGGGTGGCCTCCGTGGCGAGAATCACTCACGCCTCGATGGTCAGCGTCATGCGCCGGGACTACATTCGCACAGCGAGAGCCAAAGGGCTGGCAGAGCGCGCCGTCCTCACCCGACATGCTATGAAGAACGCTCTGCTGCCGACGGTGACCACCATTGGCCTTCAGATTGGCTGGCTCCTCGGAGGCACACTCCTAGTGGAGAATATCTTCAGCTGGGGTGGCATAGGTACGTATGCCTGGGTAGGGATATTCCGGCTGGACATACCCGTCATCATGGGCATTACCCTAGTCACGACACTCACGTTTATGGTCGTGAACCTACTAACGGACATCGCATATACTTTCCTCAACCCTCGGATCGCGTACCAATGATTGCTTTCGTCGACAGGAAGCAGAGGCAGGGAGAGTGATGGGATCGAAAGCTGGTGTCGATTCCTCCGGGTCATTGATGGACGATCATCCGTACCTGGGGAGACGCAGCCAACTCAGCCGCTTCATCAGAGCGGTGCGCAACAACCCGGTTGCTGTCCTGGGGCTTGCCATCGTCATTCTGTTTCTCATACTGGCACTCTTCCCAGGGCTATTCACCGACTACGATCCAGTCAAGATCAGCCTGCGCGACAAGTTCTTGCCGCCATCCAGGGAGCACCCCTTCGGCACTGACAGCGTGGGAATGGACATCTTCTCCCGGGTCATCTATGGAGCACGGACTACTTTTCGGGTAGTGGTCATCGTACTGATGATCGCTGTGAGCATAGGGTACATAATGGGGTCAGCGGCTGGGTACTTTGGAGGCCGGGTCGACGACGTGCTGATGCGGATCACCGACGTCTTTCTAGCCTTCCCCTCGCTGATCCTGGCGGTCGCTGTCAACGCGGCACTGGGGCGCGGGTTGATGCAGACTATGCTGGCGGTCGGCTTCTCGTGGTGGCCATCGTATGCGCGTTTGATACGGGGACAGATCCTGACTGTGAAGGACGAGGAGTACGTAATTGCCGCTCGTTCAATCGGTACGCCGCCCTTGCGGATACTGACGCGGCATGTGCTGCTTAACTGCTTTGACCCGGTTATCGTCCGGGTCACTCTGGATGTCGGCTTCGTCGCCCTGGCCACCGCTGGCCTGAGCTTCCTCGGCCTCGGCGCCGAGCCTCCCACGCCCGAGTGGGGCCGTATGGTGGCTGAGGGCCGCGACTACCTGCTGGACCAGTGGTGGGCCAGCACTTTCCCCGGCCTGGCGCTCTTCTTGCTGGTCGTTGGCTTCAATCTGTTCGGCGAGATCCTGCGCGATTGGCTCGACCCCAGCGCGATTGATCGGTGACATTTCCTAAACAATGTGAGGAGGACATTCGAGATGAGAGGCACTATGTACTGGGAGCAGTTCGCAGAAGCAGTGGTGAAGGAGTTGGTGCGACCAGAGCCGGATGATCCCTTCCTGATCATCACTGACGTAGCTCAAGATATCAGCGTGGCGGAGGCCTGTTTGGCGGCCGGTCTGCGCGCCGGTGCCGACACGCAACTGATCGTCAAACAGCGTCTCGCACGTGGCGCGGCAAGCTTACCAGGGCCTATCCTGTCCGACGCGATCCTGGCCAGCAAGCTGATCCTGGCGTTCTGCGGCGGGATCGTTAGAGCCCCGGCCACGATCGAGGCGCGGGCGAAGGGCACGCGATTGCTGTCTACGGGCCTCAAAGGCATCGAAGAGTACGCCGTGCGTGCGCTGCTGGATGTGGATATCCCAGCCATGCTTCGTAATGCCGATCAGGTGGCCGGGCTTTGGGACAGGGCCAAACGCGGTCGTTTGACGTCGCCTCAGGGCAGCGATGTGAGCTTTGACCTCATGCCCCGCAAGAGCATCATCGGAGACGGCGCGTTGACCCAAGATGGCGAGGTCGATTTCTTCCCAGGTGCCCAGGTGTCCATCGCTCCGGTCGAGGAGACGATCAATGGCACCATCGTGATCGATGCCAGTGATAGCGTGCAGGGTGTGGTGCACACTCCCTACGCGATGACCCTCGAGAAGGGCGTGATCGTCGCCATCGAAGGTGGCAAAGAGGCTGACGCGATGCGCAACTGGCTCGCGTCCCGCAACGACGACACGATCTACAAGCTGTGTCATTACAGCATCGGGCTGAACCCTCAGGCTGGTATTTCCGGGAATATGATCGAAGACGAGCGCATGCTCTCGGCAATTGACTTCGGTTTTGGCTATCAGGATCCGAAGTTCGGTGGTACTGTGGGGCTCAGTCCGTACCACATGGACATCATGCTCGCCACGCCCACCACGTACATCGACGGCAAAGAAATGAGCGGTGGCGGCCGGCTGAACCCCGAGATGGGGTTCGAGGAGGTCTAGGCGTCATCGCCTGGCTGGTGGTTGGGTTCACCTGGCCGGCGACTACCTGCGTGACCTGCTCGATCCCCGTCTGCGCGGGACCGCTTGAGGTACATGGGTTTGAGGTACACATGAGCAGTGGGGGTCCAAGTGGTGAGATGAGACTATTCAGGGACGTGCGGCGTGTCCTCCGGAAGGAGGTGGTGGCGATCTGCGCCATGGTGTTCATGGCCGACGTTGCTTGCGGGCTCCTTCTCACCACCTTCTCGCTCTACGCTCGGAGCTTGGGTGCATCGCTGGCGCTGATTGGGGCGCTGGTCGGGGTCATGGGTCTGACTCGAATCCTTGCTTCGGTGCCTATTGGTTTGATCTGCGACAGGCTGGGGCGGAGGAGCGTCATCTCAGCAGGCATGCTGCTCTTTGCCATATCGTCCCTGCTACACATGGTGGCACCGAATCCCTACTTCCTGTTCCCCCTCCGAGTCCTGGATGGGCTGGGCATCGCTTCCGTTTTCTTCATGGGTGTTGCATACATCGGTGACATCGTTGACAAGCGTGAGCAAGGGCTGGTGATTGGCCTGTACACCAGTTGTATGGGGTTGGGATTCACGCTGGGTCCTCTCATTGGAGGCCAGGTGTCGGAGGCTTACGGTTTCCGAACCAGCTATCTCGTCGCAGTGGTGGCGGCGCTTGTGGGATATGCCATTGCCCGCCTGGGCCTGGTGAGACAGCAGCCAAGCGAAAGGACAACAGCTAGCCGGCCTGTCGGTTCGGTGCTCAGGAAACTCAGACTCGTTGCCAAGGAGCCCAACCTGCTGACCACCAGTCTGGCCAACCTGCTGATGAGCATGGTGCTCTTTGGGACCACCTTTGGGTTCTTCCCACTCTATGCCGCGTCACTGAGCGTAGGTGAGGCTACCATTGGTTCCATGTTTGCCGGCCGAGCCCTGATCTCTACCTCGACCCGCCTGCCCACAGGGCTGCTCACCGCGAAGTTTTCCAGCGCGAGTCTCATGTTGATCGCACTAGCGCTGGCGATGACGACCGCCGTCGCCATCTCGTTCACGACTTCAGTTGTTCTTCTGGGTGTTTTCCTGGCGGGCGATGGCATAGCCTACGGAGTGTTCCTTACCTCAGGGCAGGCCTCGATGACCGAGCATTCCTCGGCTTCCGAGCGTGGGACGGCGCTTGGTCTCTACAGCACTGCGGGGAGCATTGGCGGCGCAGTGGCCCCCTTCTTCATGGGTGTCATTGCCGACCTGTGGGGATTGGCCGCCGTCTTTCGGGTGACGGGAGGCCTGGTGTTGGTGGGCATTGGCGTGCTCTGGTCTGTGAGCCTTCGGCATCGCCGAGCCGCTATTCGGCTGGCAGGGGAGGAGTGTCACGCCGCCTAGATTCCCAGCGAATACGCTCGGAGGGGAGTCACTGGGCGCGACTGTGCCAGACGGTTGTCACATCCCACTCTGCCTGGACACGGCAGTCATCGTGAGGGAGTGAAGCCCTGGGTTGCGCGGGCTGTGCAGACTGAAAGTGCCCGGCTACGCATCACAAAACTATCAGCATTGGGAAAGGAGAAGCCAGCGATGGAACTCAGAGACAAAGTAGTGGTCATAACTGGAGGAGGGCGCGGTTTGGGCAGGTCAATTGCCTTGGCCCTGGCCCGCGAGGGCGCGCGATTCGTATTGGCGGCCCGAACGGAATCGGAGTTGAATGGTGTGCGCGATGAGGTGACGGCGCTCGGTGCTGAGGCGATCACGGTGCCCACCGACGTCGCTGACCCACAGCAGATCGCGGACCTGGCCAAGGCCACGCTCGATAGGTTCGGGACGGTCGATGTGATCATCAACAACGCTGGCACGGGTACGGTGCTGGGGCCCGTGCAAGATACGACGCTGGAATACTGGGAGTCTATGATCAACACCAACGCCCGCAGTGCATTCTTGCTGACCAAGGCACTGCTGCCCACCATGCTAGCGAATCAGAGTGGGCATGTTATCAACATAAACAGCACTGTCGCCAAGAAGGGTGTGTCCACGGCTTCGGCCTACTGTGCATCCAAGGCGGCCATGGCAGCTTTCGGCGAGAGCCTGGCCGCGGAGGTCAGGTCCGAAGGGATCCGGGTAACCAACGTGTTCTGCGAGCCCATGAATACGTGGTTGCGCTGGGCGGCCACCCCGGATTTCGCCCGCGACCGTGTCATGGAGCCAGAGGATGTCGCTCAGGTGGTGGTTGATGTGTTGAAACTGCATCGTGATGTCATGGTCGACGACATCCCGGTGCGCCGACGGTAGACGCCGAACCTTGTTCGAGGAGGATACACCATGAGTATGTATCAGTCGCGGTGTGCAGACGCCCAAGAGCGCATGAGGGTGCAGGGCCTGGACTACCTACTCGTCGCGCCATCATCCGACATGTTCTATCTTGTCGGGTATGCGGGTCATATCACTGAGCGGCTCACGGTGTTCGTGCTGCCTGCCCAGGGCGAGCCGACAATGGTGCTGCCAGCCTTCGAAGCAGGCCGCATGCAGCCGCTGGCCACTTTCTTCTCCCTTGAGACCTGGGAGGAAATGGACGATCCGTACGCGGCCCTGACAAGAGTCCTCAAGGACGATGCCAAGCGTCCCATCCAAGTTGGGGTCAGCGACCAGCAGTGGGCCAGCTTTCTACTGGGCTATCAGGATGCTCTGTCGGAAGCCAGCTTCGTGTTGGGATCCAGGATAACGGGTCCCATGCGCATTACGAAGCGCCCGGAAGAGATCGAGTTGCTGCGCGCGGTGAATCGTTTCAACGATGCTGCTTTCACCGAGTTCGTCACCATGCCCATGGCTGGGATGACCGAGAGGCAGCTCTATGATCGGCTTGCGGGCCTGATGAAGAAGCATGGTCAGGATTCGGTGGCCTTTGCCAACCCCTACAGTGGCCCCAACGCGGGCAAGCCGCATAACATCCCTGGCGACCGCGTGGTTCGGGAGGGGGATGTCGTCTTCTTTGACTTCGGTGGGGTCTACAAAGGCTACTATTCCGATACCACGCGCGCGGTGGTGGTCGGCAGTATGCCCGAGGAGTTCGAGAAGGTGTACAACGTTGTGCGAGAGGCTCAGCAGGCAGCGATCGACGCCATCAGGCCGGGGGTGCCGATCGGCGATGTTGATGTCGCGGCACGGGAAGTCATCACCGAAGCGGGCTATGGGCCGAACTTCTTGCATCGTGTAGGACACGGCCTGGGCCTGGACGAGCACGAACCACCCTATCTCACCAGCGACAACCGTGAACCCTTACAGGTGGGCATGACTTTCAGCGTTGAGCCAGGCATCTACTTCCCCGGCCGCTGGGGCGTGCGGATCGAGGACACGCTTCTCGTCACCGAGACCGGCGGAGAGCGGTTGAGCCACTGCTCGCGCGACATTCAGGTCGTGTCTTGAGCGGCATGCGGGAGATCATCGTGTTGCATCAGATCGCAGGGACCGCCTGTCTCTGGCGTTCCGTACGCGCCGGGTGTCGGGGGAGGTGACAGGGATGGATCCCGAGACTGTCCATCAAGATAGCGTTATCGTCGATGCGCATTGCGACACCCTCGGCCGCGTGCTGGAGGGCCAGCGCCGCCTCGGCGAGCATTCGAGCATGGGTCAGTTTGATCTGCCACGGGCGTTAGAGGGTGGCCTTACGCTGGAACTCATGGCCACTTTCACCAGTGCACTGCGTCCAGGCACCGGAAGCCGGCAAACACTCCAGTTCATAGACGTGTTCTATCAGGAGTTGGAGGCATACGGCGATCTAGCGCTTCAGGCGGTTTCTGCAGATGATGTCCGGCGAGCCAAGACGGACGGGAAGGTCGCCCTGATGCTCAGCATGGAGGGTGCAGAAGGTCTGGAAGGTGACCTCAGATTGCTGCGCATGTACTACCGCTTGGGGCTGCGCTGCCTGGGGATCACCTGGAACAGACGCAATGAGGCCGCGGATGGAACCGCTGAGCGAGGGACAGGTGGGGGATTGACGCAATTCGGGCGGGATCTGGTCAAGGAGTGCAACCGGTTGGGCATCGTGCTCGATCTGTCACATCTGGCGCCGCGAGGAGTGGAGGATGTGCTCGCTATGGTCGACGGACCGGTCATCGTCACGCATGCTGACTGCTATGCGTTGTGGCCGCATCCCAGGAATCTGACCGACGCTCAACTGGAGGCGATCGCGCGGACGGGTGGCGTCGTGGGTTTCTGCCCTGTGCCGCTGTTCTTGGGCGAGAATGTGCAGCGGAGCGATCTCTCAACTTTGCTCGACCATGTTGACCATATGGTGAGTGTGATGGGTGAGGATGGGGTTGGCCTAGGCATGGACTTCGACGGGATGGAGGACTCGCGTGTGACAGGCCTCGAGGACATCTCAATGCTGCCCAATCTGACCAAGGGACTGTCGGAACGGGGCTACAGCCCGGCAGTGATCAGCAAGATCCTGGGCGGCAATCTAATGCGGGTGCTCGACACAGTGCTGTGAGGTGGGGAGGATCCGGTTGGTGGCGGTACCGGAGGCTTCCTGCCATGGCCCCGGCACCGCGCGAAAATTCAAAGACAGAGAATGGAGATGGAACATGGACCAATCAATCTGGACTAGATTTGCGCACAGGTCGGTTATCGATCAGGCACACGTCGGACCCGAGGAGGTATTCACCGTTCTGACAGATGACCGCATGAATCCGGTCATCGCCGAGGCTTGCTTCAACGTTGGGCTGGCTCAGACCTCATCCACACAGTTGGTGGTCATGCGCTCCTACCACAGTTCCGAAGAGCCGGTGCACCTGAACAAGGCCGCGGCCGCTCTGCTGCGGGAAAGCGATGTTGTCCTCTCCATCTGCCAGACTCGGGTCGGCCAGATTCCTGAAGTCCACCAGGCACTTGAGGGCGGGACCCGCTTCCTCCTGGCCGAACCGGAGGACCGCACCGACTTTCTGATTGATGGACTGATCAATCTGGACTACGATCAGATGGTGCGCAATGCATCGCTGTTCAGCGAGTTCTGGGCGGAAGGCGGCTCCTGCCGCATCCTGTCTCAGGAGGGGACGGACCTGACTTTCGAGGTGGGTGAACGCCCTGTTTCGGCGAGTGAGGGCGCAGTATCGAAACCCGGGGAGCTGGACTGGTACCCAGGTTGCATGGTCAGCGTCGCCCCCATCGAGCCGACCATCAACGGGACTGTGGTGGTGGATGGCAGCCTCTTCCCCTTCGGATTGGTGCCGGACAACGTAATCGTCCAGATCAAGAATGGTGTGATTCGAGATGTGAGCGGGGGTCCGTTCGCTGTGCGCTGGAAGGCCTGGCTGGACTCACTCAACGACGAGGTGGCCTACCAGCTATGTCACGTGTCCTTTGGCTTCAATCCACGTGCCGAGCTCACTGGCCGCATCACCGAGGACGAGCGTGTGCTTGGAGCGCTGACCGTTGGCTTCGGGCGGCAGGCGGCCGACTTCCAGGGCGGAGTCAAGGGTGGCGAACACCACCTGGACATCATCGCCAGGTCACCTACGCTCGTCGCTGGGGACAAGACGTTGCTGGAGGCCAATGTCCTCAATCTGGAGCTAGGGTTCGTCGCTCTCTAGGGCTTGCTGTCCAACAATCATACACTACGGGGAGAAAGCATGACCGAGAAGAGACCGAAGAAGCTTGAACTGGTGTTCGAGAAGGGAGGGCGCCTTACGGCCACTCTAATGTGGGACCAGGCCCCCAAGACGTGCGAGGCTATCGTTGAGGCCCTGGAGGAACCTGTGTCGTCTCCCCTGCTGCACGCTCAGTGGGCGGGATCTGAGCTCTACTTCGAGGATTTCCCCACCAAGCGGGAGATACCTTTCGAAAACACCACATGCCATTTCGATGAGAACTATCTGCTGACCAACAAGATCCCGGGAGGGGTGCTGGCCTTCTTTGTGAATCCCGCGGTGCGCTCCTTCTGCATGGTCTATGGGGAGATCATCCCACGCAGGAGAGTGGATGTCGAGATCGCGCTGAACATCTTCGCCGAGATCGACGACAAGAGCGAGGCCGTGCGCATCGGAGAGCGAAGTCGCTGGGAAGGGGCAGGCTCCGTTACGATACGGATTCTGCAAGGATGAAGACGGATCCCGGGAGGTGGTTGCAGACGCTTCGTTCTGCGGATCATTGCAGGGAGCGCTGTGGGAAACAACCCACGAATGGGTTCCAAACCCGAGTCTAATGAGGAGAAGTGAAGATGCATCGAGTGAAGATCGAGTTCGAGAAGGGCGGTGTGTTCACTGCCGAGCTACTGGAGGACGAGGCGCCCAAGACCTGCGCGACAATCCTCAGCCACCTGCCGTTCACCTACGTGTTCTACCAGAGCATTGTCAGCGGGCAGGCCATCGTGACCTTGCCTCCCGACCTGACAGTCGAGGAAGAGAATCAGCGCACCGTGGGTGTGCCGGCGGGTAGCCTCTGCTTCCTGGTCAAGGACCCGCCGCGGATGGTGCCCGATGAGATCTACATCAGCTATGGTCCCTATTTCGTGTCTCGCTGTTCTACCATCGATTTTCAGCAGCCAGTCAACGTATTCGGCTTGATCGAATCGGGTCAAGATGAGTTGATGATAATCGGCAAACGTATCGTGATGGAAGGCGCTGAGCAAGTAGCATTCAGCCTCGTCGAGGAGTGAAGGCAAAGCCTGGGCAAGGCCGAGCAGCCTGCGAGGCTGCCACCAATGAAAAGAGGAGAAGAGCGTGAGCAAGAAGACGATTGACGCAGAAGCGATTCGCAAGGATGTGCTGGAGAACGAAGCTCATCATGTCAGTGTGCTTGGGGAGGGCCTGAAGGCCTCGTTCCTGGGCCGTGACGAGTTCCAACGCTGGTTCGCCAAGGAGGCGGAGCGCATCGGCATGCAAGTGGAGATGTTCGAGGTCGATCCGGAGGAACTCCTGGAACAGCCATCACAACGCAAGACGCTGCGTGAGAACCCGTCGGCGCTGAACCGTGGCCTGAATGCGGTTGGCCGCGTCGCAGGTAGGGGATCCGGGGGGGGCGTTCTGCTTTTTGGCCATGCTGACAAGCCGCCGGAGACCTATGAGTGGGGCAAGAGGCATCCGGATTTGGTGGAGGACGGCGATCGTTTGCAGGGTCCAGGCATCGCCGACGATGTGGCTGGGCTGACCTCTATGCTCGGCGCCGTGGAGACCTTCAAGCGATTCGGGCTTGAGCCTGAAGGCGATGTGCTCGTGGCCAGCATCCTGGGCAAGCAGTTGGGGGTCTTCGGCACCTACGGCCTGGTGCGGCGTTTCGGCCCGGTAGCTGGCGCGATCTATATGCATCCGGCGGAAAGCGGCAACGGCCTAGGCGATCTGAAGGTGGCCAGCTTGGGCATGGCTGAGTTCCACATCACTGTCGACGGCAAGGCGCCAGACACAACCGAGCCGCACAAGACGATCTACTCTCGTTCGGGCGTGAGCGCTATCGAGAAAGCCATATTCCTTGTGGAGGGCATCAAGCAGTGGGCCGCGGAGTGGGCTCGCAAGCCGGAGATCCAACACCCTGAATTGGAGAAGGCCTCTGGCCAGAGCTTCGCGGTCTCCTTCGGCCAGTTCCAGGCGGGGTCCGACAACTTGGTGTATGAGATTCCGATTCGTTGCGTCGTGCAGGGTGCCATCAATTTCCCGCCCGCGGTCCGGCTGGCCGAGATACAGAAGGACTTTGAGGATGCGGTCGGCCACCTCGCTCAGGCCGATCCCTGGCTCAAGGACGGCCATGTACATCTGGAATGGGCTGACGTCATCTCCGAGTCTTGCCAGGCGGACGTCGATAGTGATTTCGTGAGGGTGGCTCGCAAGGCTATCACAGATGTCACGGGCAAGACCCCAGCCTACAACTATGGTCACAGTGTGAGTGACCTGCGCTATCCGTTCCTCTGGTGGGGAGCCAACGGCTTCGGTGTCGGCCCGCTGGCAGGTGACATGAACACAGAGACCGAGTATGTCGACCGCAAGGAGTATCTGGACACCATCATGGTCGTCGCGGAGATTCTGAAGAACGCAGCATAGCTGTGTGCACAAGGAGCAGATCATGCTAGATGTATCACGTCTCTCGTTTCCAAGCATTGCGCTACTACACCATCCCCCCGACGCGGCGTTCGGGATGATCGCAGAGGCGGGCTTCAAGAATGTCGACGTGCTAGAGAAGATGCCGCATCTGTCCATTCACCCAGAGGTGTGTGATCCGGCGACCGTGAAGGCAGCGGCGGAGAAACATGGGCTGCACATCTCGGCGGTCAATTCCTATGTCGGCGGCGGTGTTGTCGGTCGGGCAGGTGCCTGGCTACACCATCCCGGTTTCGTGTTTCCGAACCAGCACATGTACACACACAATGGTTTCGCCAGCGATGACCCTGAGGAGTTGGAGCGGGAGCTCCAGCATGTCTTTCGGGCCATAGACATCGGGGCCGACTTCGGCGCCCGGGTTGTGCGCATAGTGCCTGGCGACGATGACCCCGAGAACATCGACAAGATGGTGCCCTGGTTCAGGAAGTGCGCCGAGTATGCCGAGGAGAAAGGCGTCTACCTGGCAGGCGAGAACCACGACATGGGCATCCTTGGCCAGCCCGCGAAGATGGTCGAGTTCTGCGAGAAGGTGGGCTCCAAGCACATCGGCGTCATCTATGAGCCCTACAACCTCATGGAGCAGGCCGGTTTCGACTATCGCAAGGCCTTCGAGATCATGCGGGACCACATCGTACTCGTGCACTTCAAGGACGGACGTCTGGACCCGGAGAAACGCACCTATGTACCGACGCTGATGGGTGAGGGTGAGTTCGACTTCCGGTGGGTCATGAAGCGGCTGGACGAGGTCGGGTACACGGGCGAGCTTGCCTTGGAGTACGAGGTGGCTGAAGTGCCGCCCGAAGAAGGCGTCAAGCAGTTCTATGCCGGCTTCGTCGCCATGATGGAGGATCTCTAACAGGATACCAGGAACACGCGCTCAGAGGCTGCGTCCACCAGAAGCCCGCATGTGCCGAGTGATGGCAGGTGCTGACGAAAGCAGGAGAGGCAAATGGCTCCCAGACCAATCGGCGTGCAGTCACAGATCACTTTCCTCTACTATGACGATCTGGAAATCGCGGCCAAGTTCTACGGGGAGGTGATGGGGTTCGAGCTCGTTGAGGATCAGCGTTGGGCCAAGATATACCGGGTGAGCGGCAATGCCTTTGTGGGCATCGTGGCCGGCGAGAAAGGCTTCCGCAGACCGCAGCCCTACAATGCCGTTCTGCTCACTCTGCTGGCCGACGACGTCGACGCTTGGTACGACCACTTGGAGAAGGCTGGGGTCAAGCTGCTGACTGGCGTCCAGAACAAGGAAGACATCCAGATACGCTGCTTCTTCTTTGAGGATCCCGGAGGGTATGCTCTGGAGGTTCAGCAGTTCCTGCGGTCCGATCTCGTGGAGGTCTTCCACTGCGGCGGAAACGTCCAGCGCCTGGAGGAGGGTGCTGAAGAAATGGCTTCCGAGTGCTGAGGAGCCGCCGTGGGCGTAGCGGGGAACGTGGGTATGTGTCATGTCTGACCATCCGGTAGTAGACTTCCATAGCTATCTGGGCAGCGAGCCGTATGGCGACCACGCCCAGTGCGCCGATGACCTCATTGCAGCGATGGACCGGTGTGGCATAGATGTCGCCGTGGTGGCGCCCTTTGTGGACAGCCCGGGGCCTGATCTTCATGCGCATCGGACTCTGGAAGAAGCCAGCAGGCAGTTCCCCCAGCGCTTGATCCCTTTCGCGCGGCTGGACCCGCGCTACGGTGCCGAAGCGCTTGCGATACTGGAGATGGCGATAGATGGCATGGGGTTTCGGGGCCTTCTCTTCAGCCCGGTCAGCACGAACTCCTTGCCCTATCACCGGGGCGTCCTGCCTTTGATGCGGGCCGCCGCCGAACGGTCCATCCCCGTTCTGATACCGGCTGGGAACTGTTACGTCGGGCTGCCGGAACAGATTGCCTGGCTGGCAGCCGCCCTGCCGGATCTCACAGTGGTCTTGGGCCATATGGGTACGGCCGCCCACGCGGTGCGGGCCATCGCCCTGGCGGCCGAGCACCCGAACCTGTACCTGGAGACCTCGCTGCAGCAGAGCCCTCGCCGCCTGTCGCTGGCTGTGGACAGCGTTGGCGCCGACCGGATACTGTTCGGATCAGCAGCGCCCTACGGACAGCCGGGCGTCGAGCTGCTCAAGGTCCGCAAGGCTGGCCTGGATCACGGAAGTCATGTGAAGATCCTGGGACTGAATGCAGCGCGCCTCTTGGGTTTGGCGGCGGGCACAGATCGAACATGATCGTCGACGCGCACGTTCATGTCACAGGCAAGGTGTACGAGGCGGAACAGCCGCGTGGTGTGACAGACCTGCTGACCGCCATGGACCGTGCGGGGATCGACGTGTCTCTGGTCATGAGCCTGTCTCTAGAGGACAATGCCAGTGTGCTGGCCGCCGGGCGTGCACACTGTGATCGGTTGAAGAGCTTTGTGGTGCCGGTGATCGGTCCTGAGACGGAGGGACAGGTGGCACAGGCTGCGTCTGCACAGCAGGTCGCTGGCCTGGGTGAGTTCTACGTGCGCTGTGGCTCGGCACAGTTACCTGACGTCTACCTGAAGCCGGTGCTGGCAGCAGCTCGCACGCAAGGACTGCCAGTGATGCTCCACACGGGGGATTTCAGTTACACCGCGCCGGCACTGATGGAGAGAATGGTCCGCCAGAATCCCGAGGTGACCTTCATTCTTGCTCACATGGGTTCCTTGTCCTTCGTATCGGATGCCATCGAAGTAGCCAGGCGCTATCGCAACGTCTACCTGGAGACATCAGGCATGCCAAGTGCTGCGATGTTGCGCAGGGCAGTGGCCGAATGTGGTCCGCAGCGGCTGCTCTTCGGCTCCGACTATCCCTTCTGGAATCCGGAGTTGGAGAAGGCACGGATTGAGTCTGCGGGATTGAATCCGGGAGTGGAGCGGATGGTGTTGGGTGAGAATGCGGTACAGCTCTTCCGTCTCTGAGGAGAGTTGGCCACCGACGCAGAAGTCAGCGGAGAAGCGGAAGAAGCGGAAAAAAAGGGGGGGGTCATTCCGCTCGTTCCGCTGTTCCGCTGACCATTGAGCGCGAGGGGGAAGTAACCGTGTCTCTACAACCTGCGAAAAGCCTGACGGTGCTCCAGCAGCGTGTGCGATTGGGAGACCCGCATGTGTCCACTGACAACAGGGACAGCCTCAGCATCCTGTTCTCCATGTACGAGGCTCTGGTATGCCACGATGGCAGTGGTGGATACCTGCCTGCACTGGCCGAGAGCTGGACGCTGGGGGAGGACGCTCGCACATGGACCTTCAGTCTGCGTAACCCCGTAGCATTCCACAACGGGGATACGCTCGAGGCCGATGATGTGGTGACCAACCTGCAGCGCGTGTGTGACCCAGACATCGGAGGAGAGCTGGGTAGTCAGGGGGTGTATCGGAGCTATCTGGCGGGCGCTGTCATCGAGGCTGCGGACAGGCATACGGTGCGCGTCGTGACGCCTGAGCCCTTTGCTGACCTTCTGGATCTGCTGGTCCTGTTCCCCATCGCCCCAAGACGCGCCCTGCCCAGTCTGCTGAGCTGCCCCGTCGGGAGCGGCCCCTATCGGTTCGAGGGGGGCGATGAGGGGCAGATTATCATGAAGGCTTTCCCAGAGTACTGGGGGGGGCGCCCAGAGGCGGGGGAGGTTTGCTGGCGAGCTGAGCCGGATCCCGATCTTCGGACTGAGGCCCTTCTGTCCGGTGAAGCCGATCTGGTCGCTGACGTGACACCGGGAGCCGCCCAACAGATTGCTGGCTCACAGGTGGCCACGGTAGTGACTGCGCAGAGCAGTGTGTGCACCATTTTCATGTGCAACATGAAGCGAGGAGTATGCACCGACAAGAGGGTCCGGCAGGCGCTGAATCATGCCCTCAATGTCCCAGAGCTCATCGACACGGTGATGGAGGGGTTTGCCACAGCTTTGAACGGCCCGCTCACGACCCTCCACTTTGGGTGCGATCCAGCGACATCGCCCTACGCGTACGATCCTGGGAGGGCGCGGGACCTTATGGCGGAGTCGGGTTGGGGCAGCGGGATGCGGGTGGTTCTTGACGTTCCCTCGATCCTGCCTGACGAGGCCCCGCGTCTGGCCCGATGCATGGCTGAGCAGTATGGCGAAGTGGGCATCACCACAGAGGTCAGGGAGTTCTCCGATCGGCCAGGGTATGCAGAGATGGTCCGAGCCAAGCAGATAGATGATGCGTGTTGTTTCGATTCCAGTCCCCTGAGCACATACCGCGTGCTGCGGGAGAAGTTCCACTCCCGCCTGCGCGGGCCATGGTGGCAGGGATACGCGAGCCCGGAGGTTGATACCCTGATTGAGAAGGCTCAGGCCACTGTCGATGTTGCCCGACGCCGCGACATCTACCACCGAGCGTATCGCCTGATCCGGGAGGACGCCCCCTGGATCTTCCTGTACGCACCAACTATCTCCTGGGGAGTCGGGCAGCGTGCCCGAGGTTGGTCGGCATCGGTTGATGGTTTGGTCAGGTTCGCTTAGAGCACTGCGCATGACATCATGACGAAGGGCTTGTAGGAGGAATGCAGTGAAAACCATCCGTCTTCTGTCGAAGAGGGACCTGGAGCAGGTACTGACCCTGGGCGATGTCATCCAGGTGGTGGAGGATGGCTTCAGAGCGGAAGCTGAGGGCAACGTAACAACGTTTCCTGTGGTGATGGAGCACATCGCCGCCCATGACGCCTTTTTCGGTATCAAGTCCAGCTTTGTGCCGTCCACGGAGGCGCTGGGGGTCAAGGTGGCAGGTTTCTGGCCGCCTCCAAAGGATAGCGCCGTGCCGGGTCACTTCGCAGTGATCATATACCTGGATGGGAAGACCGGAACGCCCTTGGCCTTTATGGACGGCGATCTCATCACCACCCTGCGCACCGGGGCGGCCGGGGCGGTGGCGGCCAAGTACCTGGCGCGGCCCAACTCGGCCACGGTCGGTGTCATCGGTGCAGGCGTGCAGGGTCAAATCCAGGTGCAGGCGCTGGCGGAACTGTTCGAGCTGTCCGAGGTCCGAATCTGGGATATGAGCCGGGAAGCTGTGGGACGCTACGTGGACAGAGTGTCCTCTCTTGGCATCTCGGTCAGGCCAGTTGGCTTGCCTCGCGAGGCGGTATCGGGCGCCGATATCATTGTGACGGCCACGCCATCGCGCCATGTCTTGGTGGAAGCCGATTGGGTAGTGACCGGGACGCACGTCAACGCTATCGGTGCAGACGCCCGCGGTAAGCAAGAGATCGATCCAAAGCTGTTCACGCGAGCGACCGTCGTTGTGGATAAGCTGCGTCAGTGCCGCGAGCTGGGGGACCTGCAACATCCACTGCGTATGGGGCTGATGCAGGAAAGCGATGTCCACGCGGAGCTCGGACAGATCGTGGCGGGTGAGAGACCGGGCCGCACTCAGCCCGACCAGATCACCATATTCGACGCGACGGGCGTCTCGTTCCAGGATGTTGTGACAGCCAAGCTGGCGTACGAGCGGGCCGTGGAGCTGGGTTTGGGCTCGGAATTCGATTGGGGGTAGGAACTAGCATGAGAAATCAGAATCGTCATCGGGTGCTTTGGGGAGAGGTGGAGAGGAGGATTCCGTGAGATCACTCCTATCTGGCAACGAAGCCATCGCCCGAGGGGCCTATGAGTACGGCGTGAAGGTGGCCACGGGATACCCTGGAACGCCCAGCTCGGAGATACTGGAACACGTGGCCCGATATCAGGAGATCTACTCCGAGTGGTCGGTCAATGAGAAGGTTGCCATGGATGTGGCCATCGGGGCATCCTACGCAGGGCAGCGCTCGATGGTCGTGATGAAACAGGTCGGAATGAACGTGGCCGCCGACTCGTTCTTCTATGCCGTGTACACGGGTGTCAGAGGGGGGCTGCTGATTGTCACGGCCGATGACCCCGGCATGTTCAGCTCACAGAATGAGCAGGACAACCGGCATTATGCTCGCTTCGCCAAGATGCCCATGCTGGAGTGCGCGGACAGCCAAGAGGCCAAAGACTTCGTGGGCATAGGCCTGGAGCTGTCGGAGGAGTGGGACACACCGGTGCTGTTGCGGACGGTGATGCGGGTGGCGCACTCGGCCACGCCGGTGGAGCTGGGAGAGCGAAAGGCTGACGACGAGGGGGCCACTCCTCCGCTGGATCGAGATCCTCACAAGCTGGTATCGACGGCGATGTGGGCTCGGGAGCGGCATCCAGTGGTAGAGGCACGGATGAAGGAACTGGCGCAGAAGGCCAGTGAATTCCCGTACAACTGGTTGGAATGGGGTGAGCGGAAGCTGGGCATCGTGGCCAGTGGTCCAGTGTACCACTACGCCCGGGAGGTGTTTCCGAACGCGTCGTTCCTCAAGTTGGGCATGAGCTATCCGCTGCCGACAGCGTTGATCAGGGAGTTTGCCGCGGGGGTGGAGGAGCTGCTCATCATAGAGGAGTTGGACCCCTTCGTGGAAGAGCAGATCAAGGCTATGGGGATTGAGTGCCGGGGCAAGGACATCTTTCCGGCGTGTGGTGAGCTGACGACCGCAGTCATCGAGGGATGCGCGGCGGAGGCGGGGATCTTGGGCCAGGAAGCGGTGAGCGTGGCGCGGAAGGTGGCGCCGCCGGATCTGCCAGGGCGCTCGCCGGTACTCTGCCCGGGCTGCCCACATCGTAGCACTTTCTATGTGCTAAGTCGCAAGAAGAAGGTGGTGGTTGCCGGAGATATCGGCTGCTACAACCTGGGTGCGCTGCCGCCGTTCAACGCCACAGACACGATGGGTGCGATGGGCGCGAGCGTAGGGGTGGCGCATGGCTTCGACGTTGCGGGCATCCCTGATCCCTTCGTGGCGGTCATCGGAGACTCGACGTTCTTCCATTCGGGGATTGCTCCGCTGCTGGACATCGTGCATAATGGCGGCAAGAGCACGGTGATGATACTGGACAACCACACGACGGCCATGACGGGACATCAGGATCATCCCGGGGTGGCTGAGAAGCTGGGAGGTGAGCGGGTTCGCAAGGTGGAGATCGAGGCCGTGGTGCGTGCGTCGGGAGTTGACCATGTTCAAGTCGTGGATGCTTTCGACATCCAGGCCGTCAAGGGGGCACTGGAAGAGGCGCTGGAGTTCGATGGGCCGTCGGTCGTTATCGTGGACGGACCCTGCTATTTCGTGGGACCCGGCGCTGCCGGGATCCACGATGTGGATCTTGAGGCATGCATCGCCTGCGGAACGTGCGCCCGCCTCGGGTGCCCTGCAGTGATCCGTTCGGACGAGGTGTTCGCCAAGACCGGGAAGCGCAAGGCGGCGATAGATCCGGTCCTGTGCGTGGGTTGTGACATGTGCGCGCAAGTGTGCCCTCGGGAGGCGATCTATGCTGTGGAAGCGACGATCTGAGGGGGAAGGAGTGGGTTAGCGTGGAGACTATCAACTTCCTGATCACCGGCGTTGGAGGTCAGGGGACCATCCTGGCCAGCGACATCCTGGCGGCGGTGGGCCTGGCGGCCGGGCACGACGTGAAGAAGTCGGACATACTGGGGTTGGCGGTTCGAGGAGGGGCGGTGGTAGGGCACGTGCGGTGGGGACCGGTGGTGCATTCGCCCATCGTGCCGGAAGGGCGCGTGGACTACCTGGTGGCCTTCGAGATCCTGGAGGGGCTGCGGTGGCTGGATCAACTGCGGTCTGAGGGAGTGGTTCTGGTGAACCAGCAGGAGATCCACCCGGTGACCGTGAGCAGTGGGCTTGCGGAATATCCCAGTCAGGAGGTAGCGGACAGGGCACTGCAGGCCGCGACGGATGAGGTGTACCGGGTGCCTGGGCTGGACATCGCACGGCGGCTGGGCAACGCCCGAGTGCTGAACGTGGTCATGCTGGGGGCGCTGTCAGTCCTGCTGCCGGTGGCGAAGGAGGTGTGGGAGTCCGTTCTGAGGGAGCGAGTGCCGGAGCGCTACACAGAGTTGAACCTGGAGGCCTTGCAGAGTGGGAGAGAGTGGTTAGAGGAGAGGAGATAGGTACATGCGCATATTCGTCATCAATCCTAACACATCCGAGAGCATGACGGACCATATCCGCGCCGAGCTGGAGAACATAAAACGATCAGACACAGAGCTGACGGTGGTGAACCCGGAGCACGGGCCGGTGTCCATCGAGTCGGCGTATGACGAAGCGTTGGCAGGGCCGCCCACGCTGGAGCTGGTGCGGAGGGCGAACGAGGAAGGGTACGACGCTGTGGTGTTGGCGTGCTTCTCGGACCCTGCACTGGACGCGGCCAAGGAGATCTCGCACATCCCTGTCGTGGGTATTGAGGAAGCTACGATGCATGTAGCGGCCATGCTGGGACACAAGTTCTCCATCACGACGGGATCTCGAAGCCGTGTGCCCACGAGGGAGATCCACACGCTGTTGCGGGGAGTGGAGAACAGCTACGCTTCCGCGCTCGTGATGGGCATGGCCGTACTGGAGATGGACGCCAACCCTGCGAAGGCAAAAACGCGCATACTGGAACTGTCTCGCAAGGCGGTCGAGGAGGATGGGGCGGAGGTGATCATTCTGGGCTGTGCCGGGCTGGCTGGCTACGCGGAGGATGTGGAGAGGGAGCTGGGTGTGGTGGTGTTGGATCCCACCTCCGTGGCCTTCAAGATCGCCGAAGCCTTCGCGGATCTGGGTCTGCGGCACAGCAAGGTGGCGCGCTATTCGGTGCCGCCGGTCAAGGAGATCAGGTGAAGCGGGAGGGCGAGGCATGACAGGGGCGTATGACTGGCTTATCCGGGGCGGCTTGGTGGTTACGGGTGAGGGCATAAAGCGAGCCGATGTGGGGGTTCGGGGCGAGACAGTGTCAGTGGTCTCTGCTGGCCTGTCGCAGGAGGGCGCAAGACGAGTGGTGGACGCCAGCGGCAAACTGCTGCTGCCCGGCGTCATTGATGTGCACACCCATCCCGTCTACCTGGACGACATCCACCATACATCAGTCTCGGCGGCGTTTGGCGGAACCACCACATGCATCCACTATGCGTACGCTCGACCGGGCATGAAGGTGCTGGAAACCATCGAGAGATTCCGAGACGACGGGTTGAAGAACTCAGTCACCGACTTTGGCCTGCATGCCGGGCTCTTCGACGTGGCCAATCAGATAGGCGACCTACCCGCGGCCTTCGATCTTGGGGTGACCTCCTTCAAGGTGTTCATGACCTATGCCAAGATCAAGTGGATGACCGATGACTACTGGCTGATGGCGCTGCTGGACTTGGTGGGCCAGAAAAGGGGGCTGGTTGCGGTCCATGCCGAGAACGGCTTGGCGACCGACTATCTGCAGGACAAGTACGAAGGCATGGGGATGTCGGCGTTGGAGGTGTTCACCCGCACCCGTCCCGCGGTGCTAGAGGCCGAGGCCATCAACCGGGCTATCGCCATGGCCAGGGTCGCGGACTGCGCCCTATACATCCCGCACGTGAGCACGACGCAGGCCTTGGCGCCCATTCGGCGGGCGCGAGGGGATGGGCAGGTCGTGTATGCCGAGACTTGTCCCCAGTACCTGACGCTAACAGAGGATGTGTTGCATCGACGCGGGCCGCAGGCCAAGATTGGCCCTCCTCTGCGCACGGTGGAGGAGAACGAAGGACTCTGGGAAGGCGTGCGGGACGGGACGATAGACACCTTGGCCAGCGACCATGCGCCCAAGCCCAAGGAGATGGAGGATGACTTCTTTGAGGCCCCTTACGGTTCGCCACAGGTGGAGACGCTTCTGACCATTGTCCACAACGCCGGGGTGAACGGAGGGCTGATCGGACTGCCCAGGCTGGTGCAGTTGCTCTCGGAGATGCCTGCCAAGATCTTCGGCTACTATCCCCGGAAAGGGACCATAGCGGCGGGATCGGATGCCGACATCGTGATGTTCGACCCGGCCGAGCGCTGGACGATCCGGCACGCCAACCAGCATTCGCAGGCCAACTACACGCTGTATGAGGGCCAAGCGTGTCTAGGCCGCCCGACGTGGGTTATGCAGCGGGGGCGAGTGCTGGTTGAAGACGGGGAATTGAGACATAACCCCGGACAGGCCTTCTACCTGCCCACCCAGGCCAGGGTGGAGGGTTTGTTGGGATGACGCTTCATTGGAGATAACCATGCCGGAGATAACCATGTCCAAACCTATCATCAACTTCACCCGAGGCATGCCTCCGGTGGAGGTGTTCCCAGTTGAAGACCTGGTCCAGTGCTGCGAAGCGGCTCTGCGAGGAGACCGGGACGTGCTCTTGCAGTATGGCCGCTCGCCTGGATACGCGCCGCTGCGGCGATGGCTGGCCAGCCAATACGAGGTGGATGCTGACCAGGTTCTTGTGGCCAACGGTTCGCTGGAGATCCTGGCCTTCGTCTCGCAGACCATGCTAAAGCCAGGAGATCGGGCATTCGTGGAGTCGCCCTCCTATGACCGGGCTATCACGCTGCTGAGGCGTGCTGGAGCGCATGTTGTGGGAATCCCTCTGGAGCATGACGGGATGGACATGGCGGTATTGGAGGAGGAGCTAGGGAGAGGGACGCCAGCACTGGTCTACGCGATCACTGACTTCAATAATCCTACTGGGATAACCACCAGCTTGGAGAAACGGCGACGGCTTGCTAGGTTGGCCCAAGAGCACGGGTTCTGGATTGCGGAAGACGCACCCTACCGGCCATTGCGCTACGAAGGTGATGACATACCCTCGCTACGCGCACTGGCTCCGGATCGGGTGTTGCACATGTCATCCTATTCCAAGCTGATCGCACCAGGGATACGGTTGGGATACCTGGTGGCCCCCGCGGCGACGATAGCGTCCTTGGCGGCGTGGGTCGTCGACACCTACATCGGTCCGGTTCTTCCTACGCAGGGCATGGTATACGAGTACTGCAGGCGGGGTCTGCTGGGCCCGAACATCGAGAGCTTGAAGCGGTTGTACCAGCCGCGACTGCGGGCGGCGCTGGTTGCTCTCGAGTGCCACCTGAACCACGCCACATGGACGCATCCTGAAGGTGGCTTCTACGTGGGGGTGACACTGCCGCAAGGGACGGAGATGGGCAGCCTGCTCGCCCGAGCCCAGCAAGTAGGTCTGACGCTAAGTGATGGCCGAGGCTTCTTCCCTATCCCTGCAGACGGGAGTCGCTTCCTGCGGTTGCCATTCTGCAGCGTCACTCCTGAACAGATCGATGAGGGTGTGTCGCGCCTGGCGAGCATCCTGTAGACAGAGAGGAAAGAGGTAATCTACATGTCCATTCTGAACGGCAAAGACATCCTACGCACTGATCTGCTGACAGACGAGGAGTTGGAGTTGGTCCTGTCCACAGCAAGTCGCTTCGAGGGCGTACTAGACTCCGGAGGCAGTCTGCAGAACATGGCCAACCTAGTCTTGGCGGCGCTGTTCTTCGAGCCCTCAACTCGCACCCGCCTGTCCTTCGAGACGGCCATGCATCGGCTGGGTGGCAGGGTGGTCACCGTCGCTGACCCCAAGACCTCGTCGGCGTCCAAAGGTGAGTCGCTGGCGGACTCGATGCGGACGGTGGAGGGGTATGCTGACATCATCGTGATTCGCCATCCTCGCAAAGGCTCAGCCGAGGAAGCAGCGCAGGCAGTGTCCGTCCCCGTGATAAACGCTGGAGACGGCACGGGGCAGCACCCGACACAGGCGTTGCTCGACGTATACACGATCCAGAAAGAGAAAGGCTCGCTGGATGGGCTGACGGTGACCCTGGCTGGGGATCTCAAGAACGGGCGCACGGTACACTCTCTCTCTAACCTGCTGGCTCGGCTTGGGATGAGACTGCTCTTGGTGTCGCCCCAGTCTCTGGAGATGCCTGAAGAGATCACCGAAGCGCTTCGCAGTGAAGGCGCTGATGTCGCCGTGGTGAGTGATCTTGCTGCCGCCATGCGCCACAGCGATGTGGCGTACATCACCCGCATCCAGAGAGAGAGATTCGAGGACCCGGAGGAGTATCAGAGACTCAAGGGCGCGTACGTGGTGGACATGTCCATGATTCAGCAGGCGAAGGCAGGGATCACCATCATGCACCCGCTCCCCAGAGTGAATGAGATCGCCTCAGAGGTCGACCAGTATCCGGGTGCTGCCTACTTCCGCCAGGCCGCCAATGGTGTGCCCATCCGCATGGCTCTGCTGGCGCTGGTTAGCGGGCGAGAGTAGCTCAGTCAACTCGAAGAAACCTTGGTGCCGAGGAGCGGGCAGGCCATCTTGGGGGCCCTCTACATGATGTCAGGCACCAAGCGAGCCGTTGAGGTGGGAGGGCGGCTATGACGCACGAAGCGTTTCGTGACCTATCACCCCTGCTGGACCCGCGAGCCATTGCTGTGGTAGGCGCCTCAGGACGGGCGGGCAGTGCAGGCAGCCTGGTCCTAGGGAATCTGCGCCAACTGGGGTATTCGGGCGCGGTGTACGCTGTTCACCCTAAGCACGACGAGGTACTGGGATACCCCTGCTATCCGGATCTGGCTGCCTTGCCGGGGCCAGTGGACACCGTCGCCGTGTTGCTGTCAGCCGACAAGGTCATCCCAGTGCTGGAGGGGGCAGTGGCGGCAGGCGCTCGCGCCGCTTGGGTGCTGGCCAGCGGGTTTGGCGAGGCGGGACCTGAGGGCCAAGCTCGGCAGGATGATCTAGCGAGCTTCGCCAAGGAGAGCGGGCTGCTGCTGTGTGGGCCGAACTGCATCGGTGTGGCGAACCTGGTCGACCGTGTGGCAACCTACAGCGTGGCGCTGAGCCCTGCCGCCTACTCCGGAGGTGTGTCGGCCGTAGTGCAGAGTGGGGCGGTCTGTATGGGGCTGGCCAACTCTGTACGATTCGGATATCGCTACCTGATCTCCAGCGGCAACGAAGCGGTACTCGACAGCGCCGACTACATCGGCCATCTGGCAGGAGACTCGCGCACCGACGTCGTGATAGCCTTCCTCGAAGGGATTCGCAGTCCGCGGAGGTTCGTGGCCGCGGCGCAGGCTCTGAGAGAGGTGGGCAAACCCCTCCTGGTGGTGAAGGTAGGCCGCTCCGAGTCAGCTCGCCAAGCCGTACAGGCTCATACGGGAAGCCTAGCTGGGTCCGACGCGGTGGTCGACGCTGTGTTTCGGAAGCTGGGCGTTGTCCGGGTGGACACTCTGGACGAGCTCATTGAGGCTGCAGAGCTATTTGCCACTGCCCCACTGCCTCGCGGTGATGGTATCGGCCTTCTCAGCTTGTCGGGCGGTCAGATCGGTCTGGTCGCCGACCTGGCGGAGGAGCTGCACCTGGACTTCCCAGAACTCTCACAGAAGGCTCAGAGACAACTCTCCGATATTCTGCCAGCCTTCAGTCCCATAGCCAACCCTCTGGACGCGTGGGGAAGCGGCGATCTGGAGAGAACCTACCCTGCGTGCGTCCGGGTTGTGTCTGAGGAGAAGCAGGTCCATTTGCTGGCCGTGAGCCGGGACACGCCGCCTCAGGTCGCAGCCCGCGAGGTCGAACAGTCTCTGGCCGTAGCCCGGGCAGCTGTGCAGGCCCGGCAGAGTACGGGGAAGCCGGTTGTGGTGTTCTCCAATGTCTCTTCGGGATTCCATCCCGAGGCGAAGCGAGTCCTGAGCGATGGCGGTGTCCCCTACCTGCAGGGAACGCGGGAGACGCTGAAGGCGCTTCAAGCCTTTGCACGGTTTGCCGAGGATCGACATCGCGGCGCTCCGACGGATGCGACCGAAAGCATGTCGCCAGATGAGCTTCCTCTGTGGCGAAAGCGGCTACGGCGATCTCACGGCAGCTTGTCGGAGATCGAGGGCCGGCAGCTGCTGGCCGCGTACGGTATCGCGGGCCCCAAGGAGGGGGAGGCAACCACTGCTGAGGAGGCTGTCTCGCTGGCGCAACGCATCGGATATCCGGTCGCGCTCAAGATCGCCTCGGCAGACATCCAGCACAAGACAGAGATCCGCGGTGTACGCATCGATCTAGGCGACGACGCGGCTGTTTCCTCAGCTTTTGGCGAAGTCATGCGATCCGCCAGGCATCATCATCCCCTGGCCCGCATCGACGGCGTACTCATTCAGGAAATGATGCCCACTGACTCTGTGGAGACGATACTGGGCATGCTGCGGGACCCTCATTTCGGAACGGTCGTGGTGTTTGGGTCGGGTGGGATCCTGGTGGAACTCATTGAGGATTCGTCTCTGCGGTTGCCACCTCTGAACCGCGCGGAGGCCCTGGCGATGATCGAAGAGACGAGAGGGGCGCGTTTGCTGCGGGGATTCCGCGGCCGGCCGGTAGCCGATGTGGGTGCCCTGGTGGAAGCGATCCTGGGCCTCTCGCAGCTAGCGCTGGACCTCGGTGATCTCATAAGCGCGATTGACATCAATCCCCTGATGGTACTACCCGAAGGGCAAGGCGTGCGAGCGGTGGACGCGCTGGTCGAGCTGGTCTAGCAGGTACTGCATCCTCCTTGAGCAGCAAGGTACCGGCGACAGTTATCATTCTGGCCCTCTTCGTCGGCTACCCCTGCTGCCTCCTCACCCTGTTGGCTTATCTCCGTTGGTCCGAAGGCAGTCTCCACGCGACCGGACAGTCGCGACCGGTCGATGGGCATGCTGCGGCGTCTCGTGAGCACGTGGCCGAGGCCCGAGGCAGGCGGCGACGATTGGATAGAAAGTAGATAGTGGACCCGGCATGGTGACTGGAGGCACAGACGTTGACTACTTCGACCTCGGTTTCCGATAGGGATGTCAGCCCGCTGTTCGAGCCGTTGGAGGTGCGGGGCAAAGAGCTGCCCAGCCGAATCGTGATGCCTCGCATGGTGGCTCTGCGGGGAGTTTGACGACGGCGGATGGTCTGGAGTGGTACGGAAGGCATGCCCGTGGAGGTGTGGGATTGGTCATCGTTGAGGCAACGCCCGTCAACCGGTTTGGTGTTGACCTCACGGCGGAGACTTTGGAGCCTTTGGTCAACGCTATCCATGAGGGAGGGTCCCCGGCTGCAATACAGATGTTACCGGTTACCTGGCGCAGATCGGTGGTCCCTGCGGACCTCACGCCAGGCGAGATTGAAGAGATCGTGGCTCACTATCGAACAGCCGCCGGCGTCTGTGCTGAGGCAGGGTCCGACGGGTTGAACCTCACGGTGCCCATGGTTACGTGCTGAACCAGTTCTTCTCGCCGGCACAGAACACTCGGGCTGACGGGTATGGCGGCGCGATCGGTGGCCGGGTGATCGATCACTGATCCCACTCCAGTTACAGCGTGCGCTTTCCCACCTGCCGCCACAGCGGTCCCCCCAGTTTCACGCTGACTTGCATCGTTTCCTCGATCTCTTCGCCCGTCTTGCTTTCAGCCTGTCGCCATTCTAACACAAAGATATCCAACAGGCAACCGATGTTGGCAGGGCTCCAATACTACACATTCCTCTACTGGGTTGATTCTCACCCCACCAACTACTTCTACTTCAAAATCCCGTGGGGGGTGAGCGCATACCTTGACGCGCATCCCGATGTGCTGGAGATGGTGCTGGCAGTAGACCCGGAGACGCCGTCACCGACAAGAACTCGCCTTATGTCGGTAGCTGATTTGCTGGCCGACGATATGCCCATTCCTTCTGACATAGTAGAGAGGTTCTTGCCCGGCCAGTCGGTCACCCTCCTAGCTGGAGCGGCTGGCATTGCCAAGTCCTACTGCGCGCTTGATCAAGCTCTCTGTGTGGCAGCTGGCCGTCGCTGGCTGGGGTTGAGCGTGCTGCAGTCGCGCGTTCTGTTGGTGGATCTGGAGAACCGCCCCGTCTACCTGCGAGAGCGGGTTCGCAAGACACTTGCGGGTCACGCCATAAATGATCCACCGCCGGTTTACGTAGCCTTTGAGGTTGACCTACGGCTGGACAGTGATGAGTTTATTGCCGAACTGTGTGACTTGGCCAACCAAGTTGGCGGCGTGGGCTTGATTATTCTAGATAGCTTGGCTGATTTCCTAGGTGGTGTGGATGAGAACTCTAACCCGCAGATGGCCAAGGTTGCTGAGAGGTTGAGGAAGCTCGCGGAGCTTTCGGGTGCCAGCGTCGAGGTGCTTCACCACGTGCCGAAGGGTAGCGCGGGCACAGCCTGGCAATCCGCAAGGGGAGCCACGTCATTGGTGGCAGGGGTTGACGTGAGCGTGCAGGTGACCCGCAATGGCAACACGTTGACTTTGCGACAGGAAAAGAACCGGGCAGGGCCAGAGCAAACCTTGGTCGCTCGCTTGAACTGGGGATCTGACACGTTTAACCTGTCGCCCGTCGGGATCACTGAAGGGCGCGAAGGTGGCCAGGCAGACAAGGGCGAGGCTGCCATTTTGGGAATGCTGGAGGATGGAAAAAGGCACTGGTCGAGCGATATAGTCAAGAACGTAATTGATGAGACAGGACTTGGCCGCTCCACGGTGCACAAAAAGTTGGGGCTGTTGGTTGAGGATGGGGTCGTTCTCAAGACCGAGCAAGGGAAGGGCAAGCCGTACAGGGTGAGACTCGCAGAAGTCAAGCAGGTGGATGGTGATGAAGGTTAAGGCGGAACGCGGAACCGTCCAGTCCAACCGTCCACCTATATAGTATCTGGACACATGGACGGTAGGTAGGGAGGGGCAAAGTGCCCCCTCCCTACCGTCCAACCTGTCCCGATGCTCAAAATCGCATTGTTGGACGGCTTTGGACAGTTGGACGGTTAGGTCGAGTCCGCTGAGGCGGTAACGCTAGAATGCGTAAAATGGTGTGCTTAATAAACTACGGAGGACAACGATGACCGAAAGCAAACAAATCCCAAACCCGTATGAAGAGGCACGGCTTAGCGATGTGATGAGTGGTGATCTGTACGATAAGTTGGTTTTGCTTTATTACGTCAGCAACCGCCGAAACTTCGGTGGATTCTGCGAAGACCTATGGGAGTGTGTGCTGCTTTGCGATCCCAAACTCGAAGCGTTGTGGAACGCTGTGGACGCGACGGTGGCCACGGTGCCATGGTTGCGGACACCCGGCATCAAGAATCTGCGGCGACCCGATGGTTGGTATTGGGCGCTGGCTGATGCACCGGAGCGGGAAGATGAGAAGGAGTGATAGTGATTGCTATCACCTGAACCAGGTGTGGTGCGATATCTTTCCTTACCCCCCCGGCCCAACCTTTTTGGGGGAAGATGCGCACCAAGGCTGCATGGCCATCTTTGGCGGCTTGTCCAAAAAGTGTATTTCGGCACGACTTGGTTAAGATAGGTTGGTTATAGCGCCATAGCGCGACGCGCGACAGTTTTTTTCTTAGGGTAGCCCCGGCCCGCTTCCGGGTTGGGGTTCGAGAGCGTTTTTTGCTCTTCACCCATCCATCGGGCAGGCGGACGCCAGCGCGTTGAGGCTCATCCAAGCACCTTAGCAGCTGTGTGTGGCCAAGGGCTGGGACGCCGTCAACGATCCGGTGTTCGGCTGGTTCTCCGGACGCCCCACAAGGGCATGAATGACGGGCCTGTTCACCTGCGACGCGTTCACCGTGTTGCGGACGCTCCACAAGGGCGTGAAATGCTGAACTCAGAACAGGTGAACGGCTGCGATCCGTGGCTGGCTGAGTGAGTGAGAGAAATGGACAAGACACCAAAACGGCCTACCAGAAGCCACCAGAACGGCGGGACGGCGCTGATTGCCCATAACCCGCCCACGTCATGGCCACAGAGCCACCAGGCCGAGCCGTGTTGACGTGACCGCCGGGGTGTGGTAGAATGGCCCCAAGTCGTCATGTTATACCTTCCGATTATAAAAGGTAATCGGAAGCTATGAGGAGAACCGATGACCGCCAACGAAATGAGCACCACCACCCACACACTGACCGTCAAGACACCCGCAGCCCTGGCCCGGGCTGGCCAGGCCGCCAACGATGCGGCCGCCCGGCGCGTGTTCACCGACTACCGGGAGCGCAAGGCCGCCAACACGTTACGCCGGCAAGATGCGGGCCTGGCCCTGTTCGCTGACTTCCTGGCCACCGTGGGCGTGGAGGTGGGCGAGCTGGCCGGGGATCCCGACGCCTGGCCGGGAATCACCTGGGGGCTGGCGGCCGCCTTTGTGCGCTGGCAGCTCCGCCAGGGTTACGCCGTGAGCACCGTCAACGTCCGCCTGAGCACCATCAAGTCGTATGCAAAGCTGGCCCTGAAAGCGGGGACGTTGGGCGCGTCCGAGTATGATGATCCGGGCCGTGGAAGGCTACAGCCACAAAGAGGGCAAGCGAGTGGACGAAGGGCGGGAAGCGGCGGGGATCGCCACCCGCAACGGGCGCAAGAAGGCCGAAGCGGTGAGCCTGACACCCGAACAAGCGGCGAGGCTGAAGGCGCAACCGCACACGCCCCAGGGCCGGCGGGATGCGCTGATCATGGCCCTGCTGCTGGATCACGGGCTGCGCGTGGGCGAGCTGGCCGGGCTGCTGGTGACCGACATTGACCTGAGAACGTGCGAGCTGCGTTTCTACCGTGAGAAGGTGGACAAAGAGCAAACGCACCGCCTCACTGACGACGCCCTGAGAGCGGCGCTGGCCTACCTGGAACGGGACGCCCCGGCGATGGGGCCGCTGTTGCGGACAAGCCGCAAGGACGGCCGGCTGCACGACGTGGGCCTGAGCAAGCGGGCGATCACGGCCAGGGTGAGGGGCCTGGGTGCGGCCATCGGCGTGGAGGGGCTGAGCGCGCATGACTGCCGGCACCATTGGGCCACGCAAGCGGCCAGGAGCGGGACGCCCATTGACCGGCTGCAGGACGCCGGCGGCTGGGCCTCCCCATCCATGCCCCTGCGCTACGTGGAGGCGGCCAGGATCGCCAACGAGGGGGTGAGGCTGGCGAGCTGAGCGGGGAACGGCGTACTTTGCCGACATATCGGCTTGAAGCTGGCGTGAAGCCAACACTATGGCTTGGAGCTGGCGTGAAGCTGCAATTGACTTCACGCCGGGCGTAAAGGGCGATACCGCTTAAGGGAGCTTGACGCCAGTCCCATGCGTGGAAGAAAGGTCTCATGCGGCCCGCCCCATGCTCACATGAAAGGCGAAACCCTTGACTTACCAGGTAGACCAGAGCAACAAACTCGCCAGCACCGGCGACACGGCGCTGGCGTTGAGCAACGACAAAGAGTACACAGGTTCTCTGGGATTTCGCGGGGTACCCCCCATATCTAGGGGATATGGTATAATCAGCGAAACATCCCGGAGGTTTTGTCATGCTGAATATTATGGGTCTCAAGTCACGCAACCTAATCTCACTGCCCTTGGACATCCCC
>JADHWW010000152.1 GCA_016783285.1 Anaerolineae bacterium
TGTCCATCCCGGCTTACAACGGCGGCCTGTTCGACGACGGTGACAAGCCTCACCTGCGCGACGGCCACATCGCCGATGCATATCTCACCGAGGCTCTCTTCGATCTGGCCTACATGCCCGCCGCCAGCGGACCTGCCACTCGCCATTCGCAATTCGCCGTTCGCCATTCGCCCATTGACTACCGTGACCTCTCCGTGCACTACCTGGGCAGCCTCTACGAGGGAATGATAGAGTACCGGCTCCAGATCGCCGAGGAGACACTGTGGGCGCGGCGGGATCGCAAGGCCAATCTTCGTTTCCTGCGCACGGGCCAGGACGGCGCGCCCCGGAGAACCGACGAGGAGATCAAGCCGGGCAGTGTCTACTTTTCCCAGAGCCCCGGCGAGCGACGCGCCACCGGCACCTACTACACCCCAGAGTACATCGTGGACTATATCGTGCGCCAGACGGTGGCGCGCGGACTGGAGGAACGACGGGCGCCGCTGGAGGCGAAACTGGCCGGCTGGCTGGAGGAGATCGCCGCTGTGCAGACTTCCAAAGTCTCTGAGACTTTGGAAGTCTCACGGATGCAGCGCACCGCCGACGAGGAACTCTTACGCTTCGTCGAGGAGCAGGTGCTGACTTTCCAGGTATGCGACCCGGCGATGGGCAGCGGCCACTTTCTGGTCAACGCCGCCCATCAGATCACCAACTTTATCGTGGAAACCCTGCACTTGATCCCCTGGGAGAGACCTGCCGCCGCTCGCCATTCACCATTCGTCACTTGTACTGAGCCCAGTCGAAGTATTCGCCCTTTGCCTTCAATTGACGCCGACCCGGTGGCCTGGCGGCGGCGCGTGGTGGAGCGTTGCCTGTACGGGGTGGACTTGAGCCTGATGGCGGTCGAACTGGCCAAACTGAGCCTGTGGCTGGCCAGCGTGGCCCAGGGCAAGCCACTCTCGTTCCTGGACCACCACCTACGCCGGGGCAACAGCCTGGTCGGCGCCCGGCTGGAGGACTTGGCGGCGGCGCTGGTGGGGACGCCCCCCACCGGCCCATCGCGCCGGGAGCGCAAGGCACGGGAGGCGGGGCAACTTTCGATGCTAGCAGTCTGTCGGAGTGAAAAGTGCGATAACATCACCACTATCGAGAAAGTGATGGGAATTCCTGCAATAACGCAGCATAGCAATACGTGTGATTGCTATGTCACTGGCAAGCAAGGACTATGTGCATAGAACAGATATTTACCCCAAAAGTTGTACCACTTGAGGCTGTGTTTATTGTGACCTCATCCTCACAATTTCCACTGCCGATCAGTGTATGCAGAGGGGTTCTGTTGCAAGATCTCTGCACGTATCTTGAATACTGCCATTTGCGATGCAGTCATATCACAGTGCACTTACCCAGAACTGACTGACCGGGTGCTGGAGAATCTCACGAAAGAGTATCAGCAAGCACGGGAGCAGGCTGCATCGTACAGGCGAGAACTGAAGCGATTAGAGCGGGAGGTAGAGAACCTTGAACACAACTTTATACTCAAACTCTCACTTGAACGTGCAGTCTGGATTGAGCGCGAGATTGAGGAACGAATGAAGAGAATCGCAGAGATGGCCTCTCTGGGGAATAGTCCTGTAGGCCGAATGGTTGGGCCGAAAGTTACCGATGAGGATATAGAGTTAGTCAGAAACTTCCTTGCGGATCTCCAAATCGGATGGGACGTGCAACCTAATGATCTCAAGAACACATTCCTTGGCCTTGTACTTGAGCGTGTCGTCATCTACCCTGATGAGAAAGCGATCCGGGCAGAGATATTCTGGCGAACGGGACTGAGACAAGAGATCCTAATCCATCGACGGCACCGAAAGCGGAGATGGACCAAAGCCGAGGATGCACTACTACACGAGCACTTTGAGACTGCGCCGGTCCTTGAGCTCTTGGAGATGTTTCCTGGACACGGTTGGAGCTCTATCTATCAGCACGCACATGCCAAACTAGATTTGGCACGACCTGATATGACGGGGGGAGCAGGAAGACGAGAGGAACAACTACAGCGCTGGACAGAGAAGGAGGATGCCCTTCTTCGTAAGTACTACGATGACGAGATTACGTGGGCTGAACTTACCAACCGGGTGGATAGGCCACCAAGAGCGTTTCGTGCCCGTGCCCATCGGCTCGGGCTATGCCGCAAGCCGCAAGCTCAATGGGAGTGGTTGGATAAAGGATTGATGGGAACTATGGCAGACTTGTCTGCGCCGCCAGCGTGACGATGAGTGCCTCGTTGATCAAGCCAACGGTCTTCTGGGCCCGTTCGGCAGAAGTGACGCGCGTCAGTGACCGCTCAAAGATATGCTCCAGTGGCTCGGTGTAGAGCACCAATCCCATTGTGGCGGCGAAACTGAGTTGGAAGCCCACGTCCCACAGCGTGTAGGGGTTCAGCGCCGTCATCACGATGGCAGCTGCGGCGAGGGAGGCGGGGGCGAACGTGCCGCGCCCCAGGCGCTGGCCCCACAAGTAGAGAATGCCCATCAACGCCGCCCGCACCACCGCCGCCGACGCGCCGACAAATATCGTGTAGACCACCACGCCCGCGATCGCTACCCAGACCGCCCGCCGCTGGCCGAACAGCCGTTGCGCCAGACCGGCAAAGATGCCGGCGATGATCGTGATATTGAACCCGGAGATGGCAATGATGTGGGTCGTGCCGGTGGCGGAAAAATCGTCCATCAGGTCGGCCGGGATGCCCGTCTCCACGCCCAGCAGGATGCCAGTCAGCAACGCCGCCTGCGGCTCCGGGAGAAACTGCGCGATGGTGGATTGGGCGTGCCGCTTGAAGACAAAAAGGTGGTACAGGATGGGGCTGGCCTGGTTTTCGGCTACTAGCGTGACCTGGGCGCGGCGGATCAGGGAGTGGATACCCTGGCGGGCCAGGTACTCCTGGTAGGAGAACTCCTCGAAGACGGGCGGTGTCTCCAGCAGCCCTTTGACCAAAATGCGGTTGCCGTAGTGACGCTGGGGATAGAGATCGGCCTTGACCAGCACCAAACTCTCGACTTGCAGCTCCGTGCCGTCGGGCAGGGCCAGCCGTTCGGCCCGCACGCGCAGGTTGGTGTAGTACTCACGCTCGTCCGGCTCTCCCACGACGACGCCCTCAATCGTCACCCAGCCGGCGTCGTTGTAGGTCGCGAGTGTGGTCTCGTCGAGATGGGGCCGGGCGAGGAGCAGGCGGCCCGCGCCCAGGGCCAGCATCATCACGCACAGCGCGCCTGGCCGGACGCGGTTATCATCCCGCCACAGCAACAGGCCGAGGAGCGCCGCCAGCCCCAGCACGGGCAGTGCTTGCCAGGGCAGGTTGACCGCCTGCGCGAGCGCGATGCCTGCGTGCCAGGCCACAGCGAGGTAGACGAGGATCATAGGGCTGTCCTACGAGCGAAGCGTTCCCGTTTTTCTGACACGGCCCAGTATAGCGCAACTTGGCACGGAGGTCAATTGCGGGAGAGGGAGCGTTGCGCCTATGGGACAAGCCCCCGTAGAGTTCCGGGCGGCCATCCGAGCAATTGTCCCCGCACGACTCGGGCAATGGGCATGTGACTGATGTTCGTAGCCAGCCAGCTCCAGGGGACATTTGCCGCGAATGTCCAGTTTTCGTCCTTTCACCGGCCGGTTGTCTTTGGCGAAAGGAGTGAAGCGATAGGTCAGTTCAAACAGGTGCAGATACTTCCGCGCCGTTTCAATGCCGTCGAAGCCGCACATGTTCTGATAGTGCTGGTCGAAGCGGCGATTGACCAGTTCCACCGTGTTGTTGGTCAGCGGGATGAGTGGGTTCTCAATCGCGTTGACCAACCCTTCGACAAGCTCAGGACAGGTTTGGGATAGTGGCGCTCCAGAAAGTCAAAGATGCGTCGAGCATCAGGCATCAGGGCCACATACTCCTCTTTCAGGGCCATCACTTCCCGATACCATTTGTTCACCGTCTTTCTGGCCTTGGCATTAAAGATCGCGTAGATTTGATCCTTGAGGGTCACGGCCTCGGGGTGGGTCTCGGCATAGTCGTTGCCGTAGACGTCCTTGACCAGTCGCTGCGCCCACTGCAAGGCATGGAAGACACACTCGTGATGCTTCGCCTTGGGGAACACGGTACGGATGGGCTCATCGTAATCCTGACACATATCGGTGACGATGACTCGTGGGCAGTAGCCTTTGGCTTTGAGCGCTTGCAGGAAAGCGCGGGCCTCCTTCTTGCCGTTGTAGGGATAGATGGCGATATGCAACAAGTCGTAGGTGAAGACATCCACCGCCATATAGACGTACATCCAGCGCTTGCGTTTGCCGGCGGGCTTGTCGTTCCCTTCGACAGGCTCAGGACGGCGCTTGGGTACCAGTACCCACTTCTCGTCCACCCCCACTACCCCGCTGAAATTAAGACTTCGGAAGTCTGCCGCCGAAGAGTTCGAAGGCAAAATTGGCTCGAAATTACTTCAAAAACCGTTAGAGAGAGTACTTCTGAGACTTCCGAAGTCTGTTCCGCCCTTAACTAAGTGGCATTGGGGTTAAACCGCTGCTTCCCGCCACATATTGGGGCAAAATCACACCTTCCAGCTCCCTGCTTCAAATCGCGACCTCATTCCCTTTGTCCCAAACGTGAAACGCTCTCCTGTTGTTCCCCATCTTTGTCCTGCCCTTACACGGCTGGCGGAAGGCCCCATGGTCGCCGCGCAACTCACCGACGTGGACGCCGACCAGGTTCGCATCGGGATGTCGGTGGAAATGGTGACGCGCAAGTTGCAAAGGGGTGGCGAGCAGGGCACGATCATCTACGGCTACAAGTTCCGGCCGGCCATCAGGCACGCGGCCTGAACTCTTCAACTTTTCCAATCAGCGACCACGGCCCGGTCCAGGTGATGTGCACCTGGACCGTCCGCCCCTGCCAGTCCCGCTCATCCTCGAAGAAAACTAGTTTGTCGCTGCGGGTGCGTCCCCACCAGCGCCCTCTTCGACCTCGTTCAGGGCAGGCCTTCTTCCGCCCCTCGACGAGCACCTCGACTGTCTCCCCCAGCAAGTGTCCGTTGATCTCGGCGACGATCTCGGCTTGCAGGTCGTCGAGTGCCTTGCGGCGGCGCTCCTTCTCCTCCGGCGGCACGTCGTCGGGGAGACGGCGGGCGGCCAGGGTTTGCGGGCGGGGGGAGTAGCGGGCGATGTGGGCCTTGTCCAGTTCCAGTTCGGCCAGCAAGTCGTAGGTGCGTTGGAACTGGGTCTCTGTCTCGCCGGGGAAGCCGACGATGATATCAGTGGCGATGGAGACTTGGTTGGTTGGTTTGTTGGTTGGTTGGTTCGTTGGTTGGTTGGTTCGTTGGTTGGTTTGTTGGGGGAAGCGGGCGCGGATGCGCGCGATCAGGCTCCGGTAGTCGTCGGCGGTGTAGCCGCGCCGCATCTGGGCCAGCACTGCGTCGTCGCCGGCCTGCACCGGCACCTCGATGTGCTCGCACACCTTGGGCAACTCCGCCACCGCGTCGAGCAACTCGTCCGCCATCCAACTCGGGTGCGAGGTGAGGAAGCGGATGCGCTGGAGGCCTTCGATCTCGTGGAGATGGTGCAGCAGATCTGCCAGGGGAGAAACCAGGTTTTTCGGAAAAAACCTGGTTTCTAAGCCGTACCGGTCCACGATCTGCCCCAGTAGCGTGATCTCTTTCACTCCCTGCGCCACCAGTGCCCGTGCCTCGGCTAAGATCTCCTCAACGGAGCGGCTGCGCTCGGGGCCACGGCGGTAGGGGATGATGCAAAAACTGCAGGCGTGAGAGCAGCCCAGGACGATGGGGACGTAGGCCGAGACCAGACGGCCGCGTTCGCGGGCTGGGAGAAGCAAGTCGCCGTCTTGCAGGCGGTAGCGGCGGGCGGCCTCTGCTGCTTCCAGCGCCCGACCCTCGTCCACCAGACCCCGCGCGGCCAGATAGTCCAGCAGCGGCCCCGGCTCCGAAGGCGGCATAAAGACATCCACCCACGGGAAGCGGTGGCGCAGCGGGGCCGGGTCGCGCAGGCCCACCAGGCAGCCCATCAGCCCAATGACCGTCTCCGGCCTCCGTTTCTTCAGCGGTTTCAGCGATCCCAACCGCCCGTAGGCCTTGTTCTCGGCCGACTGGCGCACGACGCAGGTGTTGAGCACGACGACGTCCGCCTCTTCGGCGCGGTCGGCGGGCGCGTACCCCAGCCGCTCCAGCGCCGAGGCCAGGCGGCGCGAGTCGGCCACGTTCATCTGACAACCAAGATTCCAGATATAGTACTTCACACTGTCATTGTAACGCATCTGGGCGGGGCGTCAAGGAGCCCAGCACCTCATCCACTCCCGGCAACGGCGTGCACAGCAGCGCCCGCGCGCGGGAGCAATCGAGCGGGCCGTCGAGCGGGCGGCGGAGGCGGGGGAACCCCGCCCCTACCTCGCGGCAGCGGGCGGGAATGATTGAGCCGGGATCCAGACCGTGAAAGCGCAACAGCCGCACACCGAACTCGTAGCGCGAGAGGATTTGCGCCCCGGCCACGTGCAGCACGCCGGTATAGTCCAGCCCCGCCAGTTCGACCGCCGCCGCCGCCAGGCTCTCCACCCACACGGGGCAGCGCAACTCGTCGGTGAACAGGCGCACCGGCTTGCCAGCCTCCAGGTCGTCCACGATCCAGCGCACTTGCCGGGCCAGACGCGGCCGCCAGCCGTAGATGAGCGAAGTGCGCACGATCACCGCCTCGGCGCCGGAAGCACGCACCTCCTCCTCGGCCAGCGCCTTGCTATGTCCGTAGGGCGTGATCGGCGACGGGGAATCGTCCTCGACGTAATTGCCCCGCTCGCCGTCAAAGACGACATCGGAGGAGATGTGGATCAATCGCGCGCGGTGGGCGGCAGCGGCGCGGGCGACGTGACCGCTACCGGCCGCGTTGGTCGCCTCGAAGTCGGCCCCGCCGTAGCCGGGATTGCACGCCGCTGTGTGCACGATGACCGCCGGGCGCACCTCGGCCACCAGCGCCGCCACCGCCGCCTCGTTCCGCACGTCCAACCGCCGCCAGATCGCGTTGGACTCGTCAACGGGGTGGGTGAAGTAAGTCGCGGTCACGTCCCAGCCGGTGCGGGCCAGTCGCACGACCCACCCGCCCAGGTAGCCGCTGCCGCCGGTCACGAGTATTTTGGGTTTCGTCACTGCCATTATTGTCATTCCTCGACTGGACAAAGGTGGCTGTTTGGGAGTATCACGTCAAGTATACCACAGTTGGGCAGATTCAGTACAGGCTGTAACGATTTGGCAATACGCAGAATCTGTGGTACATTAACAGAGTAACAATCCGTTTTAGGATGAGTTCACTTGAGAAACTCGAGAGTAGAGGCAACCAGTGATAGCTAGACAGATCTCCTTTTTGGAAGAGGATATTAGAGGGAGCAAAAGGACCCAAGGAGGGAGAACCAGTTCAAATTTAGTTGTGTCGGCGTATGTCGGCACTAATGATGAGGTTTTCCCAAAGATACTTGAGCTTCACGTTCCAGAGAGAGCGCTAGTGGCAGATGTGACTTACGGCAAAGGGGTTTTTTGGAAACGAGTACCTAAAGGCAAGTACAATCTAATAGCTAGCGACATTGCTTCAGGGGTTGATTGCCGAAACTTGCCATACAGGTCAGAGTCAATTGATTGCGTTGTGCTAGACCCGCCTTATATGGAAGGCTTCTATCGCAAATCGGCCAGCCAAAAGGCTGGCTCTGGTACATATAGCTCTTTCAGAGACCACTACTCTAACGGAAGTGAGAAATCTCAAGGCCCCAAATGGCAAGCCGCTGTGCTCCATTTCTACATTCAAGCAGGTAAGGAAGCCCACCGCGTTTTGAAAGACAACGGAGTGCTTATAGTCAAGTGTCAAGACGCCGTAAGCGCGAACAGACAGCATCTAACACATATTCAGATTGTGTTCGAGTATCAAAAAATGGGCTTTTACGCAAAGGACCTATTTGTACTAGTTCGTAGAAATAGGCCGGCCGTAAGCCGGATAAAAAAACAAGTCCACGCGAGAAAAAACCACTCTTATTTTCTCGTTTTTGTCAGAGTTCCCGCAAACAAAACCCTCCAGTCTATGCGTTCTTAATGCCGTTCCTGTATTAGCTCATCAAGTACTTTGAAAAGATCATCGTGGAATGGCGGCTCCAGGGGCCAGGTGATCTCAACAGTTGTTGCCAATAGATATTGGCGTTGCTCAGGCGTGTATCCTCTCCAAGAGGTTCGAGGCAAGTCCTTGTTTTTGGCGAATACAAAACGCCACTCTTCCTCAAAAGGATAAGTGTTTACAGCAAGCACGTCGAACTCCCCTACCAGAAGACAAGTAGTAGACAGTGCTGTGCCGTTGGGCAAAGTGATTTGCCGTCGGTCGCTGGCATCCACCTGGGATTTAGCAGTCCATCGCCCATCCTTATAGGCAACCGTGTTGGTCTGGAGAGATTTGGCCTCAATGATGAATTGCTCATCCCGATAAATGATTACACGATCTCCTTTTTTCCTGCGGTCGTGGTCATCAGCCTTGAGACAATCTGTTATCCTGGGTGGTTGCAACCATAACTCTTCGAGTTTAAATTCAGATATGTAGCCAAACAGCATGCCACGCAGACTAGGATTTTGTGCTAACAATTCTGTGAGGACACGAGCTGTTATTTCCCACTTTTCTAAAATGCTTCTCTTGTATTCTTCGTCGTATGACTCAATCCTTTCTATCATAGAACTGGGGTCAACGTCCAAGGCGCGAGTTACTTCAAGAAATTCTATGACATCCAAACGTCTTTCCCCACGTTCATACTTGGAAACGAATGATTGTGGTTTATCAAGCTTTGTGGCAACCTGTGCTTGAGTAAGCTCATTCTGTTGGCGTGCTGTAACAAGAAGCCGGCGCAATAGATCGTATTGTTTCGAAAAGACAGACTTTGTCATAATGCAACTCCTGAACGTTTCTCTGAACTATACAACCCTTTTTGGAATAACCCAAAACGGGTTATCGTGTGAGTGGGCATAGGAGTTGAGTTGACTACTGTTCTTTTTAAGGAGTCAGACATTGACAGACCCACTATACACCTTCTTCCACCCACGCGGCATCGCAGTCATCGGCGCGAGCAGCAACCCCACCAAACTGAGTTACGGCGTCCTGCACAACCTGACGAGCCACGGCTACCCCGGCCCTGTCTACCCGGTCAACCCCAGGGGCGGGGAGATGATGGGGCTGAGGGTCTATCCCGCTGTGGCCGATGTGCCCAACCCGGTCGAACTGGCGGTGATCGTGCTCTCCGCCGACCGGGCGGTGCGGGCGCTGGAGGAATGTGGCCAACGCGGTATCCGCGCCGCCGTCATCATCGCCTCCGGCTTTGGCGAACTGGGCACAGGGGGACGGGAACGGGAGGCCCAACTGCGGGAGGTCGCCCGCCGGCACGGGATGCGCTTCATCGGCCCCAACTGCGTCGGCGTGATTGACACCTACGCGCCGGTTGATACGACCTTTGTGCGCACGATGCCGAAACAAGGGAGCATCGGCTTCGTCTCCCACTCTGGCGCGGTCTGCGGCGGCACGATGGACTGGGCCAGCGCGGTCGGTGTCGGCTTCTCCCGCATCATCAGCCTGGGCAACCAGGCCGACGTGGACGTGGCCGACGCACTGGTCTCGTTGGCGGCCGACTCCCACACGCGGGTCGTGGCCGCCTACGTCGAGGGGTTGCCCAACGGCCGCCGGTTCGTGAAGGAGGCGGCCCGGCTGACCCCACACAAGCCGCTGGTGGTGCTCAAGGCGGGACGAACGGCCAGCGGCAAACGCGCGGTGGCCTCTCACACGGGGGCGCTGGCGGGGGCGGAGCGGGCCTTCCAGGCCGCCTGCCACAAAGCCGGGGCGTTCCTGGTAGAGACACTGGAGGAACTGGTGGACGCAGCCATCGCGCTGGCCTACCGGCAGGCGCCGGCGGGGCCGCGAGTGGCGATCCTGACCAACGCGGGTGGCCCGGCGGCGGTGGGCGCTGACGCGCTGCACCGGCAGGGGTTGCGGCTGACAGACCTGAACCCCGAGACCCAGGCGCGACTGCGGGAGGTCTGCCCGCCGGGGACGATGACCGGCAACCCGGTGGACATGCTCGGGGGGCCACATCCTGACCAGTACGCGGCGGCTCTGGGCATCCTGCTCGACGCGCCGGAGATGGACGCGGTGATGGTCGTCTTTGTGCCCCAGGCGATCACCCCGCCGGCGGAGGTGGCCGAACCGGTGGGGCGGGCTTCGACAAGGTTTACCCTGAGCAAAGTCGAAGGGCTCAGCCCAGGGGCGGCCGGCGCGGCTCGCAAGCCCGTGCTGTGCTGCATCTCCGGGGGCGGCGGCATCCGGGCGGCGGCGCGCACCCTCCACGCTCACAACGTGCCCCACTACCTGACGCCTGCCCGCGCCGCCCTCGGCCTGGGGGCGCTCTGGCACTATGCCCAGGTGCAGGCGCGGCCCGCACCCGCTCCAGAACCAGTGGCAGGGATAGATCGAGAATGGGCGATGGCGATGGTGCGGGCAGCCGGGGAGCGCGTCTTGGATCCGCACGCGGGGGCACAGGTGGCGGCGGCCTACGGCTTGCAGGCGCCTCCCTCCGGCCTGGCGGCGACGGCCGAGGAGGCGGCGGCGCTGGCAGAGCGGCTCGGCTTCCCGGTGGCGCTCAAGCGGGTCGCGCCGGGGGTGGTACACAAGGCGGACGTGGGCGGCGTGGCGCTGGGCCTGGAGGATGCCAGCGCGGTACGGGCGGCGTTTGCGCGGACGGTCAAGCCGGGAGAACGGGCCTTTGTACAGCGAATGGCCCCGGCGGGGCTAGAGGTCATCGTGGGGGCGCAGCGGGACGCGCAGTTCGGCCCGCTGGTGATGTTCGGCCTGGGCGGGGCCTACGTCGAGGTACTACGGGACGTGGCTTTCCGACTGTCCCCGTTGAGCGCGGCGGAGGCGCGGGAGATGGTGGCGGAGACGGCGGCGGGGCGGCTGCTGGCGGGCGTGCGCGGCCAGCCGCCGGGAGACGTGGACGCCGTGGTGGAGGCACTGCGCCGGGTGGCCCAGTTGATGGCCGACCTGCCGGAGGTGACAGAGGTGGACCTGAACCCGCTGATCGTGGGACCGGCCGGGGAGGGGGCCTGGGCGGTGGACGTGCGCTTCGTGCTAGGATAAGGTACAAGTCAACCAAATTAGAATTGACGAGGAGGTAAAGCAATGTCTTTCGAATTGACGAGTCCTGCTTTTGCCCACGGGGAGCCAATTCCCCACCAGTACACCTGCGACGGCGAGGACATCTCACCGCCGCTACGTTGGAGCGACCCGCCCCAGGGCGCTCAAAGCCTCGCTCTCATCGCCGACGACCCCGACGCGCCGGTGGGCACCTGGGTTCACTGGGTGCTCTACAACCTGCCGGCCGAGACCCGTGGCTTGCCCGAGGACGTCCCCCCTGACGCAGACCTGCCCGACGGCAGCCGGCATGGTCGGAACAGTTGGCGGCGGCTGGGCTACGGTGGCCCGTGCCCGCCCGGCGGCACCCATCGTTACTTTTTCAAACTCTACGCCCTGGACACGGTGCTCGACCTGGCCCCTGGCGCGAGCAAGAAGCAATTGCTCCAGACGATAGAGGGGCACGTCCTGGCTCAGGCAGAATTGATGGGAGTATACGCCAGGCGATAACAGGGGCCACTACCCTTCCCACATTTCCCCTGGCTCCTCCGGGGTCGGCCACGCGCCCAACTCGACCTCGATCTGCTGCTCTCGACCGTCCCGCTCAATGGTCAACGCCACCGTGTCACCCGGCGCGTGGGCGGCGATGAGGTCCACGAGCGGCGGCGCAAATGCGGCTTGCCAACCCCATCCGTGTATGATACAATGCGCTTGGAGATTCTCCTCGGTGCAAAACGCTCAATCCAGTGGAAGCGGGTGAGTGGTTACGAAATGTATTCAACAAGAGGTGTGAAATGAGCAGTACTGCACCAAATGTCATTGAGAAGCATATCTGGCTGTCTGCAGAACGTGCAGATCGCCTGAGTCGTCTGGCCCAGATTTGCCAGATTCACCAGGATCGGATCGTCGAAAAGGCGCTGGACATTCTCTTCAGTTTGACCGATCTGCTCGGTGAACGCGCTGAACAACAGAGTTGGTCATTCCTCTCTGAAGCCGCCTTGCACCGCGTGTGGGACAATGAAGAGGATGCCGTCTACGATAATTGGAGAGAGTTGTATGAAATCCCGGCGCGGTGACGTGGTTCTGGTACCTTTTCCGTTCAGCGACCTCAGTACGACCAAAGTGAGGCCAGCGGTAATTGTGAGCAGTACTCTGTATCACTCAACTGAACCCGATCTCCTCCTGGCTGCGCTCACTTCCAGAGTCGCGGCGGCGACAGGCCCGTTTGACTATGTGCTGAACGACTGGCGCGCAGCCGGTTTACGCTACCCCTCGGCACTCAAACCCGTGCTATTCACACTTGATCCCGCCCACGTAGTCTATCGCATCGGTGCATTGACCTCGGCGGATCTAGCGCAAATAGATCGACGGTTACGCCGTGCCCTGGCATTGTAGGAAGCGAGTTTGAGCGGTGGTGCTCATAACCCGCAGGGTCCGCGAGCCCCTGCGGGTTTTTGGTACATTCGCACTCGATGCGGTTTGCCAACCTTCCTCGTATATGATACAATGTACATAGACTCCCCGATAGGCCCGTAACCACATTCAACTCACGAGGCACGGACGATGGAAATCGAAGCCAAGTTCACGCTCCTCGACGCGGAAACCCTCCGGCGCTTGCAGGCGATTGACCACCTGGCCGGCTTTGCGCTCTCGACTGGCCAGGTCAAACAGATGCGCGATACCTACCTGGACACAGCCGGCCGGCTGATCCTGGCCGCCGGCTACGCCTGCCGCCGGCGAGAGCAGGGTGATGAGATATTGATCACCCTCAAAGGGCTGGGAGGCGCTGAAGGCGCTGTCCACCGGCGGGAGGAACTAGAGGTCGCGCTGCCGTCTGACCAGCCACCAACGAAGTGGCCCGCCGGCCCAGTGCGTGACCGGGTGCTCCAGTTGATCGGGGAGGCCCCGCTGGCGCCGCTCATTGATCTGCAACAGATACGAGTCGTTCGCCTGATGAGTCAGGGCGAGCGGCTGGTGGCCGAATTGAGCCTGGACGAGGTGCACCTGGCCGTTGACGAGAGAGAGCAGACCTATTTTGAACTGGAGGCGGAACTGGCGCCGCAGGGCGCCGAGGATGACCTGGCGACGATCGCGGCCTGTTTGCAGGACGAGTGGGGCCTGGAGCCCGAACCCCGGTCCAAATTCGAGCGGGCGTTAGCCTTCCTGGAGCAGACTGCGCCAAGCGACGGGCTGCTAAAGCCGCAGGAGCAGGTCGTCCTGCGGCAGACCGCGACCCGAGACGACATGTACGGCCGGCGCGCGCGGGCCCTGTTGGCATTGGACGAGGGAGCGACGCAGGCGCAAGCGGGCGCAAGCGCCGGCCTGTCGGCGCGGACGGTACGCTACTGGCTGGCCCGGTTCCGCAAGCGCCGGCTGGACATCTTTCCCGACCGTGTTCTGGCAGCGGCCCAACCGGCGCCATCCCCAGAGCCAGCGCCTCCACCAGAACCGGAAGAGTTGCCCCCGCCTTCAGAGGCGCAAATAGTTCGTCCAACCCCAAAAAAGCCGCCCAAGAAACCACCCAAGAAGCCGGGCCTGGAAGCGAACGACGCGATGGCCGAGGCGGCCCGCAAGACGTTCTACTTCCACTTTCAGCGTATGCTGTACCACGAGCCGGGCACACGCCTGGGCGCTGACATTGAGGAACTGCACGATATGCGGGTGGCCACCCGGCGGATGCGGGCCGCCTTCCGCGTGTTTGGCGACCACCTGGACACGGAGCAATTGAAACCGGTTCTCAAGGGGTTGCGGCGCACCGGCCGGGTGCTAGGCGCTGTGCGAGACCTGGACGTGTTCTGGGAAAAGACCCAGCATTACCTGGACACGCTGCCACCGGCGCAGCAGGACGGCCTGGCCCCGCTGCGCCAAGTCTGGGAAGCGGAACGCGAGCAGGCCCGGGCCAGGATGTTGGTTTACCTGGACAGTGATCGTTATGCCCAGTTCAAGGAACAGTTTGGCGAGTTCCTAAAGATGTCCGACGCCGGAGCGTTGCCGGTGTTCTCGGAAAAGGGTGAGCCGCTGCCCTATCGCCTGCGGCACGTCGTGCCGGTGGCCGTACACCAGCGGTTGGCGGCCGTCCAGGCCTA
>JADHWW010000055.1 GCA_016783285.1 Anaerolineae bacterium
CACCTGGCGGAGCGGGGCTCCTGGGAGGGGTGGGACCGGGCAGGCCGGGAGGGTATGACCGGGCGAGCCCAGGCGGAGGCGGAGTGGCTGCTGGCCGAGCACGAGGTCCCGCCACTGACGGAGGACCAGGAACGGGAACTGGACGTCATCATGCAAGAGGCGGAGAGCGAACTGGTGAAGGAGTGACGATGAGCCTGCGAACCGTGCCCATCATCAAGGTTAAGGGACCACCCCGCGAACGGGGGCGCCAGCAAGGGGAAGGGGCACAATCCCAGATCGCCGGGATGCTGGCCGCCTACCGCGAACTTCTCCCCGCCGCGAGCAGAATGGCGTGGGAGGAGGCGGTACGCGAGTCGCGCAAGTACCTGCCCCACGCCGAGGTCGCCTTTCCGCATTGCGTCGAGGAACTGCGTGGCATCGCCAAAGGGGCCGACGTTACCTTCGAGGACGTCTGGCTGCTCAACTGCTACGAGGAGGTGACCGAGAGCCAGCACATGGCCTGCACGTCAGTGGCAGTGCGGGACGACCGCACCACTGATGGTCACGTCTTGTTGGCTCACAACGAGGACTGGATCAGCGTGGACCGTGACCACGTCTACCTGGTGCACGCGGAACCGGACGACGGGCCAGCCTTCATCGGTATGAGCTACGGGGCCTTGCTGGTCAACGTCGGTTTCAATGAGGAAGGGATTGGCGTGGCGATCAACTCGGTCTACGCTACCGATGCCCAGGTCGGCGTGCCGCGCATCCTCTTCTCGCGGGCTATCCTGCTCGCCCGTACTATTGGCGAGGCGATCCAGACCTGTGTGCCCAGACAGCGGGCCGGCGGCTACCACTACCTGCTGGCCGACGCCCACGGCGAGCTATACAGTGTCGAAAGTTCGGCCACCGCCCACGCCATCCTGTATGGCGACGAGGGTTGGCTGGCCCACACCAACCACTACCTCTCCCCGAAAATGCAAACGCTAGAGCAGCCCGGAACCTACGCCGGATCCCACGTGCGGCTCAATCGCGCCCGGCGATTGCTACAGGCACAGACAGGAGAGGGCAAAGTAAGCCTGGGGGGTCTTCAGACGTTGCTGCGAGACCACGTCAACTACCCAAACTCCGTCTGCGGCCACGAGGATCCCGGCGATCCGCCGCACGAGCGAGGACAGACCGTGATCTCGCTGGTGATGGACCTGACCGAGCGCGTGGTGTGGGCCGCGCTGGGGCCGCCGTGCGAGGGGGAGTACGTCCAGTACCGGCTGGGACGCGGACGGTGCGGCGACGACGGCCCGTTATACGATCCAACTGCCTGAGCGCGGCTTGACGTTGACCCAGAACAGCGTCCTGGTCTTTGCGCTGGCCGACGCGAACCAAGACCCCACCCCGGAGACAAAAGACGAAGGGGAGAAAGGCCCACGCGAGTCAATAGATTTGACCGTGGAAGTGGTGGACGGCGCGGGGGAGGCGGCCTGCCTGCCGCTGAGCCATTTCTCGTTCCTGCAGCCGCAACTGGAAGGGCGGATCGGCAAAGTCGCGTTCATGTCCCCTCTGCCCAAGTCGGAGGTGGTGTTCCAGCATTTCGAGTTTCCGCTGGCGGCTTTCGTCGCGGCGAATCCCGCCTTTGACCCCACCGGCCTGGCGCAGGTGCGTTTTGTCTTTGACTGCACTCGGGTGGGGGTCGTCGCGCTGGATGATGTCGGTTTCCGGGATTGAAAGCAGGGCTGCTCTTCATTTGGGGATATGGGCAAGACGTGGTAAGATTATGGCACGATGCCCACGCCATCCTTCGACAGTGCTCAGGACGTTCCGCTCCTGACCACCAAACTCTATATTCCCCCCGTCCGGCCAGAGCTGGTGTCACGCCCACGCCTGATTGAGCAGTTGAACGCAGGCCTGCACCGCAAGCTCACGCTCATCTCCGCCCCGGCCGGCTTTGGCAAGACGACGCTGCTGAGCGAATGGGTCGCTGGCTGTGGGCGGGCCGTCGCCTGGGTTTCACTTGAGCGATTCGGCGACCTTCAACGCCTCGTCTACGATGAGCCGCCCGCCGATGGTGACCGACACGTCGTTCTCGATCCAGTGGAGGTAGGCAAAACCCACCGACTCGTCAGTGATGAGCGTCGCGCTCTGCCCCCGGACGGTGATCTCTTGCGCTTCGCCCGGCGGCGTTGACCGGATCGGCTCAGGTCCCTGCATAATTGTGAAGGAGACCTCGGGCGAGTGGTCGTAGCCCAGGACGATGGCGCCCTGAACCTGGAACACCTGAATGAGCGTAGCGTCGCCGGGCACATATTCTGGCACGAGGAGGGGAAAACCCGCCTGGGCCTGGGCCTCGTCGAGGGTCATAAAACTGGGCTGCTCCGCCTCAATGTCCACGACCTCGGCCCCCTCGGGCGCCTGGAAGGTGAATAGATCGTTCGACAGGCCGGGGTTCAGCTCAAAGCTCTGTACCTCCATACTCCTCTGGCCAAAGGCCCCGCTTTCGTAGGTCGCCTTGAGGACGATCCAACGCTCCTGATCCACCCAGAGCGTGGCCTTGCCATCGCCGGGGAAGGATCCTTCTTTGCTATCCTCTTTGGGGCTCATCCACAGTTTGTAGGCTGGGCGTCCGGCTACCGTCTCCTCCCCGGCCAATTCGATGTCGCTGGCGTCCAGCATGGCCTGAATGGTGTCCTGTAGCTCGATGAGCATCTCCTGGGGCGGCGGCAGCTCCAGATCGCCCATAGGGCCGACCACGACCCGGTGGCGCTGAGGGTCGTAGGTCCAACCCTGCTGGCCATCGCTCACCAGCAGCATGCCCACCAGGTCAGGCTCCGAAGCCTCCAGCGCCTCGGTGCGGATCTTGTTAGGCGACTGCTCCCAGAGCTCGACTGTGGCCGAAATCTGCTTACCTTGCGCGTCGAGAGCGACGGTCACTACGGCGTGGGCGTCTTTTGTGTTCTCGACCGTCTCCCGCATCCTGGCGACGATCTCTTCGGCGGTGATTTTCTGCCCGCGGCCGGCCAGAGCCAGGCTCAGCACTAAAAGCAGACTGAACGCAAGCCAGACGTTTCCTTTCATGTTCGCCTCCTTTTCCTATTGTCGTATTGCGTTCAGTGTACCAGATGAAATTTGCCCCAGTATGACAGGATTGTTACCGCAATTTTAACGGATGGCCCATCTTGCTGTCATTTCTGCTCCGCCCGGACTGCCCGCTGGCGGGAGCGGCGGGCAGCCCTGGCGGTACTGCCTATCCTACCCCAGCGGCAGCGCGAATCCCGCTTCGGCGCCGCCTTCAGGGCGTGGCTTTAGCCAGATGTGCCCGTCGTGGGCCTCGACGATCTCGCGGGCGATGGTCAGCCCCAGCCCGGTGTCACCGCCGGGCCCGCGAACGTAGGGCTCAAAGGCGCGGCCCGCGACCTCGTCGCTTAGGCCCGCTCCCTGGTCCCACACGCTCAATGCGACCGCGTCCCTGCCGCCGGTCACGCGCACCTCGACGGCGCCGCCGGGTGGCGTGACCCGGAGGGCATTGTCCAGCAGGTTGACGATCACCTGCTGCAAGCGGTCGGCGTCTGCCAGGACGACGGGCAGCCGGTCGGGCAGATCCAGCGCCAGCGCCACACCCAGGCGCATCGCCTTCCCGCCGGCCACGTCCACCGCCGCGCGGACCACGTTGCGTAGGTCCACCTCGGCGCGGCGTAGGCGCAGCTCGCCGCGTTGCAGCCGCGACAGGGTCAGCAGATCGTCCACCAGGCGGATGAGTCGCTCGGCCTGCTCGTCCATCATGGCCAGCGAGGGCTGCATCTCGTCCTGGGCCGTGTCTTGCAGGTTGATGACGGCCCCTTTGATGGCCGTCAGGGGTGTGCGCAAATCGTGAGAAATCTTGGCGATGAACTCGCGGCGGCTGGCCTCCAAGCGGGCCAGGTCGGCGGTCATCTGCTCCACGCTGGCGGCGAGCCGTCCGATCTCGTCGGCCCGATGCACACCGAGACGGCGATTGAAATCCCCGGCAGCGATGGCCCGCGTAGCCAGTTCCATCTCGCGCAGTGGCCGTGTCATCTGCTGGGCCAGCAGCAGGCTGGCAACCAGGACGACGACCACGGCCAGCCCCCCGGCCCCGATCAGGATCAAGCGCAAGACGCCCAGGATCTCGTCCAAATCGCTCACGTCGCGCGAAACTTCGACCACGACCAGGTGCTGACCTCCGGCCGATGGCACAGCGCGGGCGACGTAGCGCCGGGCGGGCAGGTCACGGCTGACCGGCAGAAACAGGCTTGGCTGCCGGTAGCCGAGTTCAGCGCGGGCGGCGCGGCTGGGCAACAGGCCAAGATCACGGGTGGCGGCCAACAAGGTCCCATTCTGGGCATCGAAAAAGCGCACGTCGTAGCCGGCCTGGGGGGCAAAGGCTGCAATCTGCGGGGCCAACCCGGCCAGGTGGTCCGCGTCGGGGGCGAGGGCGGCGGTGTAGGCGGCGTAGAAACCGGCCAGGGCGGCGAGGTCGTCCTCTGCCCGGCTGAGCAGGTAGTGCTCGGTGAGGAGGTAGACGCCCACCCCCAGCGCGGCGACGACCACCACGCTGGTCAGCCCATAGACCACGGCCAGCCGGGCGCCCAGGCTGCGCTTCATAGCTCGAACCGGTAGCCGATGCCCCGCTCGGTCTGGATGGGGTTGGCGTCGGGGTTGATCTCGGCCAGCTTTTGGCGGAGGCGGTGGACGTGGACGTCCACCGTCCGCTCCTCGATGAACTGGGACTGGCCCCACACCCGGTCGAGCAACGTCTGGCGGCTGAGGACCTGTCCCTGATACTGGGTAAAAAAGTGCAACAGATCGTACTCGCGGGCCCGCAGGTCGAGGGGCTGCCCGGCGAACCAGGCCCGGCGGGCGGACTCGTCGAAATGCAAGCCGGTGGCCGACACGCTCTCTGATATCAGTTGTTCCTCCAAATCCGCCACCCGCTCGGCCAGAGCTAGGGCCTCGGCGCGGCGGCGCAACATGGCTCGCACACGGGCCGCCAGTTCGCGGGGGTTGAAGGGCTTGCGCACGTAATCGTCGGCGCCCAGCTCCAGGCCGACGACCACATCCACGTCGTCGTCGCGGGCGGTGAGGATGATGATGGGCAACTCCTGGTTCTCCTGACGCAAGCGGCGCAGCACGTCAAAGCCGTCCAGGCCAGGCAGCATCAAGTCGAGGATGAGCAGGTCGGGTGGGGCCTCGGCGACAGCCTCCAGGGCCGCCTCGCCGGTTTCGGCGACGCACACCTGGTAGCCCTCCCGCTCCAGCCGCTCGCGGATGACCTGGACGATGGCCGGCTCGTCGTCTACGACCAGGATCGTTTCGTTGGGCATGGCCGAATGTACTTCACGATCTTTGCATCGTCAGTATAGCAGCATCCGGCCCATTTGTCAAAAAAGGAGCGCAACAACCGCGCCCCTACGTCTTTGGGTCTCAGGCCAGGCTTGAACTTGCGTTCGAAAACCCACATCTTTTTTCCGGCGCATCGGCTCCCACTTGGACGAGAGCGATTCGTTAGTCTGAGTTGTTGAGGTCAGATCCAATGACAGGAAGTGGTGATGAACGTGCCGGGCAGCGTGCTGGCTCTGCTGTTCGGCCAGGTGTAAAGTGAGCCAAAAGTATACCAACAAAAAGAAAGGAGTACTAAAAATCAGGACTTTTCCATTGACATAATATAGTAGTGCAGACCCTGTTGACTTGGCAACATAGGACAGATGTGGCATCCTTCGAGAAACCACATACTCAGAAGGAGGTCACGATGTCCAGAGTCATGCGAACAGGGTCTATCTCCAATCATACTCGACGGAAGGTTGAAAGTCAACCTCGCAAGCGCAAAGTCCGGCAGAAGCATTGGCGCCAGAAGCAACAGATGAAGCGGTTGCGAGCCAAGAAGGCCATAGCAGAACCCAAGCCTACTCCGACGGCCAGAGGATTTCTGGCTCAACGCTTCTGGGAGGCACTCCGTCTGGACGAGGCGCTGGAGGGGGCGGGCATCGTCAAGGCTGGAGGGTTGGCCGTGGGGTGCATCCTGCTGGTCGTGTTGCTCCTTGGAGTGATGAACGTGACATCGCTGTGTGCACTGGCGGAGGCGGTAGGGCAAGACCTGGCCTTGTGTGCGGTACTGGGGATTCAAGCCTTGGAACAGAAGATGCTGTACCGTACATTGGCGGCAATCACGGTGACGCAGTATCGAGCCTGGATGAGCGAGGTAGTGCGTACCTTGCAGCAAGACCCGCGTACGGCCAGTTTGCCCAGTGGGGTGACGGCTGGCGACGAGACACAGGTCAGCAAGAAGTATGGGGTCAAGATGCCTGGTATCAGGGTCATCTTTCTGCACAGTGAGAAGATCTTCACGCTGGGCTATGACATCGTCAGCACGCTCTATGCGGATTGGAAGAAGCACTATCCGCTCTTCTGTGGCATCTATCAGCCCGACGAGGCCCAACAAGCCAGGATAGCGGAGGCCAAAGAGTGCAAGAAATTGAAGGTCGACCGCCGCAAAGCGGATGACTTTGTGCGCTGGCTGCGCCATCGAGTGGAAGAGGGAAAGCAGCCGCAGGTAGTCGAACTGAGCGGCAACCAGTTGTCCCCCCGGATGCGCGGGGAATTGGATGGTATGGGAGTGGCCTGGGTGGGCGTCAGTGATCAGCGCCGGCACTACACGCTGAACGGTGAGACAGAGGCAGTGAAGGCCAAGGCATTGCTGGCGCGCAACGTCGAGCAACGATGGATCAATCTGGACGATGTAGGGTATCGGATCGCTTTTCTGGGGACGGCTACTTGCACCCTGGGGCAGGTGATGTTGGTCGTGGTGGAACACATGGACGATGCCGTATGCCGGTTGTACGTCTTGCCCGTGCAGGATAAAGCAGAGGTGACCTCGCTTATGAGCCTGGTGCTCAGTCATACCCCGGATGGTGTGCCCTCGGGCAAGTTGCGTTTGATGTTGGATTTGTTGCACCTGGGACGTCAGGCGGGTATCCGTTCGGAAACAGCCACCTTCGACCGTTGGTATTTCGTCCCCTGGTTCATCTTGGAGGTGCTGGCTCTGGGCTTCAAGCGGGTGGTCATCCCGGCCAAAGCAGGTTTCAACTACACCTATGGCGGCCACATCTACGATTTGCCTGAACTGTGGGAGTTGTGGCGTCCACAGGACTTCGAGGATGTAACCTGTCGCCGCAGGCCTTATCGTCTCTTGTCCCGTCAGGTGGGCATGAAAGACATAGGTGTGGTTCAGATGGCCTTCGTCGAAGAACTCGGCCGCAAGGGCGAAGTCGTCCATCGCTTCGTCTTGATGTGTACAGACTTGCACTTTGCACCCCTCGATGTCTTGCGGGTGTACAAACTCCGCTGGTATATCGAGGTCTGCTACCGCGAATGCAAGCAAAACCATGGCCTGGGCCATTTCCACGCCCGTACCTGGGAAACCATCTACGGCCAAATCCTGATGAGCTTCCTGGCCTATATCTGTCTCAGCCTGACGCGGCTCTTGACCACCTCGCTGTGTGACCGAACGTTGGGCTGGATCAAACGTCATTACTTCAACTCGCTCGTGCACCTGTCTACCTCATCTAGTGGAGAAACTGTCATTGGACTCTCACCGACCTTGCTGGACGACTACGGCTTACCTGCTTTCTGTCTGCAAGCAACTGGAATGAACGGATAACTTAATGTCAATGGGAAACTCCTGTAAAAATGAACACGAAATCTAAAATCATCGCCATCGTCGCCGGAGCTCTGGTGACCTTGATCTTGGGGGCTGTCGCCTTCGCGATCCTGGTTTGGTACTACCAGGGCAACGTCCCCTGGATATCGGCTGTGCTGGCTGCATTGCTCTGCTCCGCGGGTGGGGGTTATGTGGCAACCCGCCTGGCACAGGTTCGGGAGTTGAGCACTGGTGCATTCAGTGGTTTACTAGCCGGTCTGATGGCTGTAGCCCTGGTCGCACTGGTCACCAAAGGGGTGAGAACGACCCTGGCCGCCGTTCTGCTCACCGTCATCTTTGCGGCTGGCGGGGCACTGGGCGGGTGGCTGACGCGGGTCAGGCTCTCGGTGGAACTGGTCTGAGCCACGAGATAACGAAGGCAGAAACAAAAATGTTGTAAACTAAAAAGACTGGTCACCTGATCAGGCCCAAAACTCCCCGGTTGGCTGATGCGCCGGGGAGTTGTTTGTGGTACATTTAGATGGTGGCGGCGTTGGGCTTTGCTTTGTGGCTGGACTGCCGGAATCTACCCAGGTTTCGGTCTTGATATGACTGGACAAACTGGCTACCTGGTGATATAACATGCAAAGATTAAAGAACTATGGCGCAGGATCAACAAATCAACGAGAAGGAGCAAATGCACATCGGAATTATTGCCTGCTGGCTTCGGGCCGCGTGGGCCCGCGCGCGGAGGGTGACAGGCCGGGATCTGCGCTCCCGCAAGGTCTGGACTGTCGGGCTGGCGATGGTCATCCTGACGGTGGGCGCAGTGGACTACGAACGTCGCCTTGCCGGCTCCAACCGGGCGCTGGAGACGTACCCTGTGCTGGCGCTCGACGAGCACGGCAGCATGTTGGTCCTCGCCCCCCACTGCGACGACGAGGTGCTGGGCGCAGGCGGGCTGATCCAGGCCGCGCTCCGGCAAGGGCTGGACGTCCACGTGGTCATCGCCACCGCTGGCGATGGGTACCGCCGTGCCACGGTGGCTGAATCCCGCCGCGCTTTCCCCAGGCCGGAAGACTTCATCGTCATGGGAGAGCGTCGCCAGCAGGAATCACTGGACGCGCTCTCCAGGCTGGGGCTGGATGCGCACGCTGTCACTTTCCTGGGATACCCCGATCGAGGACTGACCGCGCTGTGGTGGGACCACTGGGAGAGCGCTAAGCCCTACCGCTCGCCCTACTCACAGCGCGAACAGAGCCCCTACCCGTGCACCTTCCATCCAGGTGCGCCTCACAGCGGCGAGGCGCTGCTGAGCGACCTGCGTGCCATCCTGGCAGCGCAATGCCCCGACCTGATCGTGATGCCACATCCCAACGACGAGCACATTGACCACCGCATGTTGAGCGCGTTCACAGCCCTGGCCGTGGAGATGGAGCGGGCGGAAGATCCGACCTTTCAGCCGCGACTGCTGGGGTATCTGGTACACTACGGGCTGTATCCCCAGCCCTTTGGCCTGAAGCCAGAGAAGTTCTTGAGCCCGCCACGACAACTCGAATCCATCGGTGAATGGCTGCAGTGGCGGCTATCCGCCGAGGAATTGGCGGCCAAGCGCGAGGCGGTGGATGCTTATCGCTCTCAGCAAAGGGTGTTGGCCTCGTTCCTGCGCAGTTTTGTGCGGCAGAACGAACTGTTCGTGGAGGTGGACGGTGTCACCGCGCTTGGCCTCGTTGAGGGCGAGACCCTCCTCGACGCCGACAGCGGTCCGGTGATCCCGGATGACGTTACCCTGCCGGGGCGTGATGACCCTGTGAGCGACAGCGTCGTGCGTCGTGCGCGCGGCGGGGCCGATATCACCAGCCTGCACGTGCTCCGCTGGGGCGATAGCCTGTGGGTGGCGCTGGAGGCGCGCGGGCGCGTGAGCCGCGCCTACGGCTACGACCTCTACGTCCGGGCGATCACACTTGAGGATACCACGACCTGGAGCGGCCACTACGGGCGGACGAGCACAGATGGGGTGCTGGCGCGCGGACCCATCGTCTGGTATCGGCTCGATCTTGATACACTGGGCCAGCCAGACTGGCTGGCCCTGACCGCCGAAACGCGCCAGGGTCTCGTGCTCGACCGCACCGCCTGGTACCTGATCCGCCTGGAGGATGGGCCCCTGGACAGGCTTGCCGACAGCCCTATCTGGAGTATAATAAAACCCGGCACTAACACGCGCGATGGTTACGATTAGCCCAATGAAAACAGGTATGGATAACGATAGCATAGATAGCGACTCTGACAGTTCGTTCAGTACCAATCCATTCTTGCCCCCGATGGGCGAAGCAGACTGACCGGCACTCTCGACACGTGCGCGTGAGAAAGCCGCAGCCTGGTCTGCGGCTTTTTGCTTGCCTGTCGGTAACTCAGCCTACCCTCCCGCAGGTTACGATTGACAGCATTTGCGGGCTTGAATGCCCGGTCGAGACACGCCTTTGCACCCAAAAGACGTCCAAACCTGCGGGAGGGTGAGCAGGCAGAAAATGCAGATGTACCAGGTCCGTCCCTACCGCCCACAAGATAGAGAGGCCGTCTGGACGTTGGCGGCCGATACCGCCTTCTTCGGCGCTCCGGTCGAACCGTTTCTAGGCGACCGCACGCTGTTCTGTGCAGCGTTCGCGGCCTATTATACCGACTACGAGCCGGCACGCCTGTGGGTGGCCGAAGCGGCCGGGACTGTGATAGGCTACGTGATGGGCTGCGGCGACAGCCGGCGACGCACGCGGATATTCCGCGCCCGTATCCTGCCGGCGGTGCTACGCGGGGTGCTGCAAGGACACTACCACGTCGGAAGAAAGGCGCTGCGCTTCGGTTTGCGGCTGTTACAGGAACTGCTGGAACGCGCAGTCCCGACCGTCCCACTCGACCGCTTCCCCGGTCACCTGCACGTCAGCGTGGCCGCTCCGGCGCGGGGACAAGGGATTGGGCGCACACTGCTGGAGACCTGCCTGGCGCAGTTCTGGGCGACGGGCATCAGTGGCGTTCACCTGATGACGACCGATCACAACCAGGCTGCCTGTCATCTGTACGAAGCGCTGGGCTTCCGGTTGCTGGACGCCCGCCAGACATGCCTCTGGCGCGGGCTGGTAACAGGTAAAGTTCAGAACTGCGCTTACGGCATCAGGCCGGATTGGTAAGAGACGACACAGACGAAAGGAGAAACGACATGCCCCCCATCTTTCTCAGCGAAATTCAAAAGCAACCGGTCTGGGACGCGCAGGGAGAGCGCGTCGGGCGCTGCGCGGACGTGCTGGTGCGCGGCGTGGGACAGCCCTTCCCCCGCGTATGCGCGCTGGCGCTCCGTGCCAAGGCCGACGCTCCTCCCTTCGTCGTGGCGGAGCAGATAGGCTGGCTGCGCCCCTCCATCCTGCTCACGGCCGAGCGGTCAACACTCACGCCCTACGAACCGCAGGGCGACGAGTTGTGGCTGGCCCGCCAGGTGCTTGACCGGCAGGTCGTGGACGTGGACGGACGGCGTGTGGTGCGGGTCAACGACCTGCAACTGGCCCGGGTGGGCGACCACCTTTGCCTGGTCGGAGCCGATGTGGGGACGATGGGGCTGCTGCGCCGCCTGGGAGTGGAGCGACCGGCCCGCGCGCTCCTCTCCACCCTGCGGCGACAGCCGTCCGAAGCCATCATCCCCTGGGAGGACGTGGCCCCGCTCCAGGCCGATGCGCCCGTCCGCCTGCGCGTGTCACGGGAACGCATCGGGAAACTTCACCCGGCCGACATTGCCACCATCGTCAGTGACCTGGACCGGCGCACCGGTCAGGCGCTGATTGCAGCCCTGGACGACGAGACGCTGGCCGACACACTGGAGGAGAGCCCGGCCGAGGTGCAGGTAGCCGTGCTGAACCACCTGGAGCCGGAACGCGCCGCTGACATCCTGGAGGAGATGGGGCCCGACGAGGCCGCCGACCTGCTGGCCGACCTGCCCGACCAGACCAGCCGGCGTCTCTTGGAACTGATGGAGGAGGAAGACGCTGCGGACGTGCGTCGCCTGCTGGCCTACCCCGAAGACAGCGCCGGCGGCATCATGACTACCGAGTTCGCCACCGTCCCTGAGGGGCTCACCACAGGGCAGGCGTTGGACTATCTGCGCCACTCCGAGGCCGCGCAGGAGGACGAGGCGCTCTACTACGTCTACGTGACCGACGCATCCGGCCGCTTGAAAGGCGCGTTGAGTCTGCGCGACCTGGTCATGTGCGCGCTTGATACGCCACTGACAGACGTGGCCGAGGCCGACCTGGTGACGGCGGATCTCCACACGCCGCAACGTGACGTGGCGCATCTGGTCGCCAAGTACGACCTGTTGGCCGTGCCTGTCGTGGACGATAAAGGCGCGCTGCACGGCATCGTCACCGTGGACGACGCTATTGACGCCTTCATTCCCACCGCCTGGAAGAAGCGATTGCCGCGCTTCTTCTAGGGCCAAAACGGAGAACGAAGATGACACTGCAGAACGGTATCAAACGAGCCGCGCAGCGGGTATTCTTCTGTCTGGCCCTCATCGGGCCGGGGCTAATCACCGCCAGCGCCGACAACGACGCGCCGGGCATCGCCACCTACTCGATGGCTGGTTCGACCTACGGTTATGCCTTCCTATGGATGATCCTGGTGGTCACCGTGGGCGAGGTGGTAGTGCAGGAGATGGCAGCCCGCATGGGAGCCACGACGGGCAAAGGATTGGCCGACCTGATCCGCGAACAGTTTGGCGTCAAGGTGACCGCCTTTGCGATGTTCTGCCTGCTCCTGGCCAACTTTGGCACCACTGTGGCCCAGTTCGCCGGCATCGCGGCCGGGATGGAACTGCTGGGTGTCTCGCGCTACCTGGCGGTGCCCATCGCCGCGCTGCTGGTCTGGCTGCTCGTCACCCGTGGCTCTTACTCGCGGGTGGAAAAGTTCCTGTTGACCCTCTGCCTCTGCTCCCTGAGTTACGTCATCTCCGCCTTCCTGATACACCCCCCGTGGGGCACGGTGTTGCAGCAGGCAGTCACGCCCGCTTTCCACTTCGAGACGGGCTACGTGCTGGCCCTGCTGGCGACGATCGGCACAACCATCACCCCCTGGGGCTGCGTCTACTTGCAGGCCTCTGTCGTGGACAAGGGGATGACGCCGCAAGAGTACCGCTACACCCGGCTGGACGTGGTGACAGGCGTGGCCTTCGGCAACGTCATCTCCGCGTTCGTCGTCATCTGCACCGCCGCGACGCTCTTCGTCCACGGCATCCACGTAGAGACAGCGGAACAGGCGGCATTGGCACTGGCTCCGCTGGCTGGGCCGTGGGCCAAATACCTGTTCAACGTGGGACTGTTGGGCGCTTCGCTGCTGGCCGCGTCGGTGCTGCCGCTGGCTACGACCTACGCCGTCTGCGAGGCGTTCGGCTGGGAGCGGGGCATAAATAACCAGCCACAGGAAGCGCCGGTCTTCTATGGCCTCTACACCGGTCTGGTCGCGTTGAGCGCGGCAGTGGTGCTACTACCCGGCGTGCCACTGTTCCCGTTGATGTGGCTGTCGCAAACGCTCAACGCCATTCTGTTGCCCGTGCTTCTGGTGTTGATGCTGCGATTGGCCAACGACCCGCACCTGATGGGAGCGCATCGAAGCAGCCGTATGAGCAATGTCCTGGCCTGGGGGTTGACCGGGCTGATCGTGTTGATCACTTTGATCCTGTTCACTGTGCCGCTGCGGCAGGCCGGTGCAAGTAGGATACACTGAGGTTTGGTACGGGGGTGTACACCGAATCTTTACCAGAGTCTCACCAATGTCTTACCTCACTGACGCTTGTTTTGTGCTATACTATGCACAACCTGCCGAAAACCCAATCAGGCGGGAATGTCAAATACAAAACAAAAAGGAAGGTATGAAATGCCAAAGACGTATTGTCCCGATTGTGACGCTGTCATTAGTGTGGACGACCCGCGCGAGGGTGCCATGATCAAATGTCCCGAATGCGATATGGAACTGGAGATCATCAGCACCAATCCCTTCGAGGTGGACTTTCCCCTCGACTCTGAGGATGAAGAAGAAGAAGAAGAAGAAGAAGAAGAAGGCGAAGGAGAATAAGAACTGTATACCCAACTGAGCGGGTATGCCAAACCGGAAAGGGAGATAGAAAATGCCCGAGGTGTATTGCCCCGAATGTGATGCGGCCATTAGCATAGAGAACCCACGCGAGGGCGCTCAGATCAAATGTCCCGAATGCGGCGTGGAACTGGAGATCGTCAGCAGCGATCCCTTCGAGGTGGATTTCCCCTACGATGATGATTCGGACGATGAAGATCACTAATGGGACATCCAATAGCGTGGGAGTCAAATCAAAAAGGGAGGCGAAAAATCCCAAGACGCACTGTCCCCATTGTGACTCCACCATTAAGGTGGTCAAGCCACGCGGGGGTGCCGTGATCGCCTGTCCCAGGTGCGGTGTGGAGTTGGAGATCATCAGCGCCGACCCCTTCCAGGTGGATTTCACCGAGGACTGGCAGAGTGAATGGGAGGAGGAGTAAGTGTCTCTCTGACTCGTACGCAGTAGAGATG